>JAPOYG010000223.1 GCA_026706755.1 Acidobacteriota bacterium
GACATCCTGGTCAACAACGTCGGCCGGGCGGGTGGCGGCGGGATCGCAGAGGCCAGCGATGCCGAGTGGCAGGCGGCGCTCGACGAGACGCTGTTCCCGGCCGTCCGGGCCTCGCGGCTCGCGGTGCCCCACCTCCGGCGGCGCGGCGGCGGGGTCATCCTGATGATCGCGTCGATCTGGGGCCGGGAGTCGGGCGGGAGGATGACCTACAACGCGGTGAAGGCGGCCGAGATCAGCCTGGCGAAGGCGATGGCCCGGGAGCTCGCGGCCGACAACATCCGGGTCAACAGCATCGCGCCGGGGTCCATCTCGTTCCCCGGCGGGTCCTGGCACCGGCGCCAGCAGGAAGACCCGGAGGGGATGGCGGCCTTCGTCCGCGAGCAACTGCCGTTCGGCCGCTTCGGGCGTGCCGAGGAGGTGGGGGCGGTGGTGGCGTTCCTCGCCTCGCCGCGGGCGAGCTGGGTGAGCGGGGCGAGCGTGACCGTGGACGGCTGTCAGTCGCGATCGCTGATCTGAACCAGCTGGCGCCGCCAACCCGTCGCGGGCTCCGGGTCGGTCCCAGCCCCCACCGTCCCAGGAGATTGTGCCGCGGCACGCACTCCGTTGGCGTTCTGCGGCGAAATCTCCTAGGCCCGGGCCTGACCGCGGCGCGGGCGCTGCTGCTTCCGGCGCTCGGCCACCGTCACCTTGCCGTACTTCTTGGTGAAGCGTTCCACGCGGCCTTCGGTGTCGATCAGCTTCTGGCGGCCCGTGAAGAAGGGGTGGCAACTGGAGCAGATCTCCAGGTGCAGCTCCTTCCTGGTCGACCGTGTCGTCCAGGATGCGCCGCACGCACACTGGGCCCGCGTCTCGTAGTACTCCGGATGAATGCCCGCCCTCACGGTTTCCTCCAAGCGGCTGCCGAACAGCGCATTATAGCAGCATCGTGCTCAACGCAGCCCGTACCGCAGGAACGCCGACTCCCGTCCGGCTGGAGACCGGAAGGACAGGGCGCTCGAGCGAGCGCTCGTGGCGCATGCGCAGTGCCCGCTGGACGTTGCCCGACTGCCGGTCGTTCTTGGTGGTGACGACTGTGACGGGAGGACCGAGGCCGAGGAGCCACGCCAGCGCCGCGAGGTCGCTCTCCAGCCCGGGGTGCCGGCCGTCGACGACGAGGAGCGCGCCGACGAGCCGCGTCTCGCCGGGCCCGCACTCGGCCTCCGGATCGAGCGCCAGCCGCTGGAAGAAGCTCCGCGTCAACGCATCGAACTCGCGCCGCGCCGCCCCGCCGCCCCGGGCGAAACCGTAGCCCGGGAGGTCGGCCAGCGTGAAGCGCCGGGCGCGGGTACCCGCCGCCGCCGTGCGCACGGCGTAGAGGTTCACCATGCGCGTGGTGCCGGGCTTGGCGCCCGCACGCGCGATGCGCCCCCCGGTCACGGCGTTGATCAGGCTGGACTTGCCGACGTTCGACCGGCCCACCAGGGCCACGATCGGCGCGGTGCCGGCCGGCAACTGGCCGCCCGCCGGCAGACTGGCGACGAATCGGGCGTCCCGGATCTTCACGGCCCGTCGCCCGCCGCCGGTCGCGGCCGGGGATCAGTGCGTGATGCGGTCGTCCGAGACCACCTCGGGAGATTCCGTGGCGGGTGTCAGCTTCGGTACCGGCTGCTCGGCAAGCGCGATCTTCAGCACCTCGTCCATCGTGTCGACCATGTAGAGATCGAGCGAGTCGAGCACTTCCTTGGGGATGTCCGCGAGGTCCTTCTCGTTGTCCTTCGGCAGGATGATGGTCTTCAGGTTCGCGCGGTGCGCGGCGAGGACCTTCTCCTTGACCCCGCCGACCGGCAGGACCTTGCCTCGCAGCGTGATCTCGCCGGTCATGGCCACGTCGCGCCGCGTCGGAACGCGCGCCAGCGTCGAGACGAGCGCAGTCGTGATCGTGATGCCCGCCGACGGGCCGTCCTTCGGGATCGCGCCCTCGGGGACGTGCACGTGCACGTCGGTCTTCTTGTTGAACTCCTTCGGGATGCCGAACGCCTCGGCCTTGGCGCGCACGTAGCTCATCGCGGCCTGCGCCGACTCCTGCATCACGTCGCCCAGCTTGCCGGTCAGCGTCAACTGGCCCTTGCCCGGCATGAGCGTCGACTCGGTGAGCAGCAGTTCCCCGCCCGCCTCGGTCCAGGCGAGCCCGGTGGCGATCCCGATCTCGTTCTTGTCCTCCGCCAGCATCGGGCGGTACTTCGGCACGCCGAGGTACTCGCTGATGCGCTCGCCGGTCACCTCGGTGGAGTAGGCCTTGCCGTCGACGACGACCTTGCGGGCGATCTTCCGGCAGATCGACGCGATCTCCCGCTCCAGGTTCCGAACTCCCGCCTCCCGCGTGTAGCGGCGGATGACCGTCTCGTACGCGTCGTCCGCGAACCGGACGTTCTCGTCGGTCAGCCCGGTGGCCGGCAGCGTCTTGGGCAGCAGGAACCGCTTGGCGATCTCGATCTTCTCGATCTCGGTGTAGCCCGCGAGCTGCAGGACCTCCATCCGGTCCCGAAGCGCCTGGGGCACCGTGTGCAGAACGTTCGCGGTGCAGATGAACATCACGTGGGACAGGTCGAACTCGACGTCGAGGTAGTGATCGAGAAAGGCGTTGTTCTGTTCCGGGTCGAGCACCTCGAGCAGGGCGGCCGACGGATCGCCCCGGAAGTCCATCGACATCTTGTCGACCTCGTCGAGCAGGAAGACCGGGTTGATCGTGCCGGCCTTCTTCATCATCTGGATGATCTGTCCGGGGAAGGCGCCGATGTAGGTCCGCCGGTGACCGCGGATCTCGGCCTCGTCGCGCACCCCGCCGAGCGACAGCCGCACGAACTTCCGGCTCGTGGCCCGGGCGATCGACTTGGCCAGCGAGGTCTTGCCGACTCCCGGCGGCCCGGTGAAGGTCAGGATGGTCCCGCGCGGCTTGCGCACCAGGGAGCGCACGGCCAGGAACTCCAGGATGCGGTCCTTGATCTTCTCCAGCCCGTAGTGGTCCTCGTTGAGGATTTCCTCCGCCCGCTTCAGGTTCCGGCTCTCGCGGGTCCGCTTGTGCCAGGGGACGGCGATGAGCCAGTCGAGATAGTTGCGCGAGACGGTCGCCTCGGCCGACATCGGGGGCATCGCCTCGAGGCGCTTGAGCTCCTGCATCGCCTTCTCGCCGACCTCGGAGGGCATCTTGCTCTCCTCGATCTTGCGCCGCAGGTCGTCCACCTCGTTGCCGCGGTCCTCCTTGCGCCCCAGCTCCTTCTGGATCGCCTTCATCTTCTCGTTGAGGTAGTACTCCTTCTGCGCCTTCTCCATCTGTTTCTTGACGCGGGACTGGATGCGGCGGTCGACCTGGAGCTTGTCCACCTCGGTCTCGAGGATGCTGGCGATGCGCACGAGCCGCTCGAGGGGGGAGATGATCTCGAGGAGGTTCTGCTTCTCGTCGACTCCCACCACCAGGTGCGCGGCGATCGTGTCCCCGAGCTTGCTCGGGTCGTCGACCCGCACCGCGGCGATCATCGCGTCGTACTGCAAGGTGTTCGACAGCTTCACGTACTGCTCGAAGAGCGAGACCACCTTGCTCATGGTGCTCTCGACGTCCTCGTTCGTGTCGGGCTGCCGCGGCAGCACCTTGGCCACGACACGGAAGAAGCCCTTGTCCTCCTTCCACTCGATGGTGCGCGCGCGGTCGATGCCCTCGACGAGCACCTTCACGTTGCCGTCGGGCAGCTTCAGGCTCTGCACGATGTTCGCCACGCACCCCATCGTGTAGATGTCGTTGGGGCTCGGGTCGTCGTTCGCGGCGTCCTTCTGCGCGGCCAGGAAGATCCGCTTGTCGCCCATCAGCGCGTGCTCGAGGGCGCGGGTCGATGACCGCCGTCCGATGACGAACGGCATCATCATGTGCGGAAAGACGACGACGTCCCGCAGCGGGACGATGGGGAGCGTTTCGTAGGCTTCCATGGTAGTCACCGGCGGGGGCTCGTCACCCGGCCTTCTCGAAGATGGTCGGCTTGTCCTTGGCCAGCACGGCTTCGCGGGTGATCACGCACTCGGTGACCTTCTTCCTCCCGGGCAGCGTGTACATGATGTCGAGCATCAGGTCCTCGATGATCATGCGCAGCCCGCGCGCGCCGATCTTCCGCTTCAGGGTCGACTCGGCGATGGCGTCGAGCGCCTCGTCGGTGAAGCGGAGCTTGACGTTCTCGTACTCGAACAGCTTCTGGTACTGGCGGGTGATGGCGTTCCGCGGCCCGGTGAGAATCTGGATGAGCGCCGCCTTGTCGAGCTCGTGCAGGGTGCCCTGCACCGGGAGACGCCCGACGAACTCGGGGATCAGCCCGTACGCGATGAGGTCCTCGGGCTCGACGTGCTGCAGCCACGAGCCGCGGGCGTAGTGCTTCGACGAGCGGATGTCCGCCCGGAAGCCGAGCGTCCGCTTGCCGCGGCGGCGCTGGATCAGCTTGTCGAGGCCGACGAAGGCACCGCCGCAGATGAACAGCACGTTGGTGGTGTCGATCTGGAAGAACTCCTGGTGGGGATGCTTGCGTCCGCCCTGGGGCGGGACGTTGGCGATGGTCCCTTCGAGGATCTTCAGGAGCGCCTGCTGGACCCCCTCGCCCGAGACGTCGCGCGTGATGGAGGGGTTCTCGTCCTTGCGGCAGATCTTGTCGATCTCGTCGATGTAGATGATCCCCTGCTGGCACTTCTCGATGTCGCCGCCGGCCGCCTGGAGCAGCTTCAGGATGATGTTCTCGACGTCCTCGCCGACGTAGCCGGCCTCGGTGAGCGTCGTCGCGTCGACGATCGTGAAGGGAACGGAGAGCAACCGGGCCAGCGTCTGGGCCAGCAGCGTCTTGCCGGTCCCCGTCGGGCCGATCAGGAGGATGTTCGACTTGGTCAGCTCCGGGTCGTGGCGGTTCTTGGACCGGCGCTGGATCTCGACGCGCTTGTAGTGGTTGTAGACGGCGACGGCCAGCTTCTTCTTGGTCGTCTCCTGGCCGACGACGTACTGATCGAGGAGCTTCTTGATCTCCGACGGGACCGGCAGCGACGACCGGCCTCCAGGGCCCTTGCCCTCGAACCGGTTGTCGTCTGCGATGATGTCGTTGCAGACGTCGACGCACTCGTCGCAGATGAAGACGGTCGGTCCGGCGATGAGCTTGCGGACGTCGTGCTGGTCCTTGTTGCAGAACGAGCACCGCAGAATCTCACCGTCACCACGCTTCTTGGCCATGGGTCCCGGCTACGCGCGCTGGCGGATCACGTCATCAATGATACCGTATTCGCCCGCCTGCTCCGCGCTCATGATGTGGTCGCGCTCGGTGTCCTCGGCGATCCGCTCGACCGGCTGGTCCGTGTGGGTGGACAGGATCTCGTTGAGCCGCGTCCGCATCCGCACGATCTCGCGGGCGTGGATGTCGATATCGGTCGCCTGGCCCGCGAGCCCCGTCATCAGCGGCTGGTGGATGACGATGCGCGAGTTGGGCAGCGAGAAGCGCTTGCCCTTGGTGCCGGCGGCCAGCAGCACGGCGGCCATCGACGCCGCCTGCCCGATGCACGTCGTCTGGACGTCCGGCTTGATGAACTGCATCGTGTCGTAGATCGCCAACCCCGCCGATATCGACCCGCCGGGGCTGTTGATGTACAGCATGATGTCGCGATCCGGGTCCTCCGCCTCGAGGAAGAGCATCTGGGCGATGATCAGGTTCGCGAGCCCGTCGTCGATCGGGGCGCCGATGAAGACGATGCTGTCCTTGAGCAGGCGCGAGTAGATGTCGTACGCACGCTCGCCCCGATTGGACTGCTCGACCACCATCGGGATGAGCTGCAGGTGCGGGTCGGGCATCTCAGGCTGTGGCCTCGGGGGCCGGCGGCGCGGATGCGCCCGGCGGATGCGACTGGGGGACCGAGTCGGGCCGCGCGGCGGCCAGCGGGACCGGCGTCGTCCTCAAACGGTCACGATCGTAGCACGGGCCAACAGGAAGTCAATCGCCTTCTCGCGCCGCAGCCCCGCTGCGAGCTGGCTTCGCCCGTCGTCCTTGTCGACCGCCGCCCGGACGGCGAACACGCTCTGGCCGGTCGCCGCGGCCTGGCGCTCGAATTCCTGCTCCAGGTCGTTCTCGCTCACCTCGATCGACTCGCGGCGCGCGATCTCGTCGAGCACCAGCGCGCTGCGGACGACCTCCGCGGCGGAGTCCCGCTGCTGGTCGCGAAAGGCGTCCCAGTCGACCTTGGCGCGCCGGAGATCGATGCGCTGGCCGAGCATCTGGCGGACGAGGTGCGCCACCCGCCGCTCGACCTCCGCCGCGACGAGCGCGGCGGGCACGTCGCCCGTCACCCGCGAGGCGAGCTGACGCAGGAGGTCGGCCCGCACCGCGCGCGTCGCATCGTCCCGGGCCGCGCGCTCGAGGTCGGACCGCAGGCGCGTGCGCAGGGCGGCGAGATCGTCGAAGTCGCCGAGGTCCTTGGCGAACTCGTCGTCGAGCTCCGGCAGCACGCGCCGGTGCACGCCCCGGACCTCCACCGCGTAGTGCGCCTCCGTTGCCGGAGCGTCCGGCGCCTCGTCCGTCGCCGGCATGGGAAGGGCGAACTCGCGCGTTGCGCCCGCCTCGACGCCGCGCAGACGGTCGTCGAAGCCGGGCGGGTTGTCGGGGCTTCCGATCTCGACGGTGACGTTGACGTGCCGTTCCGGGGCGGACTCGGTACCGTCGCCGCGCCGCAACCGGCGCTCGAGGTCGAGCGTCACGACGTCGCCGGCATCGGCCGGCCGTCCTTCGACCGGTTCCGACCGCGCGGCGCGGGCGCGAAGCTGTTCGATTTCGCGATCCACCGCCGCCTCGTCGACCGCCGCGAGCGGCTGCTGCCGGAGAACGAACGCGTCGTAGGTGCCCGGGTCGACCGGCGGCACCACCTCGACGAGGGCGGTGAAGGTGAGGGGCTTCCCTTCGTCGATCTCCACGTCGCGGACCTCCGGGGTCGCGACCGGCTCGAGCTCGTGCTCGCGCAGCGCGTCGTCCACGGCCCGCGAGACGAGATCCTCGGCCACCGCTCGCAGGATCTCCTCCCGGAACCGCTTGCGGGCCACCGCCGGCGGCACCTTGCCGGGGCGGAAACCGGGAACCTTCGCGGAGCGGGCGTAGCGCTGCGCCGCCCGGGCGATGGCGCGCCCCACCGTTTCCGCCGGAACCTCGACCCGCAGCTCCTTGCGGCTGCCTCCGACGTGGGTGACCTCCGTGTTCATGTCGTGGTCGCGAGCAGGGTGGTGACCGGCCGTCCGCGGCCGGCCCCAGCGTGGCACGGGCCGCCGCCGCGTGGCGCGGCCGACGCCGGGGCGGTGGTGCGAAAGGGGGGACTCGAACCCCCACAGCCTTGCGGCTACCGGATCCTAAATCCGGCGCGTCTGCCATTCCGCCACTTTCGCTCGGGGAATGCGGGCGCGACCGCCGGGCGCCCGAGAAGACTAGCACACCGGCGCTCGCGCGCCCGCCGGCGCCGGCCTTCGCGGGCGACCCGCCGGGAGTTCTGGTACGATGATCCGCGCGTCGGACCGAGCCGGTCCGACGCGGCATCCCACCCCCCTGCCGAGCGCGGTGCTCGTTCGGCCGGGGCGGGAGCGGAGCGGAAGAGATGGCACATCGGGACCCCGGGCCGCCCGCCGGTGGCGTGGATCGCCGGCAGGTGAAGGACTCGTACCTCGCCCTGAGGCGACGCACGCGGTCCATCTTCGACCTGCTTGCGGACGATGCGTACTACGAGCGGCCGATCGCGCTCCGCCATCCGGTCGTCTTCTACGAAGGCCACATCCCGGCCTTCACCGTGAACAGCTTCCTGAAGAAGGGGCTCGGCCACCCCGGCGTCCATCCCGAGTTCGAGGCCCTGTTCGCACGCGGCATCGATCCCGAGGACCAGGCCGCGGCCGACGCGAAGGCGATCGGACGCTGGCCGCGCCGGGACGAGGTGCGGGACTACGGCCGGCGGGTCGACGCCGCCGTGCTCGACGCCCTCGAGTCGGCCCCCGTCGTGGGCGACGCCAACCCGGTCCAGCGCAGGGGGCAGGGGATGCACACGATGATGGAGCACGAGCTGCTCCATCAGGAGACGCTGCTCTACATGTGGCATCGCTTCGATGTCGCGCGCAAGACGCGTCCCCGTTGGGCGCCCGGCCCGATTCCGGGCGCCGCATCCGCCCCGGAGACCCGGATGGTGCGCATCCCGGCGGGCCGAGCGACGCTCGGCGCCGAACGGGACGCCATCGCGTTCGGGTGGGACAACGAGTTTCCGCGGCACGTGGTCGACGTCCGGGCCTTCGACATCGACGTGCACAACGTCACCAACGAGGCCTTCCGGGCGTTCGTCGATGCCGGCGGCTACGGTGCGCCCGAGCTCTGGCCCGCGGACGCGTGGGCCCGGCAGCGCGAGACGGGCCGCGACCATCCGCTGTTCTGGGAGCGGTCGGGCGCCGACTGGCGCTGGCGCGGCTTCTTCGAGACCCTGCCCCTGCCGTCCGACTGGCCGGTGTGGGTCACCCGCGACGAGGCCGCCGCCTATGCCCGCTGGAGGGGGTGGCGGCTGCCGACCGAGGCCGAGTTCCATCGCGCCGCCTACGGTGCCCCCGACGGCTCCGAGCGCCCGCACCCCTGGGGGAAGGCGCCGCCCGACGAGACACGCGGCAACTTCGACTTCCGGCATTGGGATCCGGTGCCGGTCGGGTCGTACCCCGCGGGAGCGAGCGCGTGGGGTGTGCACGATCTGGTGGGCAACGGCTGGGAATGGACGTCGACCTCCTTCGAGGGGTTCCCCGGTTTCGAGAGCATGGCGTCCTATCCGGAGTACTCCGCCGACTTCTTCGACGGCGAGCACTACGTGCTGAAGGGAGCGTCTCCGGCGACCGGCCGCGACCTCGTGCGCCGCAGCTTCCGCAACTGGTTCCGACCGGGCTACCCCTATGTGTATGCCGCGTTTCGGTGCGTGCGCGACGCCGGCTGAACGTCATGCCGCCGTCGTCTGACGCCCCCGTCCTGGCGGCGGGGGTCGACGAGCTGGCCGCCGAGGTCGCCGAGGGGCTGACGCGGCCCGCAAAGCGGCTCCCGTCGAAGTACCTCTACGACGCACTGGGCTCGCAGCTCTTCGAGGCCATCTGCGAGCTGCCGTGGTATCGCATCACCCGCGGCGAGCGGGCGCTGCTGGCGCGCGAGCGGGCGACGATCACCGCGCCGCTCGGCAACCGGGCGTCCGTCATCGAGCTCGGCGGGGGCAACGGCGAGAAGCTCGCCATCCTGATCGAGGCACTGGTCGAACGCGGGGCGCGCGTGGAGACGCATCTCGTCGACATCTCGCCGACCGCGCTCGATCTGTCGGCCCGCACCCTCGGCGGCTATCCGCGGGTCTCGATCCGCTGCCACGCCGCGGCGTACCTCGAGGGTCTCGGAGAGGCGGTCCGGGAGGTGGACGGCGACCACCCGTGCCTGGCGCTCTTCCTGGGCTCGAACATCGGCAACCTCGGTCCGGCCGAGTCGAATCGCTTTCTCCGCGCCATCCGCTCGCGGCTGCGGCGGGGGGACATGCTGCTGCTCGGGGCCGATCTGGTCAAGAGCGAGGAGGACCTGATCCTGGCCTACGACGACCCGCTCGGCGTGACCGCGGCGTTCAACGCCAACCTGCTGGTCCGCTTGAACCGCGAGCTCGACGCCGACTTCGATCTGGCGGAGTTCGACTACCGCGCCGTCTGGAACGCGGGGGCCTCGCGGGTCGAGACGTATCTCGTCAGCCGGTCGGAGCAGACGGTCTGCCTCCCCCGGGCGGGGTGCTGCATCCGGCTGGCCGCGGGCGAGGCGATCTGGACGGAGAGCTCGCACAAGTACGAACGAGCGGAGATCGCGGACCTCGGCGAGCGCGCCGGCTTCGCCCGCCGCGAGCAGTGGGTAGAGCCCGAATCGAAGTTCGCGCTGACGCTGTTCGACGTACGATGAGGTCGGGGGAGGGCCGATTGCGACGCGGGGCGGGCACGCAACTGCTGGTCGGCGCGGCCGCCTTCGTCGTCGTCGTGGCCGGCCTGCAGGCCGCCGCTTCCCTCATCCAGCCGTTCCTCATCGCCTTGTTCCTGGGGGTGGTCAACGTGCCCCTGATGAACTGGCTGCAGCGGCTGCGCCTCCCGCGCCCGCTGGCGGTGCTGGCCACCATCCTGTTCGCCGCCTCCCTCGTTGCCATCCTCGTGACGGTCGTGGGCCAGTCGGTCAACCAGCTCGCGCGCGTGGTGCCGTCCTATCGGGCCCCGTTCCTCGCGGTCGCCGGCGACATCCAGGACTTCGCCACGCAGTTCGGGCTGCCGGCCGTCGACCTGCAGTCGATGGTGATTCCCTCGTTCAACGTCGCCGGCACTCTCGTGGGGAATGCGCTCCGCGCCGTCGGGGCGTTGCTGTCCAACGCTTTCCTCGTGCTGCTGCTGGTCATCTTCATCCTGTTCGAGGCGGCCGGCTTCAACGCCAAGCTGTCCGCGGCGTTCGGGAACGACGGGGAGCACCTCCGCCACCTGGCTCGCATGGCGGCGCAGGTCCAGCAGTACCTCGTGATCAAGACGGCAGTGAGCACGGCGACCGGCCTGTTCATCGGCGTCTGGGTGTGGATGGTCGGCCTCGACGCACCGCAGCTCTGGGGCGTGCTCGCCTTCGCCTTCAACTTCATCCCGACGCTCGGCTCGATCTTCGCGGCCGTCCCGGCCGTCCTCCTGGCGCTGATCCAGCCGGACATCAGCCCGGTCGGCGCGGCCGTCATCGCGGGCGGTTACGCCGGAGTCAACGTGGTCTTCGGCAACTTCGTCGAGCCGACGCTGATGGGACGCCGCCTGGGGCTCTCGACGCTCGTGGTGTTCATGTCGCTGGTCTTCTGGGGCTGGGTCTGGGGGCCGGTCGGGATGCTCTTCTCGGTGCCCCTGACGATGGTCGTCAAGATCGCGCTCGAGAACACGAACGAGTTTCGCTGGGTGGCCGTGATGCTCGACGCCAACCCGAGGGCCCCCGGCGGGAAGGCGTAGGCGGCCGCGGGAGCCCCGCGGCCGTCAGCTCTCGGCCGTGCCGGGTTGCGCCTCCGTACGCTGCCGCCGGAACGAGCGCAGCGCCTCGAGGTGCTCGACGTAGGCGGCGCGGGCGCGAACGAACTCCGCGTGGTCGAGCCCGAGCTCCTGCGATATCCGGCGGGCCTCGCTCTCCTCGACCACGCTGATCGACGCGTCGGCGGCCGACACGGCGAACACGCACTCGAGGAGCTCGATCCGCTGCTCCGAGGTCGACAGCTCGCGGAAGCGGCGCGTCACGAGGTAGTTCTGCTCGCCCCCGAACAGCCGCACCTGGTGCTTCGCCATCTCCACGACGAGGACGGCCTGCGGTTCCGGGAGGTGCCCGAGGACCCGGACGATCTCCTCCATCGCGCGGGTCTCGCGGGCGCTGACCTCGGAGTCGGCGTGGGCGGCGCGTCCGAGCACGTAGGCGAACGCGGCCAGGTAGCGTGCGCGATCCTCCGGCAACGCCTCGAGCTCGCCCACGATGTGGCGGATGGCGTCGGCCTCGGACGACGTCCCGCCGGTGACCGAGCTGTCGACGCCGGTAATGCCCAGGAAGTCCAGGATCGCCATGCGCGTAACTCTACTCCCGCGGGCGGAGGGATCAGGGCGCGCCGTGCCTCGCGGGGGGCGTGCCGCGGTCCGACCCGGCGCCGCGGGCGGCCAGCTCGCGAACCAGCGACGCCCCCACCACCCCCGGGGCCTCGCCGCGCTCGTCGACGCGGAGATTGAGCGCGCGCATCCGGTCCGCGTCGATCGCCCCGTCGAGGCGCGCCAGTGCGTCGAGCACGTCGGGCGCCTCGCGGGCAAGCCGCGCCCCGGCGAGGAGGATGGCGTCGTACGGCGGAATCGCGCCGCGGTCGTCCTCGAGCACGCGCAGGTCGTACGCGGCAATCCGGCCGTCGGTGGTGTAGGCGGAGATGACGTCCACCTCGTGCGTCGCGGCGGCCTGGTACATGAGCGACGCGTCCATCGCGCGCTGCTCCCGGAAGTCGAGACCGTAGGTGTCGCGCACCGCGGGCCACTCCGGCCGGGCGAAGAACTCGACGTCGGCGCCGATGGCGAATCGCGGCGCATGGGGCACGAGGTCGCTGATGGCGCGCAGATTGAGGCGCTCGGCGTCGGCGGCGCGCACCGCCAGCGCATACGTGTTCTCGAACCCGAGCGTGGCCGCCAGCGTGATTCCGTGCTCGTCCTCGAGGAACTCGCGGACCCCGCGGAGCGTTGCGGCGCGATCCGCCCGCACGTCCCCGCGTCCCATCTCGTTCGCCCAGAGCGTGCCGGTGTAGTCGACGTAGACGTCAATCTCGCCGGCATCGAGAGCGTCGAAAGCCACGAGCGACCCGAGCGACTGCAGCAGCGAGGTCGGCCGGCCGGTCTCGCTCTCGATCCAGCCGGTGAGCGCGGCGCCCAGGACGTACTGCTCGGTGAAGCTCTTCGTGCCGACCGCGATCGGCCGCTCGCGATCGC
>JAPOYG010000609.1 GCA_026706755.1 Acidobacteriota bacterium
CTCGAGGCCTCGATCCAGGCCCACGGCCTGCTGGAGAACCTCGTCGCCCGCGCCGACGGCACGGACGACGACGGGAACGAACGCTTCGCCGTCCTCGCCGGCGGCCGGCGCCTCGCGGCGCTGCAGTCGCTCGCCGGATACGGCGCGTTGGATCCCGAGCTTCCGGTGCCCTGCCGGATCGCGCCGGACGCCAACGGCGGCGAACTGTCGCTGGCCGAGAACGTCGTGCGCATCGCCATGCACCCCGCCGACCAGGTGGCGGCGTTCTCCGCCCTTGCGGGCGACGGACTGTCCGTCGCGGCCATCGCGAACCGCTTCGGCGTCTCCGAACGCATCGTCGAACAGCGGCTGCGCCTCGGCAACGCCGCGCGGGAACTCCTCGACGCCTACCGCGAGGAGGCCATCGACCTGGAGACGCTCAAAGCGTTCGCCGTCACCCCCGACACCGGGCGCCAGCTTGCCGTGTGGGAACAGGTTTCCGCGCAGGATTACCGCCCCACCGCCTGGCAGGTCAAGCGCCTGCTGACCGAGGAGCGGGTGCCCGGTTCCTCGGCGCTGGCCCGGTTCGTGGGCGCGGAGGCCTACGAGGCCGCGGGCGGCCCGGTGATGCGGGATCTGTTCGCCGACGATCACGAGAACGGGACGTGGTTCGAGGATCCGGCGCTCCTGAACGACCTGGCCATGAAGAAGCTCGAAGCCGTCGCCGACGAGCTGTCCACCCGCTGGAACTGGTCCGAGGCGAGGCTTGAGGTCGACTGGAGCGCCGCCGCGCGCTACGGCCGTGTCCATCCCCAACCGGGCGAGCCCACGGACGAGGAAACCGCCGAGACCGAGCGGCTGCGCACGCGCCACGACGAACTGGCCAACCTCGACGACGAGGACTGGACCGAGGCACTCGAAGCCGAAGCGGAGTCCATCGACGAGCGGCTCGACACGATCGAGCAGGCGGTGGAGGCCCGCGCGCGGTTCCGCCGCGAGGACTTCGCCATCGCCGGGGCCATCGCCACCGTTGGGCGCGACGGGACGTTGCAGGTCATCCAGGGGTTGGTGAAGCCCGAGGACATGCCGAAGGCGGATCCCGCCGACGCGGGCGCGAACGGCCATGCCGCCGGCACGACCGCCGGGAACGGAACGGCGGGCGCCGGAAGCGTCGATGCGCCGGCCGTCTCCGCGCCGCTGGCGCCGCCGCCCGATCCGCGCGCCGCGGCCCGGCAGGAGGCGGGCGTGGGCATCGGGCTGGCCGACGACCTGCGCGCCATCCGCACGGCGCTGGTCAAGGCGCACCTGGCGAACGACTTCGAGGCCGCGTTCGACCTGACCGTGTTCCAGATGACGCGCGCGGTCTTTGCGCGCGGCTACACGACCGCGTACCACGCGCTCGACATCGCGTTCAAGGAAACCGCCGACCGCCCGTCGATGCGCATGAACGACGACGGCTTCGCCGCTGCAAGCCCCGGCGAGGCGATGCTGGCGGACTGGTCGGGCCTGCCGTTCGACTGGATGGAGGCCGACGACGACGCGGCCTGCTTCGAGGCGTTGCGCAAGCTGCCGCGCGCGGACAAGGAGAAGCTGTTCGCCGCCGCCGTGGCGCGCACGGTCCAGGGGCAGCTCGCGTTCGAGCACGAGGCTCGGCCGGAACTGGAAGCCACCGTGGCCCGGCTCGGGATCGAGTTCGCGAAGCATGTGCGCCCGACCGCCGACATGGTGTGGTCGCGGCTGCGCAAGGACCGCATCCTGGCCATCGCCCGGCAGACCCTGGGTCCGGCCTGGGCGTCGGCGCGGTCGAAGTACAAGAAGGCCGATCTGGCCAGGGCCATGGAGGAAGCGTTCGCCGCCGGCAAGCCGCCGGTGGGCATCGGCGCCGACGACCACGCCGCCGCGCTCGCCTGGATCCCGCCGGGGTTCGCGGCGTTCGATGCGGGCGGCGACGCCGAAGCAGCGCCTGCACCCAACGGCAAGGACGACGTGCCGGCGCAGGCGGAACACGCCGGCGGCAACGGTCACGACGCCTCGGCTCGCGAACGGGACGACCGTCCGGCGAACGGTAGCGGCGCAGGCGCCGGGCACTCGGCCGCAGACGCCGGAGTAACCGACGCCAACGGCGAGACCGCTGGCGAGGCCGCGGACGTGCCCGAGTTCCTGCGCCAGGCGACGCCGTAGCCGTCCACTGTCGCGCGCCCTGCCCGGATTTCCGCCCGGGCGGGGCGCATCCCCTTTGCCCATGCCACAGGGAGGCTCCATGAACGACATCCGAACGATCCGCGCGCGCATCCACGATTCCGCGCTCAAGCGGGTCACGCGCACCTTCGCCGCCACGCTGGCGGACATCTTCGCCGAGACGCTGCAGAACGCCCGCCGCGCCGGCGCCACGCGCGTGAACGTCGTGCTCGGCGAGCACGAACGCGGCGGCGAGCCGACCGTCACCGTCCTCGACGACGGACAGGGCATCGCCGACCCCCGGGTTCTCTTGTCGTTCGGCGAGAACGGCTGGAGCGGCGAACTCGTCGAACGCGAGGACGCCGCCGGCATGGGTATGCTGAGCCTGGCGCGTAGGGGCTGCGCCGTCTCCTCGCGGCTCCGCGCGCCAGACGACGCGCCCGGCTGGCTCGTCGAGCTTGAGCCGGAGCACTTCGCGGGGGAAGCCGCGGCCGGGGTCCGTCCGGAGGTCGGCGCACCGTATCCGCACGGCACCGCCGTGAGGTTTCCGGCGACGGAAGCCGAGACCGCCGAGACGATCCGCGGTGCGCTGGAAGCCGCCGCCGTCCACTACCCGCTGCCGGTGTACTGGGGACGCGCCGACCGCTCGCCGAGCGACGCCGAGGCGCTGCCGCGCCGGGCGTTTCTCGACGGCGCGGTGCATGTCGAACGCTGGCGCGGCCTGGTGTTCGGGGTGTTCCGGAACCGCCCGCGGCGGTTCGCGCTGAACGACCCGGACGTGAACTTCCACGGCCTGACCGTCGCCGTGCGGCTGCCATCGGTCGAATCCGTCGGCGGCGCACACTGGAGCGTGGCTGCCGACATTGAGGACTGCCCCGAGTTGGAGTTCGTGCTGCCGGCGCGCAAGGAGGCGGTCGAGACGCCGTTCCTGGCCGAGATGCGCGAGGCCGCCCGGCGGGCCATCTATCGCGCCCTGGCCGTCGACTCCGATCCCCGCCCGTCGTTCGAGGACTGGAAACGGGCTCGCCGGGCCGGCATCGACATCGCTACGCCGCCAGCCGAGCTTCGCCCCTGGCGTCCCGCCGTGGCCGACATCGACCACTGGCGCGAGGTGCCCAGCCTCCAGGCCATTGGAGCCGACGCGCTGCTCATCGCGACCGATCCCGAGCCGCCCGAAGCCCAGGCGTTCCGGCGCGCCGCCAACCGCCACGGTCTCGCGCCCCGCCTGTTCGAGCCCGAACGCCGGCTCGAGGGCTACGACTGGTACGACGCGATCCCGCGCATCGTGGCGATCCGCACGGAGGTCACGGATGGCGGGACGATACACGAACTGGAGCACTGGCCCGCCCCGGACCGCGCGGGCCGCGCCGGGTCGCTCCCGCCGCGGCCGGAGGCGATTCGCACGGTCGCCACCGTGCGATCGCCCGTGCGACCGGACCGCACCCTCGACCTCCTCACAGACCTCGCCTTCGCGGGCGAGGCCTGGACCTGGGTGGAGGACGCGCGGCCGCTGGTAACCGCCGACAGCGCGCTCGACCCGCACGAACTCGCGGGGCTGCTGTACGACGCGTACTTCTCGCCATCGGACGACGCCGACGCCGATTCCTGGGAGCGCCAGCGCATCGAGTTCGAACGCGAGGCGCTGCATCTGGCCACGCGCCTGATGGTCTCCGACGACGAGGCGCGGCGGCGCTCCATCGCCGACGCGGTCGAGCGGGAGCTGTTCTGGCTCATCCCCCGCGAGCGCGGCGCGGACATCGCCGTGCGCAACGGCCGGGTCACCGTGACCCTGGGCAAGCCGGCCGCGGAGGCCGCGTCGTGAACGGCAACGCGCGAGTAGCTGGCGCAGAACCCTCGTTCGAGCCGAGGACGGCCGGGGACGAGGCGCGCAAGCGCGCCATCGCCCGTGCGGTGTGGACGGAGATCCACTGGCTGATGCCCACCGGCCGCACGGTCGCCATCGCCGTCGACGGCGACCACATCGCGGTCGAGTTCGGTCCCCCGAAGCCGAACCGCCACCCCTCGTCCACCCACGGGAGACGTCCATGAAACTCATCACCGAGGCCCAGCGCGCCGAACTGCTGAAGAACGCCGCATCGAGAGACGCCGATCCCCGGCCCCCGCTCAAGCTGTTCAACCCCTGCGGCGCCGCCACCTGGCTGTTCACCGAACTCGGCGAGGACGAGGACACTCTGTTCGGATTGTGCGATCTGGGCTTCGGCTTCCCGGAGCTGGGCTACGCCAGCCTTTCGGAGATCGCCGCCACCCGCCTGCCGTTCGGCCTGACGATCGAGCGGGATCTGCATTTCCGCGCCCGGGCTCCGATCTCCGTGTACGCGGAGGCCGCGCGCGCCGCCCGGCGCATCGTCGAACGCGGCCCCGAGCTCGACGCGGCGCTTGCCCGCCACGCCGCCGCCGCGACCCGGACCGATCCGCAACCCGCTGCGTCACAGTCCGGGAGGTAACGCCCATGCCCCGCATCGTCGAAACCACCGTCTACGAGTTGAAGGAACTGTCCGGCGCGGCGAAGGAGCGCGCCCGCGCCTGGTACCGGGAGTCCTGCCTGGATTATGACTGGCACGAGTTCGTGTACGACGACTTCGAGACCGTCTGCGGACTTCTCGGCGTGACGCTCAAGACCCATCCGGTTCCCTTGATGGGCGGCGGGACGCGCGAGAAGCCGCAGATCTTCTATACGGGATTTTCCTCGCAAGGCGATGGCGCGTCGTTCTCAGCGACCTACGAATACGCCCCCGGCGCGGCTCGCGCCATCCGGGTGCGCGCGCCGCGCGACACGGATCTGCACGAGATCGCCGACACCCTTCAGGCGGTCCAGCGCCGCAACTTTTTCCAGCTCGCCGCGGATGTCCGCCAGCGCGGGCGCTACTGCCACGAGTACACGATGGCCATCGACGTCGAGCGCGGCAGCCCGACCTGGCAGCCCATGACGGACGGCGCCGAGGACACGGTCATCGAGGCCATGCGCGATCTGGCCCGCTGGCTCTATCGCCAGCTCGAGCGCGAGTACGACTACCAAACGTCCGACGCCGTGGTGGACGAGACCCTGGCCGTCAATGCCTGGACGTTCACCGAAGCCGGCGTCCGTTTCGGCTGACCGCCGCCGCATTCAGCCGCGATTCCGCGTTCCGCCGCGAGGAGCCCGGCGGGCGGTTCTGCAAGCGGTCCGGCGGCGCGGCGCGGGAGGGATCCCGCCGCGTTTCGTCGCCGGCCTTTCATCCCGACCCATCCGGAGACTTCCATGCCCGACGCCGTTTCCCCGGCGGACGCCGCCGCGCGCCCGTCCGCCCCGCCACTCGCGCCTTTCGCGGGCCACGTCTCGCCGTCTGCCAGGACTGTCCCGCCGTCCGCCAAGTCCGTCCTGCCGCCCGCCCGGGCCGAAGCCCTCATCGCCGCGGCCCGGACCCTGCTGCCCGTCCTGGAGGGCGGACGGACGCTCGACGCATCCACGCTGAGAGACGCCATGACCCAAGCGTTCGGCGGGACCGACGCCGGGGGCGCCTGGCTGTGGAAGGACGCCTACGAAGCGGCCGAGGCCGCCCTGGTGCTGTTCCTGCAACGCTATGGGCGGGCGATGCGCCGCCGCGCCGGGGCCGGGCCGGACGGTCCCGCGAACCTGCTCGCCATGCTCTCGGCGCTGGCGGCGCTGGAGCCCTCGCACACCCGGCGGTCCGAGGAACAGGTGCGCCTGCAGCAATTCTCCACGCCCCTGCCGCTGGCCTATGCGGCGCTGAAGGCCGCCGCCGTGCGGCCCGGCGATGCCGTGCTCGAACCGTCCGCCGGCACCGGAATGCTCGCCGTGATGGCCCAGTGCGCGCTCGGGCGGCATGCCGCGGGCGCGCTGCATCTCAACGAGATCGCGGCCCTTCGGGCGGCGGTCCTCGCCGGGCTCTTCCCGGACGCCGAAGTGACCCGCCACAACGCCGAGGCCCTCGCCGACTTTCTGCCGCACGTGCGGCCGTCCGTCGTGCTCATGAACCCGCCGTTCTCGGCCACCCCGGGCGTGTCGCGCAGCCGCCGCGGCGCGGACCTCAGGCACGTCCGCTCGGCGTTCGCGATGCTGCCCGAAGGCGGCCGGCTCGTCGCCGTCACCTCGGCGAACTGCGTGCCCGGGGATGCGGCCTGGAACGACGCGTTCGCGCCGCAGTCCGGCGCGCGCGTCGTGTTCACCATGGCCATCGACGGGCGCGCCTACGCGCGGCGGGGCACCGGGTTCGAGACGCGGCTCACGGTCGTCGACCGGAGTTCCGAACCCGGCATCGCCGTCGATCCCTCTGTCCGCGCGGCCAATGCGGCGGAACTACTCGATGCCGCGATCGCGTCCGTCCCGCCGCGGCGGACCGTCGAACCCGCGCCCGGTGCCGACCTGTTCGGGCACGTCCCGGTGCCGCGAACCCGGCAATCCGGCACGGCCCGCCGGAACGCCGCACGGCCTGCCCCCCAACCCGCCCATGACTGGGGCCCGGTTGCGGAACTGGAGATCGCCAGCACAGCGGGCGATCGGAAAACGGAATCGTCCGCGGCCACTGCCGCAGGCCCCTACGCGGCGTGGCGCCCGAGCGTGGTGCGGGTGCCGGGCGCCACCGCCCATCCGACCCCGCTGGTGCAGTCCGCGGCCATGGCGGCCGTCCCGCATCCAACGCCGTCGTACCGGCCGATGCTGCCGGAACGGGTCGTGACCGGGGCGGCGCTGTCCGATGCCCAGCTCGAGAGTGTCGCGCTCGCGGGCGCGGCCCATGCCGGACACCTTGCGGCCCGCTACCGCATCGGCTCGGGCTGGGAAACCGTGCATCGCTGCGGCGAGGACGGCGAACCGCAGGATGACGGCGCCACCGCCGACGGCGAGACGCTGTCCGAACCGGTGCGCTTCCGGCGCGGCTGGATGCTGGGCGACGGCACCGGCGCGGGCAAGGGCCGGCAGGTCGCCGCCGTCGTGCTCGACCGCTGGCTCAAGGGACAGCGCCGGGCGCTGTGGCTGTCGCAGTCCGACAAGCTGCTGGAGGACGCGCGCCGCGACTGGACCGCGCTCGGGGGCCGGGAAACCGACGTGATCCCCCTCGGCAAGTTCCGCCAGGGCGCGGAGATTCCGCTCACCGAAGGCATCCTGTTCTCCACCTATGCGACGCTGCGCTCGCCGGCCCGCCAAGGCAAGGCCTCGCGGCTCGACCAGATCGTGGTATGGCTCGCGGGCAGCCTCGACGAAGACGACCGCCACGCCTTCGACGGCGTCGTGGTGTTCGACGAGGCCCACGCCATGGCCAACGCCGCGGGCGGCAAGGGCAACCGCGGCGACATCGCGCCCTCGCAGCAGGGCCGCGCGGGCCTGAAACTTCAGCACGCGCTGCCCGACGCGCGCGTCGTCTACGTTTCCGCCACCGGTGCCACCACCGTCCCGGGGCTGGCCTACGCCGGGCGCCTGGGACTGTGGGCCGCCGGAGAGACGCCGTTCGAGACCCGCGCGGAGTTCGTCTCCGCCATGGAGGCGGGCGGCGTCGCCGCGCTCGAAGTGGTCGCGCGCGACCTCAAGGCGCTCGGCCTGTACCAGGCCCGCGCGCTTTCCTACGACGGGGTGGAAGTGGACATTCTCGAACACACCCTGAGCGACGCCCAGCGGCGCATCTACGACGCGTACGCCGGGGCGTTCAAGGTCATCCACGCCAATCTCACCGAGGCGCTGAACGCCACCGGCATTGCCGACGGCGAATCGACGCTGAACCGCAACGCGAAGTCCGCGGCGATGTCCGCGTTCGAGGGCGCCAAGCAACGGTTCTTCGGCCACTTGCTCACTTCCATGAAGTGCCCGTCGCTGATCCGCGCCATCGAGGCCGATCTCGAGCAGGGGCGCTCCGAGGTGGTGCAGCTCGTGTCCACCGGCGAGGCGCTCATGGAGAGAAGGCTCGCCGAGATCCCGGCCTCGGAATGGGACGATCTGAACGTCGATCTCACGCCCCGGGAGACCGTGATCGAGTTCCTGGCCCACGCGTTCCCGGTGCAGCTCCAGGAACCGTTCACCGACGCCGAGGGCAACCTGATGTCCCGGCCGGTGTTCGACGACGACGGCAATCCCGTGCTCTGCGGCGAGGCAGTGGACCGGCGCGACGCCCTGATCGAGAAACTCGCGGCGCTGCCGCCGGTACCTGCCGCGCTCGACCAGATCGTGCAGCACTTCGGGCACGACGCGGTGGCGGAGGTGACCGGGCGCTCGCGGCGGGTATTGCGTATCGCCGACGCGCGCGGCGAGCGCCTGGCGCTGCGCAATCGGCCGGCGTCGGCGAACCTGTCCGAGGCCGCCGCGTTCATGGACGGGACCAAGCGCATCCTGGTGTTCTCCATGGCCGGCGGCACCGGGCGCAGCTACCACGCCGACCTCTCGTGCGCCAACACCGAGCGGCGCGTGCATTACCTGCTGGAACCCGGCTGGCGGGCCGACCAGGCGATCCAGGGGCTCGGCAGGACGCACCGCACGCACCAGGCTTTCTCTCCGGTGTTCCGGCCCGTGGCCACCGACGTGAAGGGCGAGCGCCGGTTCATCGCCACCATCGCCCGGCGGCTCGACAGCCTGGGCGCCATCACCCGCGGGCAGAGAGACAGTCAGACCGCCATGGGCGGCGGGCAGTCGCTGTTCCGCGAGAGCGACAACCTCGAAAGCGCTTACGCGAAGGCGGCGCTGCGCCAGTTCTACGGGTCGCTGTGGCTCGGGCGCATCGGCGGCTGGACGCCGGAGCGGTTCGAGGACGCGACCGGCCTCAAACTCTCCCACGAGGGTTCCCTGAAGGAGAACCTGCCGCCCATGCCGAAGTTCCTGAACCGGCTGCTGGCGCTGCCCATCGACGAGCAGAACGAACTGTTCGCGGAGCTGGAATCGCGCATCGCCGCCAACATCGAGCAGGCCGTGGAGGCGGGCTCCTACGAACTCGGCGTGGAGACCGTGCGGGCGGACTCGCTGGCCGTGGCCGGACGGGAGACGCTGTACGATCACCCCGGAACCGGGGCGGCAACGGAGCTGGTCGAGATCCTGCGCCGCGACCGGCTTCGGCCAACGACGGCGGACGCGGCGCTCACCCTCGCCACCCGCGATCCCGGACCCGACGGCAACCCGAGACTCGCGGTCAATACCCGCTCGCAGCGCGCCGCGGTGGTGCTGTCCGCGCCCTCGCGGCTGTTCGACGACGGCGGGGTGCAGGAGCGCCTGCGTCTCGTGCGGCCCGACGCCCGCCAGTCGATGGCGCGCGACGAACTGCGCGCCTCGCACTGGCGTCGGGCCGCCGAAGCGGACTGGCGGCGCATCTGGGATGCCGAGGTGGCCGCGCTGCCCTCGCACCGGGAATCCCGGTTCTGGCTCGCCACGGGGCTTCTCTTGCCTGTCTGGGACCGGCTGCCCGCGGAGAACATGCGCGTGCGCCGGCTCACGACCGACGAGGGCGCGGCGTTGATCGGACGCGTGCTCGACGCCGAGCAGGTTCGGGCCGTACGGCAGGCGTTCGGCCTCGGCGGCGGGTTCGACATGACTGGGGAGGAAGCGTTCGAGGCCGTGCTTTCGCGCGGGGCCGCCATCCCTCTGGCCAACGGCTGGCGCGTCGCACGCCGCCGCCTCATGGGCGCCGACCGCGTCGAGATCGAGGGCCCGGCCGACACCCATCTGCCGGCGCTCAAGCGCCTTGGCTGCACGGTGGAGATCGTCTCCTACCGCGCCCGCGTGTTCGCGCCGAACGCCGACACGCTGGGCCGCGTGCTCGAACGCCGGCCCGCCGCGTGACGCGGCCCGTAGCGCATGGCTCGGATCGGATACCCGATACAACGCGTGCCGCCAGCCCGCCAGGGCCTGCCGACCCGCCAGGGTCCGCCATCCGTATGGCCGGCCCGCGCGGTTCCGTGCAGGCAGAACCGCGCTTCCCCCATCGCCCGGGCGCGTGCATGCTGTCTTGTCGCCGCGCCCCACACAGCCACGGAGAACGTCCCATGACCGCGCAGACCCTGCCGGACAATCCCAACTTCTGCTTCTGCCCCGCCTACGACGTGGAGGCCGACGTGCAACAGATCCGCATCGTCATCGAGGGGCTCACCGGCCACGTCCCCACGGCCCTGATCGCGCTCGATCTCGAGGATGCGCTCCGCATCTGCGACAAGCTCAACCGCCGCCTCGGGCTCGACCGCGAGGCCTGGACGGCCCTGGCCGCCGCCTCCATGCGCGAGGAAGACGGCGGGACCGATGAGCCGCCGTGGCACTGAGCGCCGGGCAACGCCTGGCGGCGGGCAACACCGCCTGTTGGCAACGCCCGCCTTGGCCCTGTATGGGGAAACCCCTATAATTCCTCATCGAAGTTGTCATGCTGAAACAAGTCCAATGGGTCGGTTCGAGCAAAGCGGATCTGAAGCGGTTTCCCGACGCCGTGCAGGATCGCATGGGCTTTGCGATCTATCAGGCCCAGGCTGGGGCCGGCACCGCGACGCCAAGCCGCTCAAGGGCTTCGGCGCCGGCGTCCTTCAGGTCGCCGCGCGCCACGGCGGCGACGCGTATCGGGCGGTCTACACCGTGCGGTTCGAGTCCGCGCTCTACATCCTGCACGCCTTCCGCAAGAAGGCGAAGCGGGGCGTCGCCACTCCGAAGCGGGAACTCGACCTGATCGGGCGCCGGCTGCGCGCGGCTGGCCGGCATCACGACGAGCATGGCGGAGGACAAGCTCATGACGGAACCCGACACCCAAATCGAACGAGGCAGCGGCAACGTGTTCGCCGACCTGGGCCGCCCCGGGGCCGACGCCCACCTGCTCAAGGCCGAACTGGTCGGGCGCATCGACGCGCTGGTGCGCCGGCGCGGCATCACCCAGGCCGAGGCCGGGCGATTGCTCGGGCTGACCCAGCCGGACGTCTCGCGGCTGCTGCGGGGCGACTTCAGCGAGTATTCCCTGGAACGGCTGTTCCGCCTGCTGAACGCGCTCGGGCGCGATGTCGACATCGTCATCCGCCCGCCGCGCTCGGACGACGGAGGCCGGCTGCGCATCGCCGCCGACACCGGCTGAGCCCGCCGCGCGGCGCGGACCTCTGCTTCGCCGCCGTCCACACGACGGCGACCGCATCCCTCGAACGGTCCTCCGCGGTGGAATAAACCGGGAAATCCCGGATTATTCGATCGCGCGAATCGCGGTCGCCGATCCGCGCTGAATCCACCCCGGGCCGCGGGCCCGACTGCTGCGCCGCCGGCCGGCCGCCCTTCGGCTCGATCCCTTTCGAGCAGCGTACTTCTCAATAGGTCGGAGGACAGCCGGGGTCCGGGCGAAGGCCGCGGGACGGGAGGGAGGACCGCGGCCGCCATCCCCATCCCGGAGACCGCGACATGAACGCACCCACCTACGCCGGCATCGGCGCCCGCGCCACCCCGAATCCCGTGCTGGCCGACATGACGACCATCGCGGCCTGGCTCGCGCGCAACGGCTGGCGTCTGGCGAGCGGCGGCGCGCACGGGGCCGATACCGCGTTCGCGGCGGGGGCGCCGGCGGCTCAACGCACCCTGTACCTCCCCTGGGCGGGTTACAACGGACACGCCGGAACGGACTGCCGGGCGCCGTCGCCGTCCGAGCTTGCCGCCTGGATGAACGTCGCCGCGAATTTCCATCCCGCCTGGCATCGCTGTTCCCCCGCCGTGCGCAAGCTCCATGCGAGGAACGCCGCCATCCTCCTGGGACCCGGGCTCGATGGTCCCGTCGATGCCGTGGTGGCGTGGACGCCCGAAGGGGGCATCGTCGGAGGCACCGGCCTGGCGCTGCGCATCGCGGCGAATTGGCGCATTCCCGTGCTCAACCTCGCCGTGCTCTCCCCGCGGACGGCGTGCGAGCGCCTGCGGGCCATCCGCCGCTCCGCCTGACTCGTTTCCCCATCGAGGCAGAGCCTCGCGGCGGGCCGGGCAAGCGCCCGGCGGAGCCGAGGGAGGCGGTCTCCCTCGCGCCGGACGCTCCACAGGAGACCCGGCATGTACCTCTACGAACCCGACACCGATCCCATCGCTCCATCCGCCTGCGATTTGCTGGCCGACCTCGGCCTCGATGTCCGAACCGTCCGCGACGCGCTGACCGACGACCGAACCCGGCGCTGCCCGCACGGCATCCCTCCGGCAGAAAGGAGTTGGAGGGAAGCGAGGAGAAGGATGAACGGCCGGGGGCCGGGGAGAGGGATCGACCCGGACTCCGGCCGTTCGCAACCCAACGTCACAGCAACCAACCAAGGAGCACAGTCATGGCTTTCGGATTGAACCGCGTGGAACTCATCGGCCGCCTCGGCGCCGACGTGGCCGTCAACCACCTCACGAGCGGGGGGCGCGTCGCGAACCTC
>JAPOYG010000021.1 GCA_026706755.1 Acidobacteriota bacterium
GTAGAAGAACGTGAGCACGTCCCGGCGCGCGTAGTTCGCATGGCCGTACGCCTGCACGCCGCCGGCGAACACGTGGCCGAGGTTGGCGAAGAGCTTGAGGTCGTCGCCGACGTCGGGAGCCCCCCACCGCTGCGCGGGGTCGCGGACGTGGCCGTTCCCGGCCGCGATGAGGCCCGCCGCGTCCGCCCGCTGCACGCTTCGGTCGGTGGATCCGGTGTCGCCGTATTCGAGGCTGAGATTGGCGAAGCCGGCCCGGCCGAGCGGCAGACCGGCGTTCGCGGCGACGCCGTACTCCCGGCCGTCCCCCGCGGCATGCGTCCCGCTGCGCAGCTCGACGCGTCCGCCCGCGCGATCGTCCTTGAGCAGGAGATTCAGCACACCGGCGATGGCGTCCGAGCCGTACTGGGCCGCGGCGCCGTCGCGCAACACCTCCAGGCCCCGCAGGGCGATCGCGGGGATGGTCGAGATGTCCGATCCCTGCGCCCCGTCGGCCACGCCGCTGCCCTGCCAGGCGATGACCGCCCCGCGGTGGCGCCGCTTCCCGTTGACGAGCACCAGCGTGTGGTCGGGCGCCAGGCCCCGCAGACTCGCCGGCCGGACGACCGCCGCCATGTCGCCGTCCTCCTGCGGATTGACGTGGAAGGACGGAACGAGCACTCGCAGCTGGTTGGCGAGATTCGAGTCGCCCTGGCGAAGGTCGGTGGCGGGAATCGCGTCGATGGGGACCGTGGAGTCGACGACCGACCGCGGCTGCGCGCGGCTGCCTACGACCACGACCTCCTCGTCGAACTGCGGTGTCGGGGGCCGCGCTGCAGCGTCCTCGTCGGGATGCCCGCCCCGCCTTTCCGGCGCCGTCTGCGGATCCGCTCCCTCCGCCTCGGCCTGATTCCCGGGCGGTCGTGCCTCGGGCCGCCGGTCCTGCGCCAGTGCAGGAGTCTGGACGCACAGAACCACACCCAGCAGGAGCAACGACCCGAGCGGTGAACGCACCGGTTTCGACTGCTGCACGATGCCGCTCAACCGCCCCGGTCGTAGCCGATGCGCACGTAGTAGTACGCCCCGCTGTAGCCCCAGGGCGTGTACTCGCTGTACTGTTCGCCGACCTGGTTCGCGAGCACGGCGATCTGCGAGTAGGTACCGAACGTGGCGAGGGCGTTGGTGAAGAAGCCGAAGGCCCGGACGCTCTCCGCCGCCTCGAACTCGCGCGCCACGAGGCTGGCGATCTCGGGGCGCGTCAGCACGAAGTCGCTGGTGATCCCGATCCGATCCGAGACGTCGATGCGGAAGTAGTCGGCCGTGAGCGTGAAGGGACCGGTGTCGAGCACCACGCCTGCAGTGTAGTTGACCGACCGCTCCGGCCCGAGCGGCAGCCGGCCCCGCAGCCGGGCGGCCGGCGAGATGGACGGGAAGACCGCGTAGTTGACCAGGTCGTTGACGATCGGATCGAATCGGTTCGAGAGCTTGAAGCCGTTCTGCTGGCCCGGGGTGGGCGCCCGAAATCCGCTGCTCACGCTGGCCCGGATGAAGCGGAAGCGGCCGGACGCCTTGCCGTTCGTCGTCGTCCCGAAGTCCTCGAAGTACTCGACGCGGACGGCCGTTCCCAGTGTCCAGGACGCGTCCGCGGCACTCACCTCGACGTCTCCGTAGCCCGCGACCTTGTAGCGGCTCCCGGTGCCCGCCTGCTGCGGCCCGTAGCCGAAGAACCCGTTGGCGCCGGACATGAAGCGCTGCTGCGCGTAAGGGCCGACCAGCCACCGCTCGCGGTCGCCCTGCACAAGGACGCACTGCTCGTCCCGCCACTCGGCGCCGATGGCGTGGTTGATCCGGTCGCCCGCCGCTTCGTGGTACGGGATGCAGAACGCCTCGCGGTTGTCGAACTCCTCGCTCCCACCCTCGCTCGGGCCCCGGACGTGCGCGTGCCAGCCAAGTGTCAGCACCGCCCGCCGTAGCGCGCCGCGCACGGCGGCCGCAGGCACTCGCAGCGCCCGCGCTCGTACTTCGGGACCGTGGCCCGGTTCACCCCGGTAAGAAGGTAACCCTCACCGGGTGAGCGTCCTCGCCAGACGGAAGCCGATGAGGAGGTTGTGGACACCGACGTCGAGCCAGTAGCGGGCCGCCGCGCGGAGGTACCTTGGGTAGACGAACCAGGAACCCGACGCAACCCAGGCCGACTGCAGTCGCCGTCCCGCGCCGACGGCGAACCGTCCGCTGGCGCCCTCGCGCAGCTCGCGTGCGAACAGTCTCCACGAACTCATCTACGTTGCTGTGCAGGTCGTGCAGACCCCACGCGTTCGGCGCGAACGAGCCTGCCGGTGCCGTCTGCTCGTCGTCCCATCGGCTGCCGCAGCCGTCGCAGTTCGCCCGGTTCACCCCGATGTCCGGGCCCCAACTGTACGCCGTCGTCCCGCCTATACGCGCCGCGTACTGCCACTCCGCTTCGCTCGGCAATCGGTACCGCTGCCCGGTCTCCGCCGAGAGCCACTCCGTGTACGCCGTCGCGCCCCCCACGAGACGTTGATCACCGGACGGCCCCCGCGGCCCCAGCCCTCATCGTCTGGGCGCTCGACGCCCCTCGCTGCCACGAAGCGATCGTACCGGCCGCCGCGTGCCTACAGATGTTTGGAGCGCTGCCAGCTGATTTTCCGCGAGCGTTCGGAACACCCCGTCGGGCACTGCCAGTGGCCTGTCCTTGAAGAAAGTTGCCCATGAGTTTCCGCCGCGTGGGGTTGGCATACTTCCAACGGAAGGGCTTCGTTCGCGGATGCTCGTCCAGGGAACCCTTCCACCAGCGAAGTCCGCCGGGTTCGTGCTGTTCATGATCGACTGCCAGAACAACCCTTCCAGCTCCGCCCAAGCCGGCGATGATGTCGCGCTGGCGGGCGATACCGGCCGCTGCGCCACGGTGGCCACGGTCGTGGTGCCGCAACCGGCCCGGCCATGCGGTGTCAATCGACGCCGAGCAACGTCCGCATCAACGGACCCTCGCGCGCCCTGCCAACAGACGGGTAGCAGAGCGAGACTGGCGGGACCTCCCACGACGCCCAACAACTCCACCTCCCGCAGGATCAGGGCCAACATGCGGGCCGTTGGCAACTCCTCGAGGCAGCCCGCGGCCCTGGTCAACGCGTCGGACTACAGGGAAGCCAGCCAAGCTAGCCCCTGGACCGCGGCAGGCTCGACAACGTCAACACGAGTTGCGCTACCTCGAACTGCCGCGACACTCCGAGCTTGGCGAAGATGTGCTTCAGGTGCGTGCGGACCGTGCTGTATCCGCGACCTGTCGTGGCCGCGATCTGCCGAGTCGTCTGGCCCTCGGCAAGGAGCACGGCGACTTGCGTCTCCGCTGGCGAGAGATCGAATGCCGCCGCCAGGACTCGCGAATCGATCCTCGCCCGTTCCACCGGGTCCACGATCAGCACGAGGGCCGCGACGTTCCGCGATCGATGGTTCCGTTCCCGGTTCGCCACCGGCTTCACGTGCAACACCAACCTCGGCAGCAGCGACGGCCGCCTCACCGTCATCGAGCCACTCGCACCCAAGTCCCCGAAGCGCGGTAGCGCCCGCGCTAGCAGGGTCTGAAGCGCGACGTTGGCCTTCGGCGTTGCGGCACTCAGCGTACCGTCGCGATCGGACAGCCCGTCACTATTGCGAAGCAGCTCCACGGCACGGTCGTTCGCCTCCACGATCTGCCCGTTCCAGCCGAGCTGAACGACGCAGGTGCGGGTGTTGTCGAGCAGCGCGGCGACCGACGTGCCGAGTGCTTCCGCTTCGACGAGCGCCGTTCGCACCCGAACGTACTGGCGAAGGTGGGGCAGGACACGAGCGACCATGTCGATCTGGGGCGACGACCAGTCGCTTGCGTCGAACGGATCCGCGATGCCCCAGATGATGCGCGAGTTGCGCGGTCCGTCCAGGCGCACGTTCAGGCCGTTCTGGCCCTCGAAACGTGCCAGCGCCTCGTTGTACGCACGCGACGTCTTGAGCTCCTGCTCGGCGAAGAGGTCGGTGACTCGGACGATCTTGCCGTCGGAGAGCGCCCTCAGTCGTGGAAGATGTGGATGATGGCGGGAGCGTCACGAACGCCGTACGCTGGTTCTCTTCTCCAGCAACCACTGAACCCTGGAGAGGGGAAACAGTATGACGGTCAGAAGCCTGCTGGGTCGCGTCGTCCGATCGCTCGACGGCGCCAGGAAGTCTGAGGAATCGGCATGAGGGAGGTGCTGGTGCTGGCGCCGGCGCCGTCGACCGGCCGGTCGAGATCGAGCGGCCCGACGCGGCCGCGGTTGCGCTACCCGCGGAGATCGTCGAGACAGGGCCGTCGGCCATCGGCGCCCCGTCCCTGGTCGATCCGCGCACGCGAATCGGCGCCACATAACTGAATGAACGGGAGGCGAACCGTCTTGAGGAAGATTCTGCCGATCCTGCTTGTCATACCCGCGCCGGTTCTGGCGCAACCGTACGTCTCCACGGGCTTCGGCATCCACGTCGCTCCTGAGCTGCGATTCGAGGGTTATGCCACCGGCGCCGGGGGAGGAATTGTCTGCGACGAGTACATCAACCCAAGTTACGCGACGCTTCCGGCGTGCATCGGCCCCCCGGGGCGTGGCGTGGAGTGGAGTGGACGAGTCTCTTCGATCGGGCAACAGGAATGTTGGGGACCGCCGCCCTGGGGTATCGCGCTGGGGATTGGCTCCG
This sequence comes from Acidobacteriota bacterium, assembly GCA_026706755.1. Lineage (GTDB taxonomy): Bacteria > Acidobacteriota > Vicinamibacteria > Vicinamibacterales > UBA8438 > JAGWAJ01. The sequence continues at coordinate 4,696 of JAPOYG010000021.1, forward strand.
CATCGAACTGGAGTACTTCTACCGGGACTCGGCCTTCAACCGGACATCGCCGATCCTCGGCGCGTCGGGTGAGACGAGAGAAAAGCTCGTCAGCGAGATGGAGCTGGCGCGGGAGCGCGTATACAGCGTGACGTCGAGCAACCTGTTCGGGAACGTCTACGTCGACTTGGGCACCGGCAACCGCTTCACCCCGTACCTCGGATTCGGCGCTGGCACCGGCTTCACGGACATCGACAACGGTCGCGTACTTGCCAGGCGCCTCGACCCGACCGAGATCACGAGTGCGGACCACCTGCCCAACGCCGAAGAGGTTCGCCGCAACCTCGCAGGAACCACGACGGCGGTTCTCGCGACGGACAGCGACACGGTGAGGGCGTACCAGGTGCTGTTCGGAACGGACGTCGCACTTGCCGAGGCTGTCTCCCTGGGGTTCAAGGGGCGGTGGGTCTGGTACGGGACGTTCGAGGCGAGCGGTTCGCTCGACCAGTTGCGCAGTCATCCGCCGGCCTATAGACGGGACGGTAGTCGACCTGTGACCTACCACCGCATAGTCGAAGGCAGCGGGATGGTAGGGGTGGACGTGGAGCTGAAGTACCACTTCTGAGAGCTGCGCGCCTCGCGTGCGCCTCGAGCGGGTCGGTTTTCGGAACGCTGCGGCTGGGCGTGAGCGGCCAGGACTCGTTCGAGCGAATCCTCGCGTTCAGCGTGCAGGGGTGACGCCGTACTGGGACGGCCACGCGAGGAGCGGCGCCGAGGAGAGTGGTTCGACATGCGGCGCGTCAACGTCGTGGTGCTGCTGATGGTCGTGCTGGCGCTCCCTTCCCGGGGCTCGGGCGAGCCGGCCGGCGGCAACTGCCTCGACGGGATGCGCGCCTCGCGGGAGCCGTGCCGCGAGTCGACGTACGGTGCGTACGGCGACGCCCGCCTGGCGGGACTGATCGAGGAGGCGATCGAGAACAACCCCTCGGTCCGCGAGGCGCTCGCGTGGTACCAGGCGGACTTGCAGCGGATTCCGCAAGCGGCGGCGCTGCCCGATCCGGTGCTCACCGTGACGCAGCACGCGCGCTCGCCCGAGACCCGCGCCGGTCCCCAGACGACCCTCCTCTCGGTGACCCAGTCGTTCCCCGGCTTCGGGAAACGGCGACTCCGGCAAGAATCGACGTCGAGGGCGGCGGCGGTGCGGGTCGCGGAGCTCGAGGCGCGGCGCGCCGAGATGGTGCGCCGGCTGAAGCTGTCGTACTACGAGCTCGGATACGTGGACCGCGCACCGCAGATCAACCGCGAGGAAACGGAACTACTGGCGCACTACGAGACGCGCGCGCGCGCTACGTGCAGGGATTCGGCCGGCAGGGTGACGTCCTCCGACTGCAGGCGGAGGTTACCCGGTCGCTGAGCGCCCTGGAGGCGTTGCGTTCGCGGAGGGTCGATGCCGCGGCGGCGCTCAACGCGGCGCTCGCCCGGCCCACGGGAACAGCGGTGGCGCGGGTGGTACTGGCCGAGCGTCCGACCCTGTGGATCGACAACGCCGCACTCACGGCCGCCGGCCGAGCGGCGCAGCCCGAGGTGCTGGCGTCGCAGTGCCGGCGCGAACGCCGGGAAGCGGACCTCGCCTTGGCCCAACGGAGTCGCTGGCCGGGTTTCTCGGTGGGGGTCGCCTGGGGCAGGGTCCTCGAGCGCCGGGATCCGGCCGGCCGCACCCTGCCGCCGACAAGCAACGGCAAGGACGTCTACAGCGTCACGCTGGGCGTCAACGTCCCTCTGTTCCGGGCGAAGTACGATGCCGGCATCCGCGAGGCCGCGGAGCGGGCCGAGGCTGCGCGCGCCGCGCATCGCGCGACGGTCAACGAGACGCAGCGCGCGATCCGGGCGGCGACGTTCCGGCTGGAGGCGATCGAGCGGCAGTGGGATCTCCTGGATCGCACGCTGCTGCCGCAGGCCGAGCAGGCGTTGCTCTCCACCGAGGCCGCCTATTCCACCGGCGGGGCCGATGTCATCGACCTGTTGGACGGAGGGCGCATGCTGCTCGATGTGCGCCTGAGTCTCGCCCGACTCCACACCGACTATTTCTCGACGCTGGCGGATCTGGAAAGAGCGACCGGGTCCGCCATTCCGGGGGAGGACCCATGATGCGCGCCACGAAGTGGTCGCTCGCCGCCGGCCTTCTGGTGAGCGCCGGGGCGCTCGTCACCTGGAATCCCTTCGGCTGGACGGCGGTGGATCGGATCGTCGACCGCGCCCGGGATGCCGCCGAAAATCGTCAGCGCCGACGTCGACGCGGGCCACACCGACCTCTATACCTGCAGCATGCACCCGCACGTGCTCCAGCACGAGCCGGGAGACTGCCCGATCTGCAGGATGGACCTCGTCCCGGTCGAGACCGAGGCGACCGCCCCGGCTGCAAGCCCCGGCGTCCGCGTGAACCGGGGCTTCCTGCAGAGCTTCGGCGTGCGCACCACCCGCGTCGAACGGGGGGCGTTGCCCGTCGCGATCCGTACCGTGGGCACGCTCGCGCACAACGAGCGCAACGTCTTTTCCGTGAACACGAAGTTCGGCGGCTGGATCGAACGGGCTCGCGTCAACAACGTCGGCGAGCGGGTGACCGCCGGCGAGGTGTTGTTCGAGATCTACAGCCCCGACCTCGTCACGACGCAGCACGAGCACCTCACCGCGATGAACTACCTCGCCCGACTGCGAGAGCGCGACGCGCACGACGGTGCGCTGCTTCAGGCGGCCTCGCTGGTGGACGCCGTTCGCGCGCGGCTGCTCTACGCGGACATGACGGCGCAGCAGATCGAGGCCCTGCAAGCCACCCGGCAGGTCAGTCGCACCGTCGAGTTCCTGTCGCCCGCGTCCGGCTTCATCGTCGAGAAGACAGGCGACTCCCTGGAAGGGATGCGGCTGGAACGCGGCATGACCGTGCTGAAGATCGCCGACCACTCCACCCTGTGGGTGGAGGTGGAGTTCTTCGAGCGCGACATCCGGCACCTTCGCGAGGGGCAGGGGGTCAGCGTCACCGTCGACGCGTTCCCGGGACGGCACTGGGACGGGGCCATCACCTTCTTCCGGCCCGCTATGAACCCGGGCACCCGGACGTTGACCGCCTTCGTCGAGGTCGACAACGCGGATCTGCGGCTGCGTCCGCGGATGTTCGCGACCGTCGAGTTGGCCGTGCCGGGCGCAGCCGACGCACTCCTCGTGCCGGCGGACGCCGTGCTGCACAGCGGCGATCAGGCCGTGGTCGTCGTCGCCCGCGGCGATGGGTACTTCACCCCCCGCGAGGTTCGCCCGGGGCTGGCCAGCGACGGCCTGCAGCAGGTCACCGAGGGTCTCGACGGCGGCGAGGAGATCGTCGTCTCCTCCCAATTCCTGATCGATTCCGAGAGCAACCTCCAGGCGGCGATCGCGCAACTGCTCGGCGAGCGCGCGGAGGCAGGCTCCGGGCGCTAGCGCGACCCCCCGAGGACGTCGCGCGTGCTGGAACGCATCATCACCTGGTCCCTCGGCAACAGGCCCCTCGTCCCGTTGGCCGCGCTGGCTCTCGCGGCGACGGGTGCAGTCTCGCTGTCCCGCACGCCGCTCGACGCCATTCCCGACCTGTCCGACGTTCAGGTGGTGCTCTACACGGAGTACCCGGGTCAGGCGCCGCGCATCGTCGAGGATCAGGTCACCTATCCGCTCTCGATCCGGATGCTGTCGGTGCCCTACGCCGCCGACGTCCGCGGCTACTCGTTCTTCGGCTACTCGCTCGTCTATGTCCTGTTCGAGGACGGTACCGACCTCTACTGGGCCCGCAGTCGCGTCATGGAGTCACTCAGCCAGGCCGCCGCCCGGCTTCCCGAGGACGTCACGCCGGCACTCGGGCCGGACGCGACCGGCGTCGGCTGGGCCTTCCTGTACGCGCTGAAGTCGGATCGCCACGACCTGAGCGAGCTGCGGTCGCTCCAGGACTGGTTCCTCAAGTACGAGCTGAGCGCCGTCCCCGGCATCGCGGAAGTCGCCAGCGTCGGGGGGTTCGTGCGCCAGTACCAGATCACCGTCGATCCCAACCGGCTGCGCGCGTTCGGGCTCTCCGCGGCGCGGATCCGGGAGGCGGTGCAGCAGAGCAACAGCGACGCCGGCGCACGCCTCCTCGAGGTGGCCCAGCAGGAGTTCATGGCCGCGGGCGCGGCTACATCGAGTCCATCGACGACATCCGGCGGATCGCCGTCGGCGCCGACCGGAACGGGACGCCGATCCTCCTGGAGGACGTCGCGCAGGTGAACGTCGGCCCGGAGATCCGCCGCGGGCTGGCCGAATGGGACGGCGAGGGAGAAGTGGTCGGCGGGATCGTCGTGGTGCGCCACGGCGCGGACACGCGCGAGGCGATCGCGGCGGTCAGGACGCGACTCGACGAGTTGCGGCCGCAGTTGCCGGCGGGCGTCAGCATCGAGGTCGCCTACGATCGGACCGGCCTCATCGACCGCGCCGTCGGCAACCTGCAGACCAGTCTCGCGCAGCAGCTCCTGATCGTCGGTCTCGTCTCGCTCGTCTTCCTGTTCCACGCCGGCAGCGGGCTCGTCGCCATGATCACCCTGCCGGTGGGCATCCTGATGGCGTGCATCCTGACCCGCTGGCTGGACGTGCACCTGAACATCATGTCGCTGGGCGGCGTGGCCGTCGCCCTCGGCACCATGGTGGATGCCGGCATCGTCCTCGTGGACAACGCCCACCGCAACCTCTCCCGGAACACCGACCGCACGCAGCACTGGTGGATCGTGGCCGAATCGTGCCGCGAAGTCGGGCCGCCGGTCTTCTTCTCGCTGCTGGTGATCACCGTCTCGTTCACGCCGGTCTTCATGCTGGAGGCGCAGGAAGGCCGCCTCTTCCGGCCTCTGGCCTGGACCAAGACCGCGGCGATGGGCGTGACGGCGCTGCTCTCGGTCACACTCATCCCGGTGCTCGTCGGCTACCTCGTCCGCGGGCGGATCGTCCCCGAGCACCGACAACCGATTCGCCGGCTGCTGGCCGCGTTCTACATCCCGCTGCTCCGCCGTGCGCTGCGCTACCCGCTGCTGGCCCTCGGGCTGCCGCTGCTCGTCGTGGCGGCATCGCTCCTCGCGTTCACCCGGCTCGGTTCCGAGTTCATGCCGCCGCTCTGGGAGGGCGACCTGCTCTACATGCCGACCACGATGCCCGGGATCTCGATCACCGCCGCGCGCGAGCTGCTCCAGCAGACGGACCGGATGATCAAGGCGTTCCCGGAGGTGGAGCACGTCTTCGGCAAGGTGGGGCGGGCCGAGACCGCCACTGACCCCGCGCCGCTGTCCATGATCGAGACGACCGTCCGGCTGAAGCCGCGGCACGAATGGAGGCCGGGAATGACGCCGGAGCGGTTGAAGGCGGAGCTGCACGAGGCGGTCCAGGTGCCGGGCCTGACCAACGCCTGGACGATGCCGATCAAGACCCGCATCGACATGCTCTCGACCGGCATCAAGACACCGGTCGGCATCAAGATCGGAGGGCCCGACCTGCGGGTCCTCGATCGGATCGGCCAGGAAGTGGAGCGGGTCGTGCGGAACGTGCCGGGCACGCTCAGCGCCTACGCCGAGCGGGTCCTGGGGGGCAACTACGTCGACGTCCGGATCGATCGCGACGCGATCGCCCGCGAGGGACTCGTCATCGGCGACGTGCAACGGGTGATTCGGACGGCCATCGGGGGCCTGCAGGTGACCACCACGGTGGAGGGACTGGAACGCTACCCGGTGAACCTGCGCTACCGGCGGGAGCTGCGGGACGATCTCGAGGCGCTGCGCGCGGTGCTCGTACCCACGCCGGCTGGTACCCACGTGCCCCTCGGCCAGCTCGCAGAGGTGCGCTACGAAGTCGGTCCGCCAGCCATCAAGAGCGAGAACGCGCGGCCCAACGCCTGGGTGTACGTCGACATCGACGCCTCCGATCTCGGCGGGTACGTGGAGACGGCTCGCCGCGCGGTGGAGACGCAAGTGGAGGTCCCGGCCGGCTACACGCTCGTCTGGAGCGGGCAGTACCAGGCGATGGAGCGGGTCGAGGCGCGACTGCGGTACGTGATTCCCCTGACGCTGGCGGTCATCTTCGGCCTGATCTACCTGAACACCCGCTCCATCCTGATGACGCTGGGCATCCTCGCGGGCGTGCCGTTCGCCACCAGCGGCGCATTCTGCATTCTCTGCCTGCTCGACTACAACCTGAGCGTCGCCGTCTGGGTCGGCATCATCGCCCTCGCGGGTCTGTATGCGGAGACCGCCCTCGTGTTCCTGTTCTACCTCGACGCCTCCTGTCGCAAGGCCGAGCAGGACGGGCTGCTGGGCAACCGCATGGACCTCGTGATCGCGATCTACCTGGGCGCCATCTCGCGCGTCCGGCCGATCGTGATGACCATCGCCACGGACATGCTCGGGCTGCTGCCCATCATGTGGAGCACCGGAACCGGCGCGGACGTGATGAAGCGGCTCGCTACGCCGCTGTTCGCCGGGATCCTCACCTCCGGGTTCGCCGTCCTGGTCGTCTTCCCCGTCCTGTTCTACCTCTGGAAGTCGCTCAGCCTGCCAGGGGGACGGCTGTTTCGCGGATTCGATCCAACCGATCTGTCGGCGTACGCGGAGACGTGAGCACCCGTTGAGTCACGTTCAGCCGACGAGTGTCAGCGGTACGAGTTCGGCCATGGCAGACGCCGGCCGGTGCAGGCGGTGGCAAACGTCTCGATTCGGACGAGCCCGGAAACAGACGGATGCGAATCGGGACCTGCTCGTCGGCAAACCTATGCACGACCTGCCGCAGGCCCGTCGGGTGCTGGTCCCGGGCACTCCGCGAAATCGCTCGACAAAGCGCCCACCTTCTTGCGGATCCTGCGACGCAATTCGTCCTCCCCTGAATCCTCGGTTGCGCCCCGCTGCGAGTCCTTGACCGCGGCATCCGGGAGGATCCTCGCGTGGCGCAGACGTACGGCCGGTCGCCCGTTGGGCGGTCCCTCGCCGAGATCGTACCGTTTGGGGGAACGGTCGCGGCCACGCCCTGAATCGGACAACCACGCGGCGAGCGCTCGTTCTGGGCGGTCGTCGCGCCGACCGGACGCGACCACCAGCTCCCCGGCCGCGCCCTCCTGGGGCCCCGGCCAATTCGGTGGCCGAGCACGTTCCAGCCTCAGTGGCGTCGCTTGCGGATTGCGAACCTGAACCGCTTGTCCGGAAGGAACGACGGGAAGAGAATCCAGCGCTCTGACTTCAGCTCGTAGGTCGACGGTACCAGTTCCATCTCGACCTCGTGCAGCAACGTCGCCACCAGCAACGGCATTTGCACTTCGGCCAGACCTCGTCCGGAGCAGTGATGCACGCCTGCGCCGAACGGCGTGAATACGCCGGGTTTCTTGTGCTCTTCACGCTCCGGCAGGTAGCGACCGATGTCGAACCGGTACGGATCCGGAAAGTGCTCCGGCAGGTCGTGGGTCACGAAGAACGCGAAGAACAGCTCCTCACCCGCGGGGATCCGATGTCCCGCAAAGTCGAAGGACGTGGTCACCTTGCGCTGAACGCCAGGGACCGGCGTATACATGCGCAGCGCTTCCAGCATGATTCGGTGCAGGACGTCGAGCTCACGCACCCTCGCCGCGTCCGGCGCCCCGTCCGCGAAGAGGGCGTCGGCCTCGGCCTGCGCGCCGTCCCGCAGTGCGGGGTCCTTCAGGATGACGCAGAGCATCGAGGCGGCAATGCTCCCGACGGTCTCGACGCCTGCGAACAACGGCAGCAGGGCC
>JAPOYG010000542.1 GCA_026706755.1 Acidobacteriota bacterium
GGCTGGCCGCGATCATCCTTCTCCCGGTGCTGGCGGCCTGCGCGGCGGCGCCCCCGACCGGCGCCGCCGCGGTCGCGCGGCACACGTTCCGGGGCGCGACGATGGGGACGACGTACGCCGTCACCGTCGTGGGGCCCGGCATCGACGACCGGAGGCTCGACGCCCTGCGGGCGGATGTCCAGGCAGCGCTCGACCACGTCGACGCAACGATGTCGCACTACCGCCCCGACTCCGACCTGAGCCGCTTCAACCGGTGGCGCGAGACGGCGCCGTTCCCGGTTGCCGCGGAGCTCGTCGGCGTGGTCCGCGAGTCGATCGCGATCAGCCGCCTGACCGGCGGGGCCCTCGACGTCACGGTGGCGCCGCTCGTCGACGCCTGGGGCTTCGGCGCGGCCGGGCCGGCTGCCGCGCTGCCGACCGCAAGCGAGATCGCCGCGCTCCGCCGCGACGTCGGCTACCGCTACCTCGGGGTGGACGAGCCGTCGTCGACGCTGCGCAAGGAGCGGCCCGGGGTTCGCATCGACCTGTCGTCGATCGCCAAGGGCCACGGCGTCGACCGGGCGGCCGAGGCTCTCGCCGCGGGCGGCATCGTCGACTACCTTGTGGAGGTGGGCGGGGAGGTGCGGGCGGGTGGAGCGACCGAGACCGGGGCGCCGTGGCAGGTGGGGATCGAGACGCCCCGGCCCGGACGGTCGGCCATCCGCCTCGTGGTGTCCCTGCGGGACGGGGCGCTGGCGACATCGGGCGAGTACCGCAACTTCTACGACCTCGCCGGCGTCCGCCTGTCGCACACCATAGACCCGCGCACGGGCCGGCCCGTCACCCACCGGCTGCGATCCGTGAGCGTCCTCGCCGACCGCTGCGCGCGGGCGGACGGCCTGGCCACCGCGCTCGAGGTGCTCGGTCCGGACGACGGGTACGCCCTCGCGGTGGAGCGGGACTGGGCGGCGATGTTCATCGTCGAGGAGGACGGCGGCGTGCTGCGCGACCGGCCGACGCCGGCATTCGCGGCACTCGCGCTAGAATGACCCCGTGGTCCTCTTTCTGCTGACGCTGGGCGTGATCGCGGTGGCCATGCTGATCATGGCCGTGGGGCTCGCGTTCCGCTACCCGTGCCTCCGCGGCTCGTGCGGCGGGGCCGGAGTCGCCGCCTCCGACGGGACGCGGTTGTCGTGCGAGGCCTGTCCGCGGCGGCGGGAGGATTCGCCGGCGGTTGGGGGCACCCGCCCCGCCGCCCTGTCCGAGCGATGAGCGAAACGCACCGGCCCGCGGGCGGGCGACCGGAGGGGGAGCGGCCGGCCTATCGTCCGCTCGACCGCTTCTGGCCCTACGCCGACCTCGAGGAAGAGCCGACGGAAGCCGAACTCGCGGCGCTCGATCCCGACCTGCGGGCCGCGCTGTTCCGCGGGGAGCCGGAGCCGTTCTCGATCACCCTCAGCTTCCCGCGGTTCGAGGGGCCGGACTACGAGCGCGCGCTCGGGCTGGCGCGCGGCGCGGCCGAGTACCGCGCCGTCGGAAGCGGCAAGAAGCTGCGGCACCGGGCCCGCTACTTCCCGCGCGATGCCGCGAAGCTCCGGGACCTGTTCGAGATCGTCGGACGCCACGACGAGTGCGACGTGCTCATCGACGACCGGCCGGTGCCCTACGCCCGCGAGCTGTGGCTGCCGCTGGTGTGGTTCCTGATTCCCCGCCCGTGAGCCGATCGGCCGTCAGGAATCGGACCGCCGACTCCCGCCTGACCAGACCGTTGAACGAACCCCCGCGCGTCGTGAGGAGCCGGCGGCGGGCTTCACGAGGGCTTGGTGACGTTACCCGCCTGCGGCCCCTTGGGGCCGTCCACGATCTCGAACTCGACGTCCTGTCCCTCTTCGAGGGTGCGAAAGCCGTCCCCCTGGATGGCCGAGAAGTGCACGAACACGTCGCTGCCCGCTTCCCGCTCGATGAACCCGTACCCCTTGGCGTTATTGAACCACTTGACCTTGCCGGTTATGCGCATCACGCGTTCCTCTGACCGAACACAAAAAAAGACCGCAACCGCGGTCTCGACGCCGACGCTGTGGCCAACGCGAACTGCATGCTAGCGACCCTGTTTCTCCGATGTCAAGCGCCCGCCCGCCGGTGCGGCGGGCCATTCCGGGAGGCGACGAACCACCGATGCGTGTACTTCTGAGCGTATCCGACAAGACGGGACTGATCGATCTCGCGCGCGGACTGGCGGACCGCGGGGCGGAGCTGGTGTCCACCGGGGGCACCGCGCGGGCCCTCGCGGACGCGGGCCTGACGGCGCGGAGCGTCTCCGACGTGACCGGGTTCCCGGAGATGATGGACGGCCGGGTCAAGACGCTCCATCCGGCGGTGCACGCCGGCATTCTCGCCCGGCGGAGCCGGCCGGACGACATGGCTGCCATCGGGCGGCTGGGGTTCGCCCCGGTGGACGTCGTCGTCGTGAATCTCTACCCCTTCGCGCGCGCCGCGACGGCCCCGGAGACCACCTTCGACGAGCTGGTGGAGCAGATCGACATCGGCGGGCCGACCCTGGTGCGCGCGGCTGCCAAGAGCTTCGCCGACGTGCTGGTGGTCGTCGACCCGGCCGACTACGCGTCGGTCCTCGAGGCGCTCGACGGAGACGGCGGCCCGGCGCCGGGCTTCCGCTTCGCGCTCGCGCGCAAGGCGTTCGCGCATACGGCGGAGTACGACACGACGATCGCGGCAGCGCTGGCGGCGGTCGACACCGGCGGTGGAGCCTTCTCCCGATCGCCGCTGACGCTGGACGGCACCACGCCGGACCGCCTGATCGTCAGCGCGCCGAAGCTCGGCGACCTGCGCTACGGCGAGAACCCGCACCAGGCAGCCGCGCTGTACGCCTCCGGCGACGCCGAGGCATGGGGCTTCGGGGGCGCGCGGCTGCTGCAGGGCAAGGCGCTGTCGTTCACGAACCTCCTCGACCTGGACGCCGCCGCCCGCCTCGCCCTGGAGTTCGGGGAGCCCGCCGCGGTCGTCGTCAAGCACACCAATCCGTGCGGCGTGGCGACCGCCGATCGGCTTCGGGACGCCTACGTCAAGGCGCGCGACGTGGACCCGCTCTCGGCGTTCGGCGGCATCGTCGGCCTCAACCGCCCCCTCGACGCCGGCACGGCGGAGGCCATCGCGTCGACGTTCGTCGAGTGCGTCGTGGCGCCCGAAGCCGACGACGATGCGCGGGCGGTGCTCGCCGCGAAGCAGAACCTGCGCCTCGTCACCGGCACCTTCACACCCGATGGGGCAGGGGGATCGCGGAATCGGGACGTCCGGTCGATCCTGGGAGGGTGGCTCGTCGAGGAACGGGATCGCGTGGTCGAGGCGGTGGACGCCTGGGGTGCCGATGCGGCAGCGGACCCCGCCCGCAACCTGCGGATCGTCACCCGCCGCGCGCCTTCGCCGGCCGAGTGGACGGCGCTCCGATTCGCCTGGCGCGTCTGCGCCCACGTCAAGTCCAACACCGTCATCTTCGCGCATGCGGACCGCGCCGCGGCGGTGGGGGCCGGTCAGATGAGCCGCGTCGACGCGGTGAAGGTGGCCACCATGAAGGCGGGCGCCAGCCTGGCCGGCACGGTCGCCGCGTCGGATGCCTTCTTCCCCTTCCGCGACGGGCTGGACGCGGTGGCCGAGGCGGGGGCCACCGCGGTCGTGCAGCCGGGCGGATCGAAGCGGGACGACGAGGTGATCGCGGCCGCGGACGAGCACGGCCTGGCGATGGTGTTCGCGGGCCGGCGCCATTTCCGGCACTGAGGCCCGGAGCGGTCGACGGCGAGGCCGGATGCCCGGCCTTGGGGGGCGGTCAGACGCGGGTCGGGGCGGCCGCCGCAGCGCCCGGCGTCGCCGCGGCCTCGCGCTCCGCCGGAAGGTTGCGCTCCGCAGACGCCGGCAGCGTAACGAGGACGAGCAGCAGCATCAGGAACTCGGAGTCGCCGAAGTTGTACTCGAACATCCCGGCGGCGAGCATCGCCGCGACGGCGGCCAGACCCGCGGCGGCGAGGGGGCGCGTGTCCGGCTGTCGGAAGCGCCGCGCGAGACCGACGACGACCGCCACCACGAACCAGCCCCACAGGGCCAGGGCCGGCAGCCCCCGCTCCGCCGCGATCTGCAGCGGCACGTTGTGCAGGTGGGGGTTCGTCGCGTTCACCGCGTCTTCGGGCCGGTAGTCGCGGTACAGCACCTCCACCATCTCCGGGCCGACCCCGGTCAGCGGATGGTCGCGAACCATGCCGGCGCCGACGCGGACCATGGCCAGCCGGTCCCGGTTCGTCGGATCCTGCAGGTCGAAGGTGGAGTAGACGCGGTCCGTGATCGCGGTCGGGGCCACGGAGAAGCCCAGGGCGGCGAGCGCGAAGACCGCCGCCGCCACCACCGGCGTCCGGGCCAGTCCCCGCACGTCGCGCTGCGCGACGACCTGGCTCACCCGCAGCAGGCACAGCAGGCTGACGCCGACGGATGCGCCCACCCACGCGCTGCGGGTGAAGGTCAGGGCCAGCGCCACGCACAGCGCGGGGGTCACGAGCGCTGCCCACACCCGGTCCCGCGGGGCGAAGAGGAGCCGCGCGCCGGCCACCGCCAGGACCAGCATGAGCAGGCCGGAATACGTCATGTAGTGGCCCATCGAGCCGAGCGGGCGCCGCCCCAGGTGGTCGTACTCGAGGATCGCGTACTGCACGATGCCGATCACCGCGGTCGCGGCGCCCACCGACAGGACCACCGTGGCCAGCGTGCCTGCCCGGCGGCCCCGGGCGATGCCGTAGACGACCGGCACGACGAGAAACAGGAGGACCTCCTTCGCGTCCACGAGGCTGTCGATCGGCCGGGCCGAGCCGGCCACCGACACCAGCGTCCACGCCGCATAGGCCGCGAGCGGCACGAAGAACGCGGGGACGGCCGGCCGCAGGCGCCCGCCCGCCGTGAGGGCGGCCCACAGGGCGAGCACCAGCGTGAGGAGGATGGAGGCGGCCGCAATCGAAACCTGGAGCGCCGCCACGAAGCCGACCAGAACCACCCAGGCGGCCGTTTCGAGCCGCGACGGGGCGCCGGCGTCCCGGACGGCGCGAGCGGTCGCGGGCCGGGCGGCGCCGGCCGCGAGGGCGTTCGACCCGGGGGCGCCGGAATCAGGATTCGATGGTTGCCTCGTCAAGGAGCATCACCGGGATGTCGTCCCTGATGGGATAGACGCGACGACACTGCCCGCATTTCAGGCCGGTCTCGTCGTTCACGAGCTCGACCGGCGTCTTGCAGGCGGGACACGCGAGGATCTCGAGCAACTCCGGGTCGACGCCCATCGACGCGCCTCCTCGCGCGGCATCGGGCGGGCGTGCCCGGCCGCGCGCGCCACTATACCAGACCCCTTCCGCCGTCTTGTCGCCAGTTCCGACCTGTGAAAAGATCCGTCGCATGCTGCATCACTGCGTGCGTCAAGTCGGCGTGATCGGGGTGTTCACGTTCGCCGGGGCGGCGCTGCTCGGTGCGCAACCCATCGACGAGGAATCCCGCGCGCAAGCCTATCGCCAGTTCATGGTCGGTCTCCACCTCGAGGACGAAGGGGATCTCGACGGAGCGATCGACGCGTTGCGCGGGGCGGCGGCGCTCGACCCCGGGGCGGGAGAGCCGCTGGCCGCGCTGGCGGAGCTCTACTCCCGCTCCAGTCGCGCCGAGGAAGCGATGGCCGCAGCTCGCAGCGCCATCGAGCGGGAGCCGGGCAATCTCACGGCTCGCCGCATCCTGGGCCTGATCCACGCGTCGAGGGCGTCGTCCCGCGAGGGCACTGCGGAGCATGCCGCGGAGGCGATCACGCACCTCGAGCAGGCGCGTGGCACGATCCTCCCCGATCTGCAGGTGGAGCTGACCCTGGCCCGGTTGTACCTCCGAGCCGATCGAGCGCAGGACGCGGTGGACCTGCTCGAGGAGCTGCGCCGGGCGGACCTCGCGTCCGGCCAGGCCGCGCTGCTCCTGTCCCGGGCCTACGAGCAACTGGGACGTACGGAGGAGGCGTTGGCCACCCTGGAGGCGGCCGCGGCCTCCGGCCGGCCGTCGTTTCGAGTGCTGGAGCGGCTCGGCCAGCTCTACGAGCGGCAGAGACGGTGGGACGATGCGGTCGAGGCCTATCGGCGGGCCGTCGCCCGCAACGTGCGCAGCGCCAACGTGCGGCGGAGGCTGGCGAGCGCCCTCGTCGCCAGCGGCGACGCGGAGGCCGCGCGGGACGTGCTCGACGAGCTCATCCGGATGCGCCCGCGCGACGCGGAGGGGCTGTACCTGCTGTCGGACGTGGAGCTCGAGCTCAACAACTTCGATGCCGCGGAAGCCGCCGCGCGCCAGCTCATCGACATTCAGCCCGACTCGCTCTTCGGGCCGGCGGCGCTGTCCCGGGTGTTCGAACGCCGCCGGGAGTTCCGGCGAGTGGTCGAGACCCTGGAACCGGCCATCGAGGCCGGCCGCCGGCAGGGTGCCTCGGCGCGGCAGCTCGCGAGTCTCTTCGGCCGCCTCGGCTATGCGCACGAGCAGCTGGGGACCTTCGGTCGCGCCGCGGACGTGTACGAGGACGCCGTGGCGATGATGCCCTCCAGCCTGGCCTTCGGCGTGAGACTGGCGCAGACCTACGTCAACGCCGGGCGCCCGGCGGAGGCCATGCGGGTCATCGAGCGCTCCCGGGCCGCTCACCCGGACAGCCTCGCGCTGGCCCGCCTGGAGGCCCTGGTGCTGGACGTCGAGGGGTCGGTGGACGAAGCGGCGACCGTGCTCGAGCGCGCGCTCGAGGCGAACCGGAGCCAGCCGGTCGCGTATGTCGTCCTGGCCGACCACTACAGCCGGCAGGACCGGGTGGACGACGCCGTGACGCTTCTCGAGACGGCCCTCGAGCGCTTTCCGGGCGAGACCTCCGTCCTGTTCCAGCTGGGTGCCGTCCTGGAGCAACACGACCGCATCGCCGACGCGGAACGCGCGTTCCGACAGGTACTGGACAGCGATCCCGAACACGCACCGGCGCTGAACTACCTGGGGTACATGCTCGCGGACCGCGGCATCCGGCTCCAGGAGTCGGTGGCCCTGCTGAGGCGGGCCATCGCGCTGGATCCGCACAACGGCTCGTACCTGGACAGCCTGGGCTGGGCCTACTTCAAGCTCGACCGCCTGGATCTCGCGGAGGCTCCCCTGCGGGCGGCGGGCGACCAGATGCCCGACAACTCCGTAGTGCAGGATCACCTGGGGGATCTGCTCCACCGCCTGGGCCGGCCCGCCGAGGCGATCCGGGCCTGGGAACGCGCCCTGGCCGGCGACGGCGACGAGATCGACCCCGAGGCGATCGAGCGCAAGATCGACGACGCCCGGCGCGGGAGCGAGTAGCGGCCACCTGTCCACCTTGCGCCCTGGGCTGTCCCGCCGCCTCGCGATCGGGTCTTGTGCGGTGGTCTGCGCCTGGTTGGCGGCGGGTTGCGCCGCGACCCGGCCGGCCATCGACCTTCCGCGGGGGGACGGCACGCCGTACCCCCGTCATGCCGACGCCCTGGCCGAGGCCGTGAACGCCTGCCGCGGCGTGCGCACGATGGAGTTCCTCCTCGCTCTCCGCGGAAGAAGGGGGGAGACGAGCCTGCGCGGCCGCGTGCGCGGAGCGGTGGCGCGGCCGGGTTCGTTGCGCCTGGAGGGGCTCGCGCCGTTCGGGGCTCCCCGCTTCGTGCTGGCCGCGGCTCCCGAGGCCGCCACGCTCCTTCTGCCCCGCGCACGGCAGGTGGTGCGCGACGCGCATCCGCGCGAGATGCTGTACGCGCTGGCCGGCCTCCCTCTCGCCCCCGACGATCTGCGGGCGGTCCTGACGGGCTGCGTGGTGCCCGAACCTCGTTCCATCGCCGGGCGCGCGTACGGGGACGACTGGATCGCCGTCGACCTCGCCGGCGGCGCGACCGCGTTTCTCCGGCCGATCGACGGCGGCCTGACCGTGGTCGCGGGCGCCCGGGGCCCGCTGACCGTGGCGTACGAGGGGCACGTGCGAGGGCTGCCGCGTCGCGTGCGGGTCCTCGTGGAGGGGGCGGGCGCGTCGGCGGGCGTCGACCTGACCGCCGATCTGTCGCAGGTGAGCATCAACACGACGCTCCATCCCGAGGTCTTCGCCGTGACCGTGGGCGCGAGCTTCCAGGCGGTCGCGCTCGAGGAACTGACGGGCGGCACACCGCTGCGGGATCCCGCGGGGCCGCCCGATCCCGCCCGGTCCACCCCCTGAGCCGCTCTTCGCATGGTGCCGACACCTCGCCGGGCGGGCGCGGCATCCGTGGTCCGCATCGGCGCGCCGGCGAAGGTCAATCTCGACCTTCGCGTGCTGCATCGCCGGCCGGACGGCTACCACGAGGTGCGCACGCTCCTGCAGTCGATTGCGCTCGAGGACACGGTGTCGATCCGCCCCCGGCCCGGACCGCTGACGGTCCGCAGCCGGATGCCCGCAGTGCCGCGCGACGCGGCGAATCTCGTGTGGCAGGCGGCGGCGCGACTCTGGTCGGCCCTGGGCCGCCGGGGGGATCCGCGCGGGGCGGCCATCTCGTTGCGCAAGGCGATACCGGCGGCGGCGGGCCTCGGCGGGGCGAGCAGCGACGCCGCCGCCGCCCTGCGCGGGCTGGCGGCCGTCTGGGCGGACGGTGGCGGGGGGGCGCGGTTGGCCGAGGTGGCCGCGGCGGTCGGGTCGGACGTTCCCTTCTTCCTGCGGGGCGGGACGGTCGCTGCGTCGGGGCGCGGCGAGCAACTGCGCGCCGTACGGCCTCTCGACCCGCACTGGGTCGTGCTGGCGGTGCCGCGCCCCGGCGTGTCCACTCCGCGCGCGTACGGCTGGTGGGACGAGTCGGCCGGTGCCGGCTCCCCCCGCTCCGCCGGCCGTCGCCCGCCCCGCTGGCGCGCCAATCTCTCCCGGCTCGGGAACGACCTGGAGCCCGTGGTCGTGCGGAGGCGCCCGGAGATCGGAGCGCTGGTCGCGAGGCTGCGCGCGGCGGGGGCCGCCCATGCCGCCATGTCCGGCAGCGGCTCCGCGGTGTTCGGGCTCTTCCGTGCCCGCGACGCTGCGCTGGCGGCGCGAGCCGCGGTGCGGGGGAGCGACTGGAGCACCCGACTCACCCGCACGATCGGGCCGCAGGAGTTCGCCCGGCGCGCGCGGCTCGCGGTCGGGGGGGCTGGCGCGGGCCGGCGGGGCCTTGCGGGGGGCGGGGACATCGACTAATATCACCGATTGCGCTGAGGCCGGCGACGCGTCACTGGGCACGGCCCCCGGCGTAGCCGCGGATGCCCCGGGGTGCAGATGGGGCGTGGCCAAGCGGTAAGGCGCCGGACTTTGGATCCGGTATTCGAAGGTTCGAATCCTTCCGCCCCAGCCAACCGCCCCCGGCCGTTCCGAACGGGCCTCGATCGGCCCCGAGAGCGCCGGTCGGACTTGCCGCCGGGCGCGGGCTCGCGCGCGAGCGGGGATCGGGATCCGGTGGGGGCCGCCGCAAGCCGCTCCACCGCAGGGAATGCGCCGCCGATCGCGGTCGCGGGGGTGGCCCCGCGGCCGGAGGGTGCGGCATCACGCGTCGAATGAGGCATCGTGCCGACGCACAACGGTGATCTGAAGCTGTTCGCAGGCAGCGCGCACCCGACGCTGGCGGCGGAGATCGCCCAGGTTCTGGACGTGCCGCTCGGCCGGGCCAGCCTGCGGCGCTTCACCGACGGCGAGGTCTCGTTCCAGATCGACGAGAACATCCGCGGCACGGACGTCTTCGTCGTGCAGCCCACCTGCACGCCGGTCGACGCCCACCTGATCGAGCTGTGCGTGATGATCGACGCGTTCACGCGCTCGTCGGCGGCGCGCATCACGGCCGTCATGCCCTACTACGGCTACGCCCGCCAGGACCGCAAGGACAAGCCCCGCGTGCCGATATCGGCCAAGCTCGTCGCGAATCTCCTGAGCGCCGCCGGCGCGCACCGCGTGCTGACGATGGACCTGCACAAGGCGCAGATACAGGGCTTCTTCGATATCCCCGTCGATCATCTCTTCGCCGCGCCCGTCTTCATCGACTACCTGACGCGCCACCGCGACAATCGCGAGGTGACGATCGTGTCGCCGGACGCGGGCGGCGTCGAGCGGGCGCGCGCTTATGCGAAGCGGCTGGACGCCGACCTGGCGATCATCGACAAGCGGCGGTCCGACGACGGTCAGGCGGAGGTGATGCACGTCGTGGGAGAGGTCCGCGACCGCCTGTGCATCATTCAGGACGACATCGTCGACACGGCGGGCACGCTGCAGCAGGCATCCCGCGCGCTCTGCGACGGCGGTGCGGCGCGCGTTCTGGCCTGCGCGGTCCACGGGGTGCTGTCGGGGCCCGCGCGGGAGCGGATTGACGAATCCGTGCTGGAGCAGCTCATCGTCACCAACACCATCCCCTTGCGGGACGAGTTCGCGGGCTCGGACAAGGTGCGCGTGCTGTCGGTGGCGCGGCTGCTCGGCCGGGCGATACAGAGCATTCACCAGGAGACCTCGGTGTCTTCGCTGTTCGTCTGACGGCGGCCGAGGCAGGGGAAGACGCGATGGAAGCGAAACTGGCGGCGGAATCCCGGGAAGCGCACGGAAAGAACCACGCGCGGCGCCTGCGCCGCGCCGGCCAGCTGCCGGCCGTCATCTACGGCGGCGACACGCGCGACGGACGACCGGTCGCCGTCGACCCGAAGGAGCTGATGCGCATCCTGCACTCGGAATCGGGCGTCAACACGCTGATCGAGCTGGCCCTCGACGGCGGAGACGCCGATCGGGTGCTCGTGAAGGAGTTCCAGCTCGATCCCATCAGCAGCGACCTGCTGCACGTCGACTTCTACCGCCTCGCCATGGACAAGGCCCTCACGGTGACGGTGCCCGTGAGCCTCAGCGGCGAGGCGGTCGGCGTCAAGCAGCAGGGCGGGCTGGTCGACTTCGTGACCCGCGAGGTGCAGGTCGAGTGCATGCCGTCGGAGATTCCCGAGCACATCGAGGTCGACGTCACCGAGCTGCGGGTCGGTGACGGAGTCCGCCTGCGCGATCGGGTCGAGGGTGTGGCGTGGAAGCCGGTGAGCGACCCCGACACGCTGTTGGTGCACGTGCTGCCGCCGAAGGTCGACGAGTCCGCGGAAGAGGAGGCCGAAGGGGAGGCCGCCGCCGGTGAAGGGGAGGACAAGGCCGCGCCCGGCGACGACGCGGAGGGCTAGGAGTCTGCGCCGCAGGAAAGCGGCGCGGACTCCTGTAGACATGGTTGGGCACCAGGCGGAGGCCGCAGCGCGACCTTGCCGTCGCGGCGACGAATGGAGGGCCAGGAGTCCCCGGAGGCCGCGTGAAGCTGATCGTCGGGCTCGGCAACCCCGGGGCCAGGTATCGCGGCACTCGGCACAACGTCGGATTCGACGTCGTCGACGAGCTCGCCCGGCGGCGCGGGCTGGACTTCGAGGGTAGTCCGACCGATGCTCTCATGGCGCGCGAACGAGGGCCGAACGCGGAGGTGATGCTCGCCAAGCCGCTCACCTACATGAACCGGAGCGGCGGTGCGGTCGCCGCGCTGAGGCACTACTACCGCATCGAGCCCGGCGAGGTGCTGGTGGTGGCCGACGACGTGAATCTGCCGCTCGGGAGGCTGCGGGCGCGCCGCCGCGGTTCCGACGGGGGGCACAACGGATTCGCGTCGATCATCGAGGCGCTCGGGACGGATGCCTTTCCGCGGTTGCGGGTGGGCGTCGGCCGCGGCCGCGCCGAGCGGCGGCTTGCGAGCCACGTGCTCGCGCGCTTCGAGGCGCCGGAGCAGGAGGAGGTGGCGACCGCGGTCGAGCGGGCGGCCGACGCGGTCGAGACGTTCGTGGGAGACGGGATCGATGCGATGATGAACCGCTTCAACCGGAAGCCCGAGGGAACACCGGAGGCGGACGGAGCAGCAGCGGACTGAGCACTCCTTGCCACGGCAGCGCCGATGGCCGTCGAGTCCGAAGGGAGAGCAATGAGCGAAACACGTCAGTACGAGCTCGTATACGTCGTCAGTCCGGAGACGGACGAGGAGGGCGTGGCGGGCCTCCACACGCAGATCGCGGAGATCGTCGACAAGCTGGGAGGCCGGATCGACAAGACCGACAACTGGGGGCGCCGGCAACTGGCGTACGAGATCGACCGTCACCGCGAGGGTACCTACGTTCTCGAGCTGATCAGCGGCCCCGGCGGGATCGTGAGCGAGATCGACCGCCGGCTGCGCGTCAGCGACAACGTGCTGCGGCACCTCGTCGTGCGGGTCGACGAGGATCTGCGCAAGGCCCAGCGCGCGCGGGAGCGACGCCAGTCGAGGGCTCAGCGGCGGCGCGCGGCAAAGGGGCAACCGCCCGCGGGCCCGCCGCGGGACGAGGCTCCCGCGGCCGCTCCGACCGCGGGCGCCGAGGAGGGAGCGGGGGCGGGAGACGCCGCCGCGGAGCCGGCCGCCGCG
>JAPOYG010000014.1 GCA_026706755.1 Acidobacteriota bacterium
ACCATCCCTGAATGCGAGCTCTCCGAAATCCTTGTCATGCGTGATGATCAACCGCCGCTCGTTCCCCGCGCGGCGCAAGACCGAGAGGTCGTCCGCCCCCCGCATCGACTCCCGGACCGACAGCACGTCGTGGCCCCGCTGACGCAACGCTCGAACAACCGCGCCGGCAATGTTCTCGTTCGCGATCATCCTCATCACGCGCGTCACGCCGCAGGCGGCGTCGGGTACACACGCTCGGACTTGAGCACGTCGCTGGCATACATCAGGCAGGCCCGAATGTCCTCCGTGGTCAGGTGGTCATACTCGGTGAGGATCTGCTCGGTCGTCCAGCCCCGCGCCATCAGCTCGATGACGAATTCCACCGCAATCCGCGTCCCCTTGATTACCGGCTTGCCGACCAGAACATCCGGGTCGACGGTGATGCGGTCATTGCCAGTCATGCGCGGTCCCGTTCACTGCAAACGTTCCGCGATTCTCGTCAGCGTCTCCGCAAGGCCGACGAGCCGCTGCTCCGTCCGGCCGCTGGCGGCCGCCACGTCGTCCCCCAGCGCCTCCGCCGCCGACGTCAGCTCCGCCGCGAGGGCGGGATCCGTTCCCGCGTCGCCGACGCGGTCGACCAGGGCCGCAAGTGCCGTCCGGCGGTCCGCGCCGAGCGTGTCGCTGCGCGCGAGCTGGTCGAGGTAGGCGCGCGCGACGACCGGCCGCGCGGGCCACTCGAGACGCCGCTGCTGCTGGGCGTTGAACGCCGGCGAGGCGACCGACGCGGCGGCGGCAATCTCGTTCTCCGTCAGGTGCTCGCTGGGCAGGAGCTCCAGCACGTCGAGGCCGCGCGCGATCTCCGTGCCGTAGATGTAGCCCCGGTACCAGTAGGCCGACCAGAAGCCGCCCATGACGAAGCGCTCCGGGTCGATGGGGCCGCGGTCGAAGAACGCGATCTCCACCGGGTTGGACGAGTCGGTGAAGTCGAAGACCGAGATGCCGCCCTGATACCACGCCTGCACCATGATGTCGCGGCCCGGCACGGGAACGATGGAGCCGTTGTGGGCGACGCAGTTCTCCCGATCCGTCTGCGGGGCCGGCAGCTTGTAGTGGCTGCGGTACTCCAGCCTGCCGTCGACAATGTCGTAGACGGCGTTGGCCCCCCAGTGGCGGGGGTCGGACGCACGGCAGCGCGGGCGTCCCCCGCCGCCCCACTCGTCGGTGAAGATGACCTTCGTGCCGTCGTTGTTGAACGTCGCCGAGTGCCAGTAGGCGAACGCCGGGTCGACGACGTCGTCGACGCGGACGGGGTTCACCGGGTCGGAGATGTCCAGCAGGATGCCGTTCCCGGAGCAGGCCCCGGCGGCGAGGCCGAGTTCGGGGAAGGTCGTGATGTCGTGGCAGCGGCTCGATTCGGCCGTCTGCTGCGTGCCCGGCCCGTGGTCGCCGCCGCGCCACAGCCCCGCGAGGTTGCCCGTGTCGGGATCCTGGAAGACGGCGGGACGGCTGACGATGCGCGCGTCCTCCGGGTTGGCGAGCGGGATGCGGATGACGTCGATGCGAAAGAGCGCGGTGTCGGCGTCCTCGGCCGGCGACTCGTCCGAGCAACCGTCGAGCTCCTCGCCCGAACGGACGGGGGCGGCGCCCGAATTGTAGACGTAGATGTTGCCGTCGTCGTCCGGGTCCGCAACCACGGTATGGGTGTGCGAGCCGCGGCACGTCTGCACGGCCGCCACCTGCCGCGGCATCCGCAGGTCGCCGATGTCGAAGACGCGGACGCCGCGGAAGCGCGCCTCGCTCACCGGCTCGGCAACGCCCCCGAGGCCGCAGTCCACCCGTCCGCGGGTCTGCTCGACAGACATGATCAGCAGGTTGCCGACCACCGACACGTCGCCCTGCCCGCCAGGGCACACGACGGAGCTCACGAGCTGCGGCGAGGCGGGAACCTCCACGCGGTACGTGTTGAAGCCGTGGTGGCTGCCGACGAAGAGGCGATCGCCGGAGAAGGCGAGGTCGGTGTTCCCGAAGTTGAGCAGGCCGCGCCGCTGCCGGGTGTCCTCCTCCTCCTCCTCCTCCTCATCGTCGTCCTCCGCGGCCTCGCTCGCCTCCGCGGCCACCGCTTCCGGCTGCGGTTCGTCACCATGCTCGGCGCCGTCCTCGTCCCGGCCCTCCTCGTGCTCCGCATTCTCGTCTCGTTCTGCGTGCTCGTCCGCAGCCCCCGCATCGGCCGGCGCGGGCTCCGTCGGCTCCCCCTCCGGCTCCTCGTTCCGCTCGACCGGTACCGGTCGCCCGGCCGGGTTGTGGGGATCGTAGAAGCCCTCGGGCTTCGCCCGCGTGGCGACGAGGGCCATGTTCCACAACGCCTGGCCGGCGTCGGCGAACCCGGCCGCGAGACCCACGCGGGGGTCGGGCGAGAGCGCGGCGAGCATCGCGTCCATGCGATCGATCTCCGCCGTCTGGTCGGACGTGACGTCGCTCGTGAACGCGAAGAGCTGGGAATCCTGCGCCGCGCCGCGCTGGTCGAGGAGGTTCTCGACCATGGTCACGGCGCCCTGGTGGTGCTTGATCATCAGCTCGAGGAAGAGCCGGTCGAACGCGACCCCCTCCGCCGCGGCCAGCCCGTCCATCTCCTCCGGCGTGAGCATCCCCGGCATCGGCTCCCAGCCGGGGGCGTGGTGCGCGACGACGCCCGGGGCCTCCTGCCCGCGGGAGCGCAGCCACTCCTGCATCATCTCGATCTCGTCTTCCTGCGAGAGCTCGATGCGCTGCGCCAGGCGCTCAATCGTCTCGTCGGCCGTCCGCTCCGCGACGAGCGCCGTCATCTCGAGGGCCTGCGCGTGGTGCGGGATCATCCCCTGCATGAACCGGACGTCCGCTTCCGTGAAACGGATGCCGGCCAGGTCGGAAGCCTCGGCGGCCGTGATCTCGCGGCTCGGCTCGCCCGGCGGGCCGGGCTGCACGATCGGCGCCTGCGCCTGCAGTGCGGCCGTGAGCGACAGGACCGCGACGCCGACCGCGGCGCGCGCGAACAGTGCCGATCGGGTTCTCTCGAGGGGCATGGGTACCTCCGCCGGGCTGATGGGTTGTTCCCTCGGTCGCATTCTACCGGCCGCCGGCATGCTCGGCACGGGTTCGCTGCCCCACCGCAGTACCGTGACTCGGCAGGAGCAGCCCTATACTGAAGAGTCCTCGCCGGTTACCGGAGGCGCCGAGGGCGATCCCGCCCGGCGGAATCGCATGCTGGAGACGGTAGGGCCGCGCGCCGCTGCGGCACGGTTCGCCGCCGCGTTGCGCACGCGATACGGCGACGCGCTCGTCAACGTGCGGCTGTTCGGATCGTGCGCGCGCGGCGAGATGCGCGAACACTCCGACGTCGACGTCGCGGTGGTGCTGGAGCGGGTCGACGGGCGTACGCGGCGCGACGTCATCGATCTCTCCGCGGACATCGGGCTCGCGCACTGCGTGCTGCTGTCGGCGACCGTCCTCGACCGGGAGACGTTCGAGCGCTGGCGCCGGCAGGAGCGGGCGCTCGTCCTGGACATCGAGCGCGACGGGCTGCCACTGTGACGGAAGAAGGACGCCGCGAAAGCTCTCGCGCCGAGCTCGCCCTGGCCGATGAGGAGCTTCGAGTGGCGGAGGGGCTGCTTCGCGACGGCGTTCCGCGTGTCGCAATCGCGCGTACCTACTTCGCCGTCTTCCACGCCGTGCGCGCCCAGCTCTACGCCGAGGGCCTCGAGCCTCGCACGCACGGCGGCGCCCAGCACCTCTTCAACCTCCACTTCGTGCGGACCGGACGCTATGGGCCGTCCACGTCGCTTTTGATCGCGAGGCTCCAGAAGTATCGGGAAGATGCGGACTACGCGCCGGCGTTCGTCGTCGACGAGGCCGGCGCGCGCGAGGACCTGGACGCCGCGCACCGCTTCGTCGCCGACGTGCGCGCGGCGCTCACCGGCTGAGCGACACCTCAACCCGCCGGGACGCGTTCCGCCTGCGCGATCGGGGCGCGCCGGCCGCGCGGCCGTACGGCGCACACGCGCTCGCCCATCCAGATGAGGACGATGCCGGCAAGCTCGCCGACGTAGAGGGCCTCGACGAGCCCCGCCTTCGCCAGCGAGCCGCCGATGCCGGGGAGCAGCGCGCCGGCGGCGATCAGGGCGTTGCCCGCCGCACGGTGCCCGGCGTTGGCCGTCTTCCAGAAGCGCCACGCGCTGAGGGCGGCGCCGCCGACGAGAAAGACGACGGCGTAGCCGTTGATGAACGGGGTGAGCAGGCGCACCCATCCCCAGGCAAGCACGGCGCCCGAGGGGCGATGCGCTTCCAGCGCTTCGGGCGCGGCCGGCGAGAGCAGCACGAGCGCGGCGGCGGCCATCACGAACGGCAGGCTGACCGCGGTGGCGCGGTTGGCGAAGCGGCGGGACGCCAGGAGGTAGAGCGACCCCTGGGCCAGCGGGTAGCCGCCGAGGACGGCGCCCGCGACGTACCACAGCTTCGTCAGGAGCACCGTGTTGCCGGCGAGCGTGACGACCGACTCCAGGGCCGTGCCCAGGCCGTAACAGGCGACGCCGGCCGCCCACCACCCGATGTGCGGGGTCGGCCGGACGCGGTACTTGCGGAGCAGCGTCCACGCGAACGCCGCCGCGATGACGGTGGTCGCGAGGGGCAGGTAGTGCACCCACCCGAGCTCCGACGGCCCTGCCATGGCTTCTCCCGCGTCGACCGAGAGCGCGCACGCGCCGGCGGTATGCGCTCCGTCGACCTCAGAGCCTTCCCAGGAGGATCAGCAGCACGCGCCGGAGGGGCTCCGCCGCGCCCCAGAGCAGTTGGTCGCCGACGGTGAAGCACGTCAGATAGTCGGGACCGAACGTCGTCTTGCGGATGCGCCCCACCGGGACGCGCAGTTGGCCGGAGACGGCGGCGGGCGTCAGCCGGTCGCAGGTCGCCTCCTGGTCGTTCGGCACCACCTCGACCCAGTCGTTGGCGCCCGCGACCGCGGCCTCGACCTCGGCGAGGGACACGTCCGCCGTCAGCTTCACGGTCGCCGCCTGGCTGTGGCAGCGCATGGCGCCCACCCGAACGCACTGCCCGTCGATGGGCACGTAGCGCTCGGTGCCCAGGATCTTGTTGGCCTCGTTGGCGGCCTTCCATTCTTCTCGCGTCTGCCCGTTGTCCGTTGCGCCCCCGATCCAGGGGATGAGGCTGGCGGCCAGCGGGACCCCGAAGTGCTCGGTCGGGAGCCCACCGTTGTTCATGCGGGCCGTGACGAGGCGCTCGAGCTCGAGGGCGGTCTGCCCCGGCGCGTAGCAGCCGCCGAGCTCGCCCATCTGGCGGACCAGCTCCGTCATGTGGCGCGCCCCGGCCCCGGACGCGGACTGGTAGGTCATGCACGTCATCCACTCGACCCAGCCGTGGTCGAAGAGTCCCTGCAGGCCCATCAGCATCAGGCTCACCGTGCAGTTGCCGCCGATGAAGTCCTTCGTGCCGGCGTCGAGCGCCTCGTCGATGACGCGCCGGTTCACAGGGTCGAGAACGATGACGCTGGACTCCTTCATGCGCAGGGCCGACGCGGCGTCGATCCAGTGGCCGTCCCAGCCGCTCTCGCGCAGCGCCCCGTAGACGGACCGCGTGTAGTCGCCGCCCTGGCACGTCACCACGACGTCGGTCTCGGCGAGCGCGCGCGCGTCGTTCGCGTCGCGCAGCGGTTCCGACTCCCGGCCGCCCACCGCGGGACCCGGCTGGCCGACCTGCGAGGTCGAGAAGAACACCGGGTCGAACCCGGTGAAGTCGCCCTCCGTCACCATCCGATCCAGCAGCACGGACCCGACCATCCCGCGCCAGCCGACGAACCCGACCGTCTTCATCGTTCCCTTCCTGTCGTTCCCCTGCATCGCCGCCAGGCGTCGGCGCCGCAGCACGTGCGGCGGACACCCTCCGTGAGCCCGCAGACCCCGACGCGACCGCAAGGTCGCGCCGGCGCCGCGCTGCCGACAGCGCGCCTGCCGATCATACGACGCCGCTCAGCCGCCGAGCAGGGACCGCTGCCACGGCAGGAGCGCGGCGAACGCACCGTCGCCCTCGACCGCGACCCGCTCGAGCGCCGCCCGCGGGGCGATGAGGTCGGCGTCGATGGCCAGCTCCTTCGCCGTCCGGTCGCGCCGGCCCCGCAGCGCCGCGAGGCGTCGGTCCTGGGCTCGGGTGAACTGCGGCCGCGCCCGCCCCGGAGGGCGGACCGGCCACTCGGCCTCCTCGAGCCGCAGCGCCTCCTCGGCAGCGCGGCCGAAGCGCGCGAGGCGCCCGCCCCGCAGCCCGCGGGGCGCGACGCGCTCGCCGCGGTCGAACCTCCCCGCCGCATCGACGAGGTCCGCGTTGGAGAGAACGTGGAACGGCGGCCGATCCGCGGCCTCCGCCTCCCGCTCCCGCCAGCGCCACAACGCGCGCAGCACGGCCGCGGCGCGCGGCCCGAGGACCTGGCTTCCGCGCACCCGCCACTCGGTTGCCGGATCCCGCTCGCGCACCACCCGCGCCGCGTCGACCACCCGCCGGCACGACTGCTCCAGCCACTCCCGGCGCCCGAGCTCGTCGAGCCGCCGCCCGAGCCGCTCCGCGAGCCGGAGGAGGAAGTGCGTGTCGTTGCGGGCGTACCGGTCCAGACGCGGAGCGAGCGGACGGAGCGCCCAGTTGGCGGTCTGCGCCCCCTTGGCAAGCGCGACGTCGAAGTGCTCCGCCACCAGCGCGGCATACCCGTAGCGGGCGGCGCCGGTCAGGCGGGCCGCGATCATCGTGTCGAACACCGCCGACGGGGCGCCGAATCCGAGTCGGTAGAGCATGCGCAGGTCGAAGTCGGCGCCGTGCATGACGATCTCGACGCGCGACAGGACGCCGAGCAGCGGCGCGAGGTCGATGTCGGCCAGCGGGTCGACGAGCTCGTCCGCTCCCGCGAGCCCGATCTGCACCAGGCAGACCTTCTCGTGGTAACAGTGCAGGCTGTCGGCCTCGGTGTCGACGCCCACCCGATCGGTGGCGGCGACGCGCTTGACCAGCTCGGCGAGGGCGGGCGGCGTATCAATCACGTCCGCTAGCCGCCGAGCCCGAACACGCGCGCCAGCTGGACCAGCGAGAGCCCGGAGATGACGAGGACGACGAGCGCGCCGACGACGTTGGCGAGGCGCGAGTTGCGGTGCGCCCCCATGACCGCACCGCGGTTGGCCACGATGAGCAGCAGCACCAGCGTGATGGGCAGGACGATCGCATTGCCGGCCTGGGCCAGGAGGATGATCTGGTACGGCGACGCCCCGAGGAAGATCCCGCAGAACATCCCGGTCAGCAGCACGAAGCCCCAGAGGGCCCGGAAGCGCCGGCTCCGGAGGTCGCCTCCCCAGCCCATCGCGCCGCCCGCCGCGTAGGCGGCGGCGAGCGGTGCGGTGATGGCCGAGGTGAGGCCGGCCGAGAAGAGCCCGACCCCGAAGAACACCGGTGCGGCCCGCCCGAGCAGGGGCTCGAGGCGCGCCGCGACCGTCGCCGCGTCGGCTGCGTCGGCGCCCTCCCCGAGCAGCGGAGAGGCGGCAATCACCACCGCGGCCGTGGTCAGGCCCCCGAGCGCCACCGAGAACAGGGTGTCGCGGCGGCTCTCGCGGATGTTCTCGTCGTTGCGCGCCGCGTCGGGCCAGCGCTCGAGCGTGGCGCTTGCGTGGAGGAACAGGTTGTAGGGGATGACGGTGGTGCCGATCAGCGCCAGCACGGTAAGCAGCGCCCCCGGCGGTACGCGCGGCACCAGCAACCCCGACAGAAGCTGGCCGAGGCTGGGCGCGCTCAGAACCGCCACGACGCAGAACACCACGCTCATCAGCGCCACGAGACCGACCAGCGCGTTCTGGATCGTCTTGTAGGTACCGGCCATCAGCACCGCGCCGGCCAGCCCGCCCACGATCGCCACGAGCAGCCCTTGCGGCAACCCGGTCAGCAGGCTGACTCCGAGCGACGCGCCGAGCAGGTTGCCGGTCTGAAAGGCGGCGTTCCCGACCAGGATGGTCAGCGCGATGAGACCGAGGACACCGGACCGCAGCAGCGGGTGCGCCACGCTGTCGCGGATGGCCTCGGCGAAGCCGCGCCGGCCCGCGAGGCCCACCCGCGCCGCCATGTTCTGCAGGGTGACGGTGGCGATCACCGAGAACAGGACCGCCCAGAGCAGGGCGGTCCCGTAGCCGGCGCCGGCCCGGCTCGCGGTCACGATGGTGCCGGGTCCGATGAAGGCGGCGGCGACCAGGAAACCGGGGCCGACGCGGAATCTGCTCATGCGTCTCGTCCTCCGTCCGCGCGGCAGCGCATCCGCCGGCGGCGCGCTGTCGGCCGCACGATTCCGACCCGCACTACTTCGTCGCGCTGAACGCGATGACGGGAGGGTCCCGGAGGAAGTCGTCCCAGAACGGATTGCCGCGCTCGCCGGGCTCGAGGGAGACGCCGAGCCAGCGGAAGTCCCGGAAACCGACCTCGTCGAACGCCTCGTCGTAGGCCTGCGGCTTCAGGAAGTAGTTGTTGAACTCGAACTGCGCCCCGTCCTCGTTCGTGATGCGGTAGCGGATCGGCGCTCCTTCGTGCGGGTCCGCCGGGCCCGTCCTCTCCAGGCCGTACTTGCGGTACGACACGGTTCCCCGGGGCGGACTGAGGACGTTGTCGTTGAACCCGACGAACCGGCCTCCCGGCCGCAGCGCGGCATGGCAGACGCGGCAGAAGCGGACGAGCTTCTCGCGGCTGCGGGCGTAGTGCAGCAGGTACATGGCCGCGACCCGGTCCGCCGCTCCCGCCGGCGGCTCCAGGTCGGCGACGTCCCGGCAGAGGTAGGCGCAGCCGAGCGGTTCCCGCTCCTCCTCCCGCCGCGCGAGGCGGATCATCTCCGGGGACTCGTCGACGCCCGTGACCTCGCGCGCTCCCGCCTGCTTGAGCAGACGGGTGTAGTGTCCCGCGCCGCAGGCCAGGTCCAGCACCGTCATCCCACGGATGTCGCCGAGCGCCTCGAACAGCGTGTAGCGCTCGATCGCCGTGCGGAACGGCAGCCGCTTCGACTCCTGGTACAGGTCGGCGATGGCGTCGTACTGGCTCATGGGGCGCCCGGTTCCCGACCCGCGGCGGCGGAGCGAATCTCCACCCCGGCGCGGGTGGCGGCGCCGGCGAGACCGAGGACCGCCCCCGTCCAGACGCCCACCGCCCAGCCGAGAACGGCCTGCAGCGTGAACTCGACCCCCATGGTGACGAGCACACCGGCGGCCACGATGCCGGCCGCGGCACCGCCCAGCGCGAGCGCGATGGCGAACCAGACCTCCCGCTTCCTCCCCCGGTCGAGCCGATCCGCAATCCGGTCGAGCTGGTCCGCGACGAGCAACGCCGTGTGCAGGCGCTCGGCCCGGTCGAGCTGCTCCTTCTCGCCTGTCACTCTCCGCCCTCCTCCTCGTCGGTGGTCGCGGGCCGCCACCCGTGCCCGGCATCCATCGATGCCACGCCCGGACCGGTCACCGGCGCGATCGTCAGCGCGCCTCCTCCGCCCGGGCGCCCGCGAGCATGTTGCCCATCGCGTAGTTCCCCTCGTGGCACGCGTACTCGAACAGGGTGCCCTCCATGGCCGTCATCGGGATCGAGGCCGTCCACGGCGCCGACCAGATGGCCGGGTCGGTGACCGTCACCTGGTAGTCGATGGTGTTGTCGTCGACGCGGGTGAACCGCTCCACCACCGTGAGCCCCTCGGTCCCGCCGAACGCGGTCAGGCCGCGCGCGGTCACCTTCCCGGCGAAGTTGGTCGTCTCGACGACGAGCGTGTCGCCTTCCCACCGGCCGCGCGAATCCCCCAGCCACTGCCGGACTCCCGAGACGGGCGTGCCGTCCAGCGGGACGATGCGCGCCTCGTGCACCATCTCCACGAGGATCGCCACGTGATCCGGCGTCTGCACGATGTGGTAGTTGTGGTTGTAGAATCCGGGCATCATGGCGCCCGGCAGCCCGCGCGTGATGCACCGATCGTACGCGTTGAAGAAGTGCACCGAGGCGGGTCCCCCGCCGGCCGCCGCGGCCGCGCGACGGGCGTTCACGCGCTCCTCCTCCGCGGGAATCAACGCCGGGAGCTTCCCGTCCGGCGGATCGACGACGAGCGACGTGCGCATCGAGAGCTCGCCCTTCTCCAGCCAGTAGTCGTTGTAGGCGCCGGCGTCGTACGCCGATATCCCGGAGCCGGGGTTCCTCTCCGCCCACTCCTCCTGGGTGAGGAACTCGCGCCCCTCCAGGTCGTCGGGGCGCTCGAGCGGCGTCGTGGTGGTGTTGGTCCACGCCCCCTGCAGATCGGGATGCCCCCACGGCGTCCGCGGGGTGGAAGCGGTCTCCTGTGCCGCGGCAGCGGGCACGACGAGCAGCGACGCGAACGCCAGCAGCGAGTAAGCGATGTGTCGACGAGTCATCGGAGCGCTCCTTTGCGGCAGCCGTGCCGGGCTCGTGGTGCGGTCTTCGCCGCCGTCCCGGGACGCCGGCCGTCCCGAAGACGGAGTCACAGTGGCTCATCATAGCGCCGCCCGCGATGGTGCGCACCCTGACGGCCGCGGCCGGGAGTCGCAGCCCCGCCTGGTCAGAAGCGGAAGAGCCGGTTGAGCTTGACGACGAGGCCGCGGTTGCGGAGGGCCCAGCCCCGGTCGGGCCGCAACCCGCCCGTCACGTCGCGGTCGTCCGTGTAGACGACGAACAGCTCGCTGCCCGGGCTGTACTCCCACCGGAGCCGCAGGTTGCTGCTGAACGAGCGGTCGGCCGAGTTGTACTGCAGCAGCCCGCTGAAGAACATCCGCGGATTGAACGCGTAGTTCACGCGCGTCACGGCCAGATTCGTCTGGAAGGCGCCGTACGGGGTGTCGATCCAGTTGAACGAGACGATCGGCTCCACCGACATCTGCGGCAGCAGGCCGATGCGCCCCTGGCTCAGCTCCACCGTCGTCAGGTGGCCCCCGAAGTAGGCCCCGCGCCGCACCGCCACCTGCCCGTTGACGCGCCGCTGCTGCCCGATGCCGTACGCCACCTGGACGTCCGCGAAGCCGTAGCCTCCCACCGGGATCGAGAAGCCAGCCCCGGGCGGCGTGAACGGCTCGACCAGCAGCTCGTAGGTGTCGGTCGCCGTCACCGTCAGCCGGTCGCTCGACTCGAACTCGGTCTGGAACGTCACCATGCTCTGGCGCGTCTCCAGGTGCCCCCGGTCGGCCGTCACGATGTAGTCGAGGCTCGCGTCGAGGCTGAACTGCCGGATGCTCTCGATGGACCGCGGCCGGGGGCTGAAGCGCGCCGACAGGAAGCTGCGCCGGAAGTTGTCGCGCCGCAGGAAGCCGACCTCCGGCAGGAAGTTGTCCTCGACCAGCAGGTGGTCCACCACCACCCCGTAGCGGTCGGCCGCGTACTCGAACCGGCCCTGGTAGCTGGTGTCCCGGTCCCGGTGGTCGGGCCCCGGAACGCGCGTCCGCGCCAGGTAGCCGAGGAAGCTGACGTTGTCGAAGAAGGCGAACGTGGCGTCGACGCCGTAGGCCTGGCTGGAGCCGGGCGCGATGCGGGACACGGAGCGGTTGGTGAGCATCGCGCCGACGGAGCTCCGCCGCAGGATGTCGCGCCGCAGGCGGAGGACGGTGAAGTTGGTCGGCTCGGTCGCCGACAGGCGCTCGTCGCCGGCCTGGAGGTTGAGGGCCCCGACGTCGAACGGGCCGACCTTCCCCGTCACGCGCGCGCCCCCGACGATGGGCACCACCCGCGACGCGCCGTCGGCGGCCCGCTCGAGGCCGATCCTGCGGCTGTAGAAGAGCTGCGGCACGTTCACGTCGCCGAAGATGCCACCCCCCGGGCGGCCGCCAGGGCCGCCCGGCCGGCGGGTGACGCCGCCGCGCGCGAAGCCGAAGATGCCGCGCCCCTCGAGAAAGAACTCGCGCTTCTCCGGGAAGAACAGCGGGAAGCGGGTCAGGTTGACCTGCCGCTCGTCCACCTCCACCTGCGCGAAGTCGGTGTTCCAGGTGAAGTCGGCGGTCAGGTTCTGGGTGATGCCGTACTTGACATCGAGGCCGGCGTCGCCGCTGGCGTCGTCCTCGATCGCGGGGGCCGCGGTCAGGTCGGTGGTCACTCCGCCGATGGCGTACGGCTTGATCTCGATGTTGCGGCCGGCGGGCGGCGGCTCGAGGCCGACGAGGGATCCGGCCGCCGACACGCGGAAGATGCCGGCCGCTCCGCTTCCGCCACCGGCCGAAATCGGGAGCCGCGTCAGGTAGACCCACTCGTTCTTGCGGCGGATGGCGCGCCGGAGCTGAATGCCCCAGACGTGCGGCGGCTCCGACCGGTAGCGCAGCGTCTTGAACGGAATCTCCATCTCGACCGTCCAGCCGCCGTCGAAGCGGCCGGTCCGCACGTCCCACACCGGGTTCCAGT
>JAPOYG010000655.1:0-8050 GCA_026706755.1 Acidobacteriota bacterium
GCGGCGATGACGTAGGTGTCGCCGTCCTCGCTGAGCGCGAAGAGCTTCCCGTTGTAGGCCCACGGCGACGACGTGAACGTGGCCCCCGGCTCGATCCGGACGCGGCCGTAGACGGTACGCCCGGTGCGGGCATCGTGCGCGGTCAGGAAGCCGCGGTCGTGCAGCGTGTAGTAGATGCCGCGGTAGAGGAGCGGCGAGGGATTGTAGGACGCGCCGCGCGGGTCGTACCAGCGGATGTACTCGTTGGCGCGCTGCCGGGGCCGGAGCGTGATGTCCCCCTCGGCGCCGGGGAGCACGGCGTAGACGGGGCGATGGTCGTGCCCCACGTGACCCGAGCTGACGTAGATGATGCCGTCCCCCGGCACGGGAGTCGGCACCGTCGCGCTGGTCATGTCGCTTGCGAACCACCACAGGAGATTGCCCGCCGGGTCGTACGACCGCACGCGGGTCCGGGCCACGGTGACGATCTCCGTCCGCAGGTCGTTACGCCAGACGAACGGCGTCGACCACGCGCTCACCTCGTCGCGGGGCGTCCGCCAGTTCTGCTCTCCGGTGGCGGCATCGAACGAGACGAGGTACGAGTCCTCGTCGTTGTCGTGCATCACGAGCACCTGGTCGTCGAGCAGCGCCGGCGACGAGCCCGCCCCCCAACCCCATTGATCGGGGTGGTACTCGATGTCGCGGGACCAGACGAGGCGTCCGTGGAGGTCGTAGGCGAAAAGTCCGAGGTTGCCGAAGAGCGCGTAGACGCGCTCGCCGTCGGTCACCGGGGTGGCGGAGGCGAACGAGTTCTTCGGATGGATGGTCGCCGTCATCGGCCCGCTGTGCGCGGTGCGCTGCCACAACAGGTCGCCGCTCCCGAGGTCGAGGCAGAGCACCATCCAGTGGTGCGTGCCCGGCGGCCGGTCGGGCGGAACGTCGGCCCCGCCCGCAGGCAGGTAGAGGCCGGCGCGGGGCCCCTCGTAGTCCTCGTCCGCCACCACCGTCGTGACGAACACGCGGTTGCCCCAGACGATCGGGCTCGACCACCCCAGCCCCGGAATCGGCGTCCGCCAGGCGACGTTGTCCGTCGCGCTCCAGGTTTCGGGCAGCCCGGGGTCGTCGGCGACGACGGCCGTCCCGTCCGGGCCGCGGAACTGCGGCCAGTTGTCGGACGCCGCGGGCTCGGCCCGCGCGGACAGCGCCACCACGACGGCGGTCGCCGCGGCAGTCAGCAGGCCGGCCTTGCGTCTCACAGGTCCTCCGTCCCGTGCGGGTCCGGCAGTTCGGCGCCGCTCAGTTGTTCTGCGCCCCGTTGTTGATCCATTGCCGGATGACGTCGATCTGGGCGGACGAAAGGAAGGGCGCGCTCGGCGGCATCCGGTCGCCGACGATGCCCGGGCGGCCCTCGAGCTTGAGTATCAGATAGCTGGCCTCCGGGTCGTTCGGCTCGACCCGGTCGAGCGTCACCTGGAAGGCCGGATGGTTCACGAGCTGCGTATAGGACTGCCCGTCCCGGAGGTCGAGATCGCCCTCGATCGCGTGGTCGCCGTGGTGCTCCACGCACGACGGATTGAAGATCTCCCGCTGGATGCTCGATAGCGTCGGCTGCAGGCCGGCGGGCGGCGCGATCGGCACGGTCGGGCGGGTGGGGGAGTCGCCGCCGCACGCGGCGCCGCCGACGACGAGCGACAGCAGGGTGGCCGTCAGGACGAGCCTCATGGACTGGTACCTTACCCAACAGGCCACGTGGGATCCAAGTGGGAGCGCGTCCGCCGGGCGGCGTACGTGGAGCGACGTGGCGGGGCGGCGGCACGCGCCCTCGAGCGCTCG
Source organism: Acidobacteriota bacterium (assembly GCA_026706755.1). Classification (GTDB taxonomy): domain Bacteria; phylum Acidobacteriota; class Vicinamibacteria; order Vicinamibacterales; family UBA8438; genus JAGWAJ01. The sequence goes on from JAPOYG010000655.1 coordinate 1,813, forward strand.
GATTCGCGCCGCGCGGCGGTTCTGTTGCTGCGCCGCGCGGCGGCTCGTTCCTGCCGTGTCGGCGGCCGGTTCCTGCCGTGTCGGCGGCCCGTTCCTACAGGTAGAGGTGCAACTGGGCCAGGAACGTTCGGATGCGCCGTCTGCCGAACGGCTGATGATCCCGGTAGTACGAGAGGTTGACGTGCCAGTGCGTGCGCGGGTAGAGATCGAGCCCGTACACCATTCGTCGCACCTCGCCCCTCGGGTCCGTGTCGGTCCACCGGGTCTGCGGTGAGATCCGCAACCAGACCCCGCGCACTGCCTCGAGCGAGGTCTGGTGGGCGAAGATGTAGGAGCGCCCGCTCGCCCGCAGCCGCTGCAGCCGGACGTCGGCGTGGGTCCAGGTCGTGAGCCACGCCGTGGGAGCAAAGCCCAACGACAGCCCGGTGTCGGTGCTGCGGGGCGCGGCATCCGACCGGGCGCGGTGCAGCACGGACGCGGCGACGACGGTACGGGGGCCGAGATCGAGCTGCAGCCGGCCGCTCGTGGTGAGCGCCTCGCGTCCGTCGCCGTCCATCAGCGAGGCGGCGCGGCCCGGCCCCACCGACACCTGCAGCAGCGCCAGGTCGGTCGAGACGCCGACCTCGACGCCGTACACCTGATCGTCCTCGGCCAGCTCGCGCCAGGCGCGGGTGAACGAGGTGTGGTCGGCGAACCGCACGCCGTACGCGGGCAGGAAGCGCCCACCGCGCACGCTCACCCGCTCGGAGGCCTGCCAGGCCACCCAGTGCTCGTAGGAGACGAAGGCCCCGCCTCCGCGCTCCGGCGCGCGCCCTGCTGTGCCGTAGACGGTCCAGCGGTCCTGTCGCCACGCCGCCTGCACGTCGAGGTTCATCAGGAAGTTGCGGTCCGGGAGGAAGCGGCCGGCGGCTACCGCCGCGAGATGCGACGGGCGGGCGTCGAGGCCGAGCTGCAGGGGGCTGTCGCTCCGCAGCGCCCCGAACAGGAACCCCTCCTCGCCCCTCGGGTCCGGGGCGGCCGCCGCGGCCGCACCCCGCCGGCCGAACGTCGAGATCTCCTCGCGCGACAGCGAGCGGCCGTACGGGGTGAGCAGGCCTCCGCCCGACGGCGAGTAGTGACACGCGGTGCAGCGCGGGTACTGCTTCGAGAGGAACGTCGGCTCCGCGGATGCGCGGTCGACGGACAGGCCCCCGATGCAGGCGGCGGCCGCGAGGGTGACGCCCGTGGCTCGGCGCAGGGTCCGCGTCGTGCCGGTCATGGGTCGTTCGCCCGGGTCGCCACCGACGGCGCGGCCTCGAAAACGACCGTGATGCGGACCTCGTCGCGCACGCCGACGCCCAGGTAGCGCGGCGGGGGGATGTCGAACGCCTCGATGCTCAGGGACAGCCTGGCTTCCACGCGCATCCGTCCGTCGCCGCGCTCCAACGCCGCCTCGCCCTCGACTCGCCGCTCGACGCCGTGGAGCGTCAGCCGGCCCGTGAACGCCGTCTCGCGGCGTCCGCGGCCGTCGGGCAGCGGTTCACGGAGCGCGACGCCGGAGAGCACCGCGTGTCGGAACGCCGGCCCCCGGTCCGTCTCGAGGTAGCGCCCCCGCAGGTGCTCGTCGCGCAGCCCGATACCGGTCTCGAGGCTGGCCAGATCGACGCGGAGCTCGCCCTCGAACGCGCCCGTGCCGCGAGGGCTGCCGCGAAGCGTGCCCGAGATCGCGGAGGTTACCGCGTCGAAGCTGCCGCCGACCGTCATCCGGCAGCGGACGCGCACGTCACCGGATGAGACCGTCCAGGCGGTGGGCGCGGATTGCGCGGCCACGGAGCCGCCCGCCGCGACGACGAACGCGGCGACCGCCGCGGCCGTCACGATCCACGCCCCCGCCCATCCGACCCTCAGGCCCGTTCCGGCGTTCGGCACCTGATCGCAGTGTGACGACGCACCCGCGGCCCTGTCAACGAACGTGCTAGCGTCGTCTTCGCCGGAACGCCGGGCGCGCGAGCTCGTCGGTCCGCCGTGCCCGCGACAACCCCGGGCGACGGCTCCCGGGGAACCGGAAGCGCAGGCCCGCCCCGGCTGCGTCGCGGCGGGTCGACCGGAAGGAGATGCCGATGTCGGATCCCCCGCTGACCATCCGGTCCTTGACGGCGCGCGCAGTAGCCGCGCCGCTGGCCCGGCCGCTTCGCACCGCGTCCGGCGACATCCCGGTGTCGCCGCTGCTGCTGATCGACGTCGCGTCCGAACAGGGGCCGGCAGGCCGAGCCTACATCTTCGGCTACACGACGCTGACCCTCCGCGCCCTGAAGGCTCTCGTCGACGATCTCGACGAGGTGGTGCGCGGTAGCCCGGCGGCGCCGGCCGTGCTGGCCGGGGAGCTGGCCGCGCGGTTCCGGCTGCTCGGCCGGCAGGGCCTGGTGGGCATGGCGCTCTCCGGTCTCGACATGGCGCTCTGGGACCTGCGGGGCCGGGCGCTCGACCGGCCGGTCGTGGAGCTGCTGGGCGGGCGGGCCGCCCGCGTTCCGGCGTACGACAGCTACGGCGTGGTCGACCCCGTGGCCGACGCTGCGTCGCTGGAAGGGAGCGTGGAGCAGGGGTTTCGCGCCATCAAGGTCAAGATCGGGGTGGGCGATCTCGCCTGGGACGTGAAGAACCTCACCGGCGTGCGGCGGGTCATCGGCACGGACGTGAAGCTCATGGTCGACTTCAACCAGTCGCTGACCGCGCCCGAGGCCCTGCGGCGCATCCACGCCCTGACCGACTTCGACCTGGCCTGGGTGGAGGAGCCGGTGCCGGCCGAGGATGTGGCCGGCCACGCCCGAGTGCGCGAGAAGTCTCCCGTCCCGATCCAGACGGGCGAGAACTGGTGGTTCGGCCACGACATGGCGCGGGCCCTCGCCGCGGGGGCGTGCGACCTCTGCATGCCGGACGTCATGAAGATGGGCGGCGTCACCGGATGGCTGCGCGCGATGGGACAGGCCGAGGCGGCCGCGGTGCCGGTCTCGAGCCACCTCTTCATCGAGGCCAGCGCGCACCTCCTGCCGGTAACGCCGCTGGCGCACTACCTGGAGTTCCTCGATCTCGCCGGCGCCGTGCTGACCGAGCCGCCGCGGCCGGTGGACGGCCGGGTCACGGCCCGCGGGCCAGGCCTCGGGATGGAGTGGGACGAGGCCGCCGTGACGCGCTACCTGCTGTAGGTGGCCGGTGCGCAGCCCTGGCGCCAAGCGCCCTTGCCGCCATCGGGGAGGTGCCTTGCGGCGTCAGGCGCCGATGGGATTGGCGATGACCTGCTCGGCCGTGATCTCCAGCGAGCGGAGCCGCGCCGCGTGGTCGAAGACGTGGGTGACGATCATCACCTCGTCGGCTCCGGTCCGCTCGGCGAACTCCGCCACCCCGGCCCGGACCGCCTCCGGCGAGCCGACCACCGAGCATGCCTGCATCTGCTCCAGCATCTGCCGGTCGACCGGGGTGAGGCGTTCCTCGAGGTCCGCCGCCGGGGGCGGGAGCTTGCCCGGCGCGCCGCTGCGCAACCGGAGGATCGACTGCTGGATCGACGTGTAGAGCAGTCGCGCCTCCCGCTCCGTGTCGGCGGCGACGACGTTGAAGCCGACCATGACGTACGGCTTCGCGCACTGCGCGGACGGCTCGAACCGGGCGCGGTAGATCGAGAGGGCGTCCATCAGGGCGGCCGGCGCGAAGTGCGAGGCGAAGGCATAGGGGAGCCCGAGCATGGCGGCGAGCTGCGCGCCGAAGAGGCTGGATCCCAGGATCCAGATCGGGACGTCGATCCCGGCCCCCGGCACCGCGCGCACCCGCTGCCCCGGCTCGGGCGGCTGGAAGTAGTGCTGCAGCTCCACCACGTCGCGCGGGAACGCGTTGACGTCGCCGTCGAGGTTGCGGCGCAGGGCGCGGCTCGTCGTCTGGTCGGTTCCCGGGGCGCGGCCCAGTCCGAGGTCGATGCGGCCGGGGAAGAGCGTGGCCAGGGTGCCGAACTGTTCGGCGATCACGAGCGGCGCGTGGTTCGGCAGCATGATGCCGCCGGCCCCCACCCGGATAGCCGACGTCGCGGCCGCCACGTGGCCGATGACCACGGACGTGGCGGCACTCGCGATGCCGGGCATGTTGTGATGCTCGGCCAGCCAGAAGCGCTTGTACCCCCAGCGCTCGGCGTGGCGCGCGAGATCCGCCGAGTTGCGCAGGGCGAGGGCGGCGTCGCCGCCTTCCGGGATGGGGGAGAGATCGAGCAGGGAGATTGCCGTCATGTCGGTTCGGCGGCGGTCGGGCGCCACCGAGAGCATACCGGCAAGCCTCGGAGCCGGCCGGCACGCCCGCGGACCCGCGAGCCGGCACACTCGCGGTGCGGCCGCCTTGTCGGCACCGCTGGCGGCGCACTATCATCCTGCCGCTTTCTCGCGTACACGAGCCCCGGGAGGATCCCATGCTACGACCGCTTGCTGTCTTCGTTGTTCTCGCTTGCGCGGCGGCGCCGGCCATGGCCCAGGACGTCGACGCCGTGCTGCAGGCTGCCGCAGAGGCATTGGGCGACCCGGAGGGCGTGAGCTCGATCGAGTATTCCGGAACCGGGTGGGTGGCCAACGTGGGGCAGAACTTCACCCCGGCCGACGACTGGCCGCGGTTCGAGGTCAGCGCGTACTCGCGCACGATCGACTACGACGCAGCCTCGTCGGTCGAGACCCACACGCGCCGCCAGGGCGACTACCCGCCGCGCGGCGGCGGCGCGCCGCTCGTGGGCGAGCAGACCCGCACGCTGCTGACCAGCGGCGAGCACAGTTGGATGCAGATCGGCGACAACGCCGTTCCGCGGCCCCAGGACGCCGACGTGCGGCAGCTCGACATCTGGATGTCGCCGCACGGCTTCCTGAAGGCGGCCGCCGCGGCCGACGACGCCACGGCGACCGAGCTGATGCTGGAGGGGCGCCCGCTCACCATCGTCACGTTCACCGCGATGGACCGCTACCGCGTCAACGGCACGATCAACGAGGACAACCTGGTCGAGCGGGTGCTCACGTGGGTGCCCCACCCGGTCCTGGGCGACATGATCTACGACCACCGTTACACCGAGTACCGGGACTTCGACGGAGTGATGTTCCCCACCGTGCTGCATTCGCACCAGGGCGACCCCAGCGTTCAGCCGGGCCACAACTCGATGGAGATCACGGTCAGCGAGTTCCGCGCCAACGTCGAGCCCGAAGCCGTGGAGGTTCCGGACGCCGTTGCGCAGGCGGAGGTTCCGCCCGTCGTGGTCCGCTCCACCCAGATGGCGTCGGGCGTCTGGCGCGTGTCGGGGGGCACGCACCACAGCGTGGCGGTCGAGTTCAGCGACTTCATCGCCGTGGTCGAGGCGCCGCAGAACGAGGCCCGCTCGCTCGGCGTCATCGCGGAGTTGCGGCGCCGCGTCCCCGACAAGCCGGTCCGCTACGTGGTCAACACGCACCACCACTCCGACCATTCGGGCGGCCTCCGGACCTATGTCGCGCAGAGCGCCACCGTCGTCACCCACGAGGCGAACGGCGACTTCTACCGCAACGTCTTCTTCCACCCCGGCACGCGCTCGCTGGAGCCCGACATCCTCTCGTCGCTCATGCCGTGGTTCGCGCCCAACCGCGTCCCGGCGATGGAGCTAGTCGGCGACCGCTATATCCTGACGGACGGCGAGCGCGAGATGCACATCTACGCCGTGGAGGACCTCGGCCACACCGGCACGATGCTGATCGCGCACCTGCCGGCCGAGCGCATCCTGATCAACGCGGACCTGTACTCGCCGCCGCGTCCCGACCTGGATCCGCCGGCCGCGAACGCGAACATGCGCGCGCTGGCCGCGAACATCGAGCGGCTGGATCTGGACATCGCCCGCCACGTCGGCGTGCACGGGCTGGTCGGGAGCCACGTCGACTTCCTGCGCATCGTGAACGGCCAGTAGCAGCAGCCGCGCTTCCTGCGACCGACTGCAGGAGCGGCGGGTCCCCACGGGCTCCGTACGCCGCGAGGGCGTGAGAGCGCGCCCGCGCGGCTACGGGGCCAGGGCCGGGGTCGTGGCCGGGGGCTCCCGCCGGCCGGTCGCCTGCTCGTAGGCGAATCCCAACTGCAACAGCGAGGCCTCGTCGAACGGCCGTCCGAGGAGCTCGAGTCCCACCGGCAGCCCGTCCGCGGTGAGGCCGGCCGGGACGGTCAGGGCCGGGAAGCCGATGACCGGGCTCAGGTAGCGGTTGTTGCCCAGCGCGTAGGCGTCGGC
>JAPOYG010000655.1:8807-12252 GCA_026706755.1 Acidobacteriota bacterium
CCGATCCCGACCAGCCCGAAGTTGGCCGCGATGCCGGTGCCGGTGCCCCCGGACGAGCCGCTCGGGTTGCGGGCCGGGTCGTAGGCGTTGCGGATGATGCCGAAGGCCGAGCCGACATAGCGCGAGGCGAACTCGCCCATGTTCGTCTTGGCGAGGATGATCGCGCCCGCTTCCTCCAGGCGCACGACGATGGTCGCGTCACGGCCCGAGACGAACCCGTCGAACAGCGCCGACCCGTAGGTGGTCGGCATCTCCCGCGTCTCGACCTGGTCCTTGAGCAGCACCGGCACGCAGTGGAGCGGCCCCGCGAGGCCGCCCTCGGCGTAGGCCGCGTCCAGCTCGTCGGCCTGCGCCAGCGCGTCGCGGTTGACCGTCTGGACTGCGTTCAGCGAGGGACCCGTCTGGTCGTAGGCCGCGATCCGGTCGAGGTAGCCCTGCACCAGCGCGCGGCACGTCAGATCGCCGGAGGCGAACGCCGCGTGCACGTCGTCGATCGTCGCCTCGAGCAGGCGGAACCCACCCTGGGCGACAGTGAGGTTCGAGGCCAGCAGCGCGCCCGCGACGAGGGTCGCAGCCCAGAAGCTCGCCGCGCGGACCCGGTCCCACAGCCGCCGTTGCCCGGGCGGCAGCATGTTCCTCCCGCGACGGGCGAACGTCGTCATGCCTCGCTTGCGGACCCGGTCCTTCCCGCGGTGGCCGAGTGTGGTCGTGCTTCGCTTCACGATGCCTCCCATTCGGCGGCGGCCGGAGCGACGCGCCCGGCGTCAGGATTCGTCCGCGCCGCGCAGGATCCTCGCGGTCGAGATCGCCTGCCCCGCGTGCCGCGTGCAGTGCTCGGCGGCGTGGAAGATCAGGCCCAGGGTGGTGCTCGGCAGGCCCGCCCGGCCCACCTTCTTCGGAACCAGGAGATCCTCGCGGGACGTGGCCCGCAACTGCTCGAGTGCGCGCTCGATCGACGCGCACGCGCCGGCCGCCACCTCGTCCAGCGATCGGGCCGGCTGGCCCGGCTCGCCTTCGACACGCGCCGCGGCCCTCTGGGCGTCGGACAGCGTCTCACCACGTGCGTAGGTCAGCAGTCGGTCGAGCGCGCCGCCCAGGTGCCCCACGTGGAACGCGACGGACGCTGCACCGCCCGGCCGCTCCCAGACGTGCTCGGCCGGCACGGAGGCCACCAGGCCCTCGACATCCTCGCGCGCCTGGAGCAGCGCATGCACGGCCGGCATCAGTAGCGGCTCGAAGCCCTCCACGGGCCCGCGGAGCCAGACCTCCGGTTGCGTGCTCATCCCGTCTCCCTCTCTGGTGGCGGCCGCATGCGCAATGTTCGACGCGGCCGCTGCCGCGCAGGCGCCGCGCGGCGCGCGCGCACCTCGATCGCGGCGCCCTGATCCGCAGATCATAGTGGTCCAACTCGATTCGTGGGTTCGGTGGCGGTTGGGCTACACTCTCGGACCGACGGCCGACGGACGGTCAGGCGCGAATTCCACGCTGCCGCGGGACCTCCGGAGGACCTCTGAGGAGAGCCGAGGATGACTGGACGAAGACCACAGGCGGGCGCCCCCGACCCCGGGGCGAGTCGGCGGGAGTTCTTCAAGCTGCTGGCGGCCAGCCCGTTGCTGGGCTTGGCGGCGTCGGGCCTGCCGGCCACCTGGCAGCGCGCGCTCGCGCACGAGGCGGAGCGTCGCGCCGCGACGGGATCGGGGCTGCCCCACTGTCCCGACTGCGGAGCCGAGATGCCGCCGCTGACGCAGCCGAGCTTCAGCGCCGGTCAGGAACCCGCGCTGCCGCCGCAGAACGCCATCGAGGATCAGTTGACGGGCCAGACCATCGAGTCGCTGGACGAAGCCATCAACGTCTGGGACTTCGAGCGCGTCGCGCACGCCAACAACCTGGCCCAGCACTGGGACTACCTGCACATGGGCGTCGACGACTACGAGACGCGGAAGGCGAACCGGGAGGGGTTCCAGCGCCTGATGCTGCGCCCCCGGCGCCTCGGCGGCGAGCCGCTGGGGGAGTTCGACACGTCGATCGAGCTCTACGGCCGCCGCTGGGAGTCGCCCCTGTTCCTCTGTCCGGTCGCGAGCCTCGCGGCCTATCACACGCAGGGGGAGGCCGGAGCGGCGCGCGGGGCGCGGCCGCGGGGCGTCCTGCAGATGCAGTCGCACCAGAGCTCGCAGTCCTACGCCGAGATCGCCGAGGCCCGCGGCGAGCCGCACTGGTTCCAGATCTACACCGTGCCCGACTGGAACGTGAACAAGCGGGTCATCGACCGCGTCGCCAGCGCGGGCTGCCCCGCCCTGGTGTGGACCATCGACCTGCTGGGCGGCAGCAACCGCGAGCTGCAGCGGCGCACCCTGGCGGGCGAGGGGTACTCGTCCGTGCTCTGCCAGACCTGCCACCAGCACCACCCGGACTACCGCCGCCCGATGCGGGCGGGGCTGGAGGGCCCGGAGGGTCCGCGTTATCCCTACACGTGGGACTACGTCAAGCGCCTCAAGGATGCCAGCGACATGAAGGTCATCCTGAAGGGCATCATGACGGCCGAGGGCGCCGAGCAGGCGATCGAGCACGGCGCGGACGGCATCTTCGTGTCCAACCACGGCGGCCGGGCGGTGAACAGCATGTGGTCGTCCATCGACTCGCTGCCCGAGGTGGTCAACGCGGTCCGGGGGCGGGTGCCGGTGTTCATCGACAGCGGCGTCCGCCGCGGCACCGACATCTTCAAGGCCCTGGCCCTGGGCGCTGACGCGGTCGGCATCGGCCGCCCCTACGTGTGGGGCCTGGGCGCCTTCGGCGAGGACGGCGTCGCCAAGGTCATCGACATGATCCTCGCGGAGTTCCTGCTCGCCATGCGGCAGACCCGGACGACGTCGACCGATCAAATCACGTCCCGCTTCGTGATGGAGGCGCGCAACCCCATCATGATGCGCGACAACCGCCTCGGATTCGGGCTGTAGTCAGTAGGGGCCAGGAGTCTGCGCCGCGGAACAGGCGTCGCAAGAGTGTCGCGCGCGCAGACTGCCAACGCGCCCGCGAGGGCGCGCCGGGTTCCGCTCCGTCGGGGGTGCTGCGGGCTCGGTCGGGCTCGCGCCGGGTGTAGCACTCGGAGGATGTCAAGGATGCCGGTCGCTTCTCGAACGCGTTTCGTACTCCGGTTCATGACCGCGGTCGCCGCCGGTCTTGCGCTGCTGGCCGGGTCGCCGGCCGCCGCGCAGCAGCCCGGCGTCGACTTCACCGTCTCCGGCACCTCGACGGTCCGGGGCTGGACCTGCGCGGTGCGCGGGACGGCGGAGGTGACGCCCGGCTCGTCCGCGGCGGCGCCCGGCTTCGCCGACGGCGTGCAATCGGCGACGCTCACCGTCCCGGTGGCCGACTTCGAGTGTCCTGACGAGGAGATGACCGAGCATCTCCTGGACGCGATGAGGCCGGCCGACTTCGCCGAGATCAC
>JAPOYG010000492.1 GCA_026706755.1 Acidobacteriota bacterium
CCTGCCACGAGGCCAACTACTCGTTCCAGGGGATCCTGGGCGGGGCGCGCATCCTGGAGCAGGACGTGCGGGACGGGAAGGTCCCCGAGATCCAGTAGATCGACTACTCAACCCGAGGTACATCCGATGCACATGACACGACGTCGTCTTGCCCGCGCCATCGTCCCGGGGGTCCTGGCCGCCGCGGGCCTGCTCCTGGTGACCGCCGCCACCGCGCCCTTGATCGCGCACCACGCGTTCGGGGCCGAGTTCGACCCGAACCGACCCGTCCTCCTGCGGGGTCCGGTGGTGAAGGTCGAGTGGGTGAACCCCCACGCCTGGATCCACATGGAGGTGACGAACGAGGACGGCTCCAAGGAGGTGTGGATGGTGGAGGGCGGCACGCCCAACACGCTGCTGCGGCGCGGCCTGCGGCGCGACTCGATCCTGCCCGGCACGATGATCATCGTCGACGGCTACCAGAGCAAGGACCGCACGGCGCGCGCCAACGGGCGCGACGTGACGTTCGAGGACGGCAGCAAGTTCTTCATGGGCTCGTCCGGCACCGGCGCGCCGCGCGACGGGCGCGACCCGACCGAGCCGCCCCGCTAGTACGTGCACGCGCGCCCGGCCGGGGCGCGTCGAGAGTTCGCTGACGCGAAACTCCTGCGGGGCTGACTCCGGCTCGATCGCCCCGGCCTTCTCGATCGGTCGTCCGTGCGGGACTCGCGTGCGCTCCGCACGGACGACCGGCCCGCCACGAGTCACGTCGCGCACGTGAGTCGACGGCACGAACCGGCAGGACCGCCTCCCGGGTCCATCCCGTGGCCAACGCGACACCCTCCGCCTGGAAACGCTGGCTCCGGCAGCCGCAGGCGTTCTGGCTGCGCCGCGCGCTCTTCCAGGTGCACCTCTGGTCGGGCATCGCGGTCGGCCTGTACGTCATCGCCATCTGCGTCAGCGGCAGCGTCCTCGTCTACCGGAGCGAGCTCCGCCAGACGTTCGAGCCGCAACCGCGATTGGTCACGGTCTCGGGCGCCCGACTCAGCCAGGACCAGCTGACCGCGGCCGCGGAACGCGCCTATCCCGACTCGACCGTGTCGCGCATCATCGAGCGCGACGACCCGGCCCGCGCCGTCACCGTCACCCTCAATCGCGACGGCTCGCCCCGGCAGATGCTGTTCGACCCCTACACCGGCGAGGACCTCGGCCACCGGCTGCCGCTCCCCTACCGGCTCACGACCTGGCTCCTCGCGCTGCACGACAACCTGCTGTTCGGAGAGACGGGCCGCGACGTGAACGGCGTCGGCTCCATCCTGCTGACGGTCCTCGCCGTGACCGGCGCCGTCATCTGGTGGCCGGGCGTCGGCGGTTGGCGACGAGCGCTGGGGGTGGATCTGCGCGCCAACTGGCGGCGCCTCATCTGGACCTTGCACGGTGCGGTCGGCGTCTGGACCGTCCTCTTCATCTTCATGTGGGGCCTCACCGGCATTTACCTGGCGATCCCCGAACCCTTCAACGCCCTGGCCGACGCCATCGAGCCGTTCGACGAGGAGACCTTCGAGCCCCGCACCGTCGACAACGTCCTCTACTGGGTGGCCCGCGTGCACTTCGGCCGCTTCGGCGGCTGGTCGACCAAGGCGCTCTGGGCCGCGATCGGACTGCTGCCGCCGGTGCTCTTCGTCACCGGGTTCCTGATGTGGTGGACGCGGGTGATCCGGCCGCTCGGTCGCGCCGAGCGCTCGCGGGCGAGGTAGCCCAGACCCACCGGCATCCTGGCGTCGCGCGGCTGATCCCCCGGGCGCTGCTTCAGCCGCCTGGACGAGGTTCGTCCCTCCTTCGAAACGACCCCGAGTCAGAATGAAGTTGCGCCACGACTCCGCAAGGACGGCAGGGTGGAGTCGGAGAGCGCTGGGAATTCCGGCAGGACGCCGTGGTGACCGGAAGCAGGGTAGCGGGGCGTCCTGTCCGGAACCGGCAGTCCGCCCCGCTACGAGTGTCCCTGGCCGCCGTGACGGGCGCGCCGGTTACTGCTGGTTCCCGGCCTCGGCTTCCTCCCGCCGGGCGCCGCCGAGGATGCCCGGCATCGCGTAGTTGCCCTCGTGGCAGGCGTACTCGAAGAGCGGATCCATGGTCGAGGTGTGCAGCAGCTCCACCGTCCACGGCTGCGTCCACGTATCGGGGTCGTTCAGCGTGATCTCGTGCCGCAGCACGTCGGGGCTGATCCGGCTGAAGCGCTCGACCACGTGCAGCTTCTCGGTGGCGCCGTTGAAGCGGGCCTGCGGCGAGTAGTCCATCGTCTCCACCACCAGGGTGTCGCCCTCCCAGCGGCCGCGCGCGTCGCCGTTCCACTGCGGGATGCCCGCGTGCGGGCCGCCATCGAGCGGAATGGTGCGGATCTCGTGTCCCATCTCCTGCAGGATGGCCACGTGGCCGGGCGTCTGCAGGATCTGCAGGTAGCTGTTGTAGCCGGAGCCCATGCTGGGAGCCGCGAAGTGCAGGCAGCGGTCGCCGAGCGTCCGGTCCTCGGGGCCGTCCGACGGATGGTCGCGCAGGTAGGCGCCGCGCGCCGCCGCGCGCTCCTGGGCCTCCGGCGTCAGGGCCGGACGCCGGCCGTTCGGCGGATCGATGATGAGCGACGTCCGGCTGTCGAGCTCGCGCTCGACGAGCCAGAACGCGTTGTAGTTGCCGGTGATGACGTCGAAGTCCTGGAACTCGGCGTTGCCGAGCGCCTGCTGGATCAGGCGGTCGCCCAGCAGGTCGCCGGCCTGCTCGGCGTCGCGGAACTCGGCGATGCGCGCCGTCAGGTCGGCCAGCTCCTCTTCGGTCAGCCGCGCCTTGTCGCCGAGCTGCTCCGGCCGCTCCAGCGGCGTCGCGGAGTTGTTGGCCCAGATGCCCTGCAGATCGGGCTGGCCGTCGGCCGTCCGCGGCACGGTCCAGTCGTCCTGAGCCGCTGCCGGCGCGGCCGCCAGCGGGGCCAGCGCCAGAAGCGCCAGCGCGAATGTGATGCGTCGACCGTTCATCTTTCGACCCTCCTGAAGCGGTAGCGAAGACCCTATAAACACTGCGCCGCCCGCTCGCGGGCGGCGTGACTGTCGTCCGTTTCACCATAGACCGGGCGGCGTTCCGGTGCAACCTGGGAGTCCGCGCCGCAGAGCGTGCGGTGCCGCCGCCTCCTCCCGCGCAGCCTGCGAACGCGCCCGCCCGGGCGGGCGGCGCACTACCGGCCCGGGGCAGCCGGGGCGCTGGCGAATCACCCCGCGTCCGCATCGTCCGGCGAGATGGCGATGTGGTAGGGTGAGAGTGTCCGTGCCTGCCACGGGGGACTCCGGATTGCTCTTCGAGCGCCGGACGACGTCTGGCCGGCATGGACGTCCGCCCACCGACGGTCGGTCGAGATGAGTGCCCGCTACGAGGAGATGGTCGCCAGGCTGGCCGGGACCGACTTCTACACGCACGCCCTGACGCTGGCCGCCGCGGGCACCGACGCGGTCCCGGCCGTCCAGGCGAGCCTGAGCCACTCCAACTGGCGCATTCGCCGCGGGTGCGCGGCGGTCCTCGGCTACGTCGACGACGCCGAGTCGTTGCGGCGGCTGGCGCTGCTGACGCGCGACCCCAAGAAGAAGGTGCGCAAGATGGCCGTCCTCTCGCTCGGCCTCGGCCACCTCCTGCGCAAGAACGGCGCGCCGCCCATCGATGCCGTGCCGCACCTGGCGCACAGCGCCCTCAGCGATCCGTCCGTCCGGGTGCGCCGCGTCGCGGTTTCGACTCTCCTGCTGCAGCCGCCGGCGCGTCGGATCGCGCGCCTCCTGAGGAAGATCCTGGCGACCGAGAACGACGCCAAAGCGCTCCGGGTCGCCCAATGGGGTCTCGAGCAGCAGCGGAAGCACGCGTAGCGGCTTGCCCGCGCGTCGCCGCCCTTGCGGTCTGCATCGGGTTGGCCGCGTTGCCGACTCCGGCGGCCCCGGCCGGTCAGGACGCCGCCGTTGCCTTGCGGTGTCCGCCGTTGGACGCTCGGGGGCCGGCGGCCGACCCCGACCTCTACTGCATCGAGCTGGTCCACGCCCCCGGCCTCGCCGCCGCCTCCGGCTACGTCGAGCTGACGCCCGCTGCCTCCCCGTTCGGGGCCTCGGTGACCGTGGACGGTCACCACCGCTTCGACCTGACGCTCCACGCCGCCGGCCTTCCGGACCCCGCCGCGCTCGGCGACTACGACCGCTACGTCGCGTGGGCGACCACGCCACTGCTGCGGCCGGTACGGCACCTGGGCCCGGTGACGAATGGCAGCACCGCCCTCGGCCCGGTCGACCTCGACAAGTTCCTGGTGCTGGTCACTGCGGAAGCGGCGCCGGACGCACCGGCGGCTTCCGACGGGACGGCGGCGCAGGACGGGGCGGCAGCGCAGGGCGGGACGGCAGCGCAGGGCGGGACGGCGGCGCAGGACGGGGCGGTGGCGCAGGACGCGGCGCAGTCGCCGGCCGGGACGGAGTGGGAGGGGCGCATCGTACTTCGCGGCACGTCGGCGGGGATGCGGATGGAGCCGGAGGACCTGTTGGCGGTAACCGGCATGGTGGCTGGCGCCAGCCCACCGCCGACGGCCGCCGGCTGGACGCGCCCGGCGATGCACCCGTCGGTCGCGATGATGCCCGGCGTCGGCCGGCTCAGCCCGCCGGTCGAGCCCTTCCTGCCATCGGTGAGCGAAGCGCCCGGCGCTCCCTCCGCGCCGCTCCCTGCGGCGCGGCCGCAGGAGGTCGTCCGCCTCGGCGACGGCGGCACCCTCGACCTGGAGGCCGGACTCGTGCGCCGCACCATCGGCGGCCGCGCGTTCACGATGTACGGCTTCAACGGGCAGTACCCCGGCCCCCTCATCCAGGTGCCCCAGGGCGCGACGATCACCGTCAACGTCACGAACCGCCTCAGCCTGCCGACCGCCGTGCACTGGCACGGGATCCGGCTCGACAACCGCTTCGACGGCGTGCCGGGACTCACGCAGCCCCCGATCGCTCCCGGCGAGACGTTCGAGTACCGCATCCACTTCCCCGACGCCGGCCTCTACTGGTACCACCCCCACCACCGCGAGGACGTGCAGCAGGACTTGGGCCTCTACGGCTCCCTGCGGGTGGATGCGGCCGACGCGGACTGGTTCGGCCCCGTGCACCGCGAGCAGTCGCTGATGCTCGACGATCTGCTGGTCGCGCCGGCGGGCGGGGCGGCGGATGGCGACCTGCGGCTCGTCCCCTTCGGGCGCGAGCAGGCGACGCACGCGCTGATGGGCCGCTTCGGGAACCTGCTGCTCGTCAACGGCGAGCCCGCCTACCGGCTGGCGGTCGACCGCGGCGAGGTGGTCCGCTTCTTCCTGACCAACGTCTCGAACACGCGGACCTTCAACCTGTCGTTCGACGGCGCCCCCATCAAGCTGGTGGCGTCGGACATCGGGCGGTTCGAGCGGCAGGCGTGGGTGGAGAGCGTCGTCATCGCGCCGGCCGAGCGCTACGTCGTCGAGGTCCGCTTCCACCAGCCGGGCGAGTCGCGGCTCGTCAACCGCGTGCAGGCGATCGACCACGTCTACGGGAACTTCTTCCCCGACGACGCCGTGCTGGGCGTCGTCACCGTCGACGACGCGCCGGCCGCGCCGGACCACGAGTCGAGCTTCCGGGCGCTCAGGTCGCACCCGGACGTCGCGGCCGACATCGAGCCCTACCGCGACGCGTTCGACCGCCCGCCGGACCACCGCCTGCTGCTGACGCTCGAGGTCGACGGCCTGCCGGATCCGCTGGAGCCGCTGCTGAACGTGGACCGGTCGTACTTCAACCCGGTGGAATGGAGCGGCACCATGCCGCGCATGAACTGGGTCTCGACGGCCGACCGGGTCCGCTGGATCCTGCGCGATCTCGACACCGGCCTCGAGAACGGCGCCATCGACTGGCGCTTCCGGCGCGGCGACGTCGTGAAGATCCGCCTGCGCAACGATCGGAGCGCCGTGCACGCCATGCAGCACCCCGTCCACATCCACGGGCAGCGGTTCCTGGTGCTGAGCCGCGACGGCGTCCCGAACGACAACCTGGTCTGGAAGGACACGACGCTCGTGCCGGCGGGGTCGACGGCCGACCTGCTGCTGGAGCTGTCGAACCCGGGGCGCTGGATGCTACATTGCCACATCGCCGAGCACCTCGAGGCGGGGATGAAGATGGTCTTCGACGTCGCGGCCGGCCCGCCGCCGGGCGGACGCTGACCGCCGCCCCGGCTATTGGCGCGGCACCCAAGGGACATCACCATGCGTAGTCTGATTGCCACGTTCGTCGTCCTGTCCGTTCCGCTCGGGGTCGCGGCGCAACCCGCGGCCATGCTGTCCGACGGAGTGCGCGAGTTCGTCGACGTCGACGACCCGGTGGTCGCGCTGACCGGCGTGCAACTGGTCGACGGGACGGGCCGCCCCGCGGCGGCCGGACGGACGATCGTGATCCGGGACGGCCGAATCGCAGCCGTCGGCCCCGACGGCGAGGTCGACGTCCCGGCCGGGGCACGGACGCTCGGTCTCGACGGCCATACGGTGATTCCCGGCATCGTCGGCCTGCACGACCACACCTTCTACATGACCCGCGGGCGCCGGGTGCAGCTCAACTACAGCGCCCCGCGCCTCTACCTCGCGGCCGGGGTGACGACCATCCGGACCACGGGGGCCTTCTCCCCCTACAGCGAGCTGAACCTCAAGCACGCCATCGCGGAGGGGCAGGACATCGGCCCGCGGATGTACATCACGGGGCCGTATCTCTCGGGCGCCGGGGCGATGTCGCAGATGTTCCAGGTGGGGACGCCCGAGGACGCGCGCCGCGTCGTCGGCTACTGGGCGGACGAGGGCGTCGACTGGTTCAAGGCCTACACGCGCATCGGCGACGAGGAGCTGGCCGCGGCGATCGACGAGGCGCACCGTCGGGGGTTGCGGGTCACCGGGCACCTCTGCTCCGTCTCGTTCGGGGAGGCGGTGGCGCTCGGCATCGACAACATCGAGCACGGCTTCTTCACGAGCAGCGACTACGTCGAAGGCAAGGAGCCGGGCGTCTGCCCGCCCGGCGTGCAGCGGAGCCTGCTGGAGGTCGACGTCGACGGCGAGGCGGTCGGCGCGACCATCCGGGAGATGGTCGACGCGGGCGTCGCCCTGACGTCGACCCTCGCCGTCTACGAGCTCGGCGTCCCCAACCGCCCGCCCCTCGAGGATCGCGTGCTGGAGATGCTCGCCCCCGGGGCCCGCGACGAGTACCTGCAGTCGCGCGCCGACGTGGCCGCCCGCGACGACTCTCCCATGGGGACCCTGTTCGCCAAGGCGCAGGCGTTCGAGAAGCGCTTCGCGGAGGCGGGCGGCCTGCTCGCGGCCGGCGTCGACCCGACCGGCATGGGCGGGGCGCTGCCCGGGTTCGGCGACCAGCGCAACTACGAGCTGTTGCTCGAGGCCGGCTTCGCGCCCGAGGAGGTCATCGAGGTCATGACCCTCAACGGCGCCCGCGTCCTCGGCGAGGACGGCCGCTACGGCTCCGTCGAGCCCGGCAAGCTCGCCGACCTGGTCGTCATCGCCGGCGACCCGGTCCGCCGCCCGGCCGAGATCCGCAACGTCACCCTCGTCTTCAAGGAGGGCGTCGGCTACGACTCGGCCGCCCTCATCGAGTCCGTGAAGGGCCTCGTCGGGCTGCGCTGATTCCCGGGCTGGCCGGAGCCCGACGGAGCGACCCGCGGCCGAGCGCCGGAGATTCGCAGAAGGGCTTCGCCGGCCAACGCGCAGCGCGCGACCCGCAGCCCCCGGGGCCGGCTCAGCCTGGAATATCGAGATGCATATGTCCTGATTTCAGGTAATATCGAACATAGTGTACGCCAGATTGCTGCCCACGCCCGCCCGCTCGGTCTTCCTGTTCGGGCCGCGGGGCACCGGCAAGACCACCTGGATCCGCGACCGCTTCCCGAACGCCGCCGCCTACGACCTGCTCGACACCGGCGAGGCGCTGCGCCTGAGCAAGCGGCCGGACACCCTGTACCGCGAGCTCGCCGCCCTCCCCGCGGACTCCTGGGTGGTCATCGACGAAGTGCAGAAGGTCCCCGAGCTGCTGAACGAGGTGCACCGTCTCATCGAGTCGCGGGGCCTGCGCTTCGTCCTGTCCGGCTCGAGCGCCCGCAAGCTGCGGCGGCGCGGCGTCAATCTGCTGGCGGGACGCGCCACTACCACGACGCTGTTCCCGCTGGTCTCGGCCGAGCTGGGCGTCGGGCTGGACGTGGAGCAGGCGCTGTCTCACGGCACGCTGCCGATGGCTGTCGCCGGCGAGAGCCCGAAGGACTACCTGCGGAGCTACGCGGAGACCTACCTGGTGCAGGAAGTGCAGGCGGAGGCCCTGACCCGCAACCTCGGGGCCTTCGCCCGCTTCCTGGAGATCGCGGCCCGCCAGAACGCGCAGGTGACCAACGCCACGTCCATCGCCCGCGACGCCGGCATCGACCGGCGCACCGTGCAGAGTCACTTCGGCATCCTGAGCGACACGTTGATCGGCTACTGGCTGCCACCCTGGAAGCTGCGTTCCGCGACGAAGCAGGTGCAGCAGAGCAAGTTCTACTTCTTCGATTCCGGGGTCGTCCGCGCCCTGTCGGGCCGTCTGCCCTACCCGCCGACCCCCGAGGAGCGCGGGCCGCTCCTCGAGACGATCGTCCTGAACGAGATCCGCGCCTTCCTGAGCTACTCCGGCCGGCACTACGTTCCGCACTACTGGCGGAGCTACGACGGGGCGGAGGTCGACGTGCTCTGCGAGACCGCGGCGGGCTTCGTAGCCGTCGAGATCAAGGCATCATCCCGCTGGGACACTCGGTTCAACCGCGGCCTCCGGCGGGTCCGGGAGCACCTGCCGGCGCACGCCACAACGTGCTACGGCGTCTACCTGGGAGAGCGGGCCGCCTCCTGGGGCGACGTGCGGGTGCTGCCGGCGCCCGACTTCCTGAAGTGCCTGTGGGACGGCGAGGTGCTGCCGTGACCCGAGCCGTCGGTGGCGCCCGGCCGGAGGGCCTCCCTCATCGTGCGAGTCAGTTGCCTCGCCACTTCAGCGTCTTCGTGCGAACCGTCAGATTGTCGACGCGGTCGAGGTTCACCTCGACGCCGAGCCCCGGACGATCGACCGGAACGGTCACCATCCCGGTGGCGTCCATCGTCCATTCCGGAGTAACGATGTCCTCCGTCCAGTAGCGGGCGCTCGGGCTGACGTCGCCCGGGATCGTGAAGTTGGGGAGCGAGGCGAGCGCGACATTGTGGGCCCGGCCGATGCCGCTCTCCAGCATCCCGCCGCACCAGACGGGTACGGCGTGGTTCCTGCACAGGTCGTGGATCGCCTTCGCCTGGGTGACCCCCCCCACCCGCCCCGGTTTGACGTTCACGATGCGGCCGGCCCCGAGGGCGAGCATGTCCTCGGCGGCGGCGGCGTGCGGGATCGACTCGTCGAGGCAGATCGGCGTATCGAGCCGATCCTGCAACTGCGCATGCCGCCGGAGATCGTCCTGCGCCAGCGGCTGCTCGATCATCAGCAGCCGGTAGGCGTCGAGCTCCGCCAGGTGGTCGCCGTGGGCGGGCGTGTACGCGGAGTTGGCGTCGGCCATCAGCGGCGCCTCGGGACCGAGCGCTTCCCGGACGGCGGCGATGTACTCGACATCGGCACCGGGGCGGATCTTCATCTTGATCTTGCGGTACCCGTGCGCCAGCGCGTCGCCCGCCTTCTCGGCGAGCGCCCGCGGGCTCTCCTGGATGCCGATGGAGATCCCGGTCGCGATCGCCTGGCGGGTCCCGCCGAGCCGCCGCGAGAGACTGACCCCGTCCCTCTCCGCCGCGAGGGCCCAGGCGCCCATCTCGACCGCGGCCTTGGCCATTCGGTGGCCACGGATGCCGCGCCGCAGCAGATCGTCGATCGCATCCGGGCCGCTGAGGCGCATCCCCAGCACGCGCGGCGCAATCCACTCCGTAATCGCGAGCCACGCCGTGTCGATGGTTTCGGCCGAGTAGTTCGGCCGCTCCCCGGCGACGCACTCGCTCCAGGCGGTGGCGCCGCCGGCGTCCTGGAGCTCGAGCAGCAGGATCCGCCGGTCCGTGGTCCGTCCGGACGAGATCTCGAACGGTTCCCGGAGCACCATGCGGATCTCCCGCAGCGTGATCCGCGCAAGCTGGAGGCTCATCGATCGGGAACGGCAGCTGCTGGTGGCGTGCGCGCGGGCGCCGACCGCACGGCTCCACCGGTCTTGGCCACGAGGTAGTACGAGTCGGCGGGCGGCGCGTGGTGCTCGAAGCCGGACACGCGGTAGCCGCGGCCGAGGTAGTGCGTGAAGGCGAGGCGCTGCATGCGTTGCCACGCTCGCGCCCGCGACGAGTCGCTCGCCTTGAGCGCGTCGATGTCCGCCGGGGCCGCAACCCGCACGCACGGCTCGCCGAGCAGCGGGCGCTCACCGACAGCCCATTCGACATCGATGATCGGAGGGGAGCCGACGTTGGCCGATGGCGCGTGGGAGCCCGGAAGCGATCCATCCGCTGGCGGCACGGACGCCGGATCGCCGGGCGTGCGACCCCCGGCCGGCGCTGCCTCGTCGAGCCGCCACTCGACGATGAAGCGGTCCGTGTCGAGTCCGGCGTGCAGCGAGCTGCCGGTCTCGCCATACAGATTCACGACGTACTCGACCGGCACCGCTCCGAGGCTGTTCAGGTTCAGGTTGGCGTTCCGCGCGACCAGCGGATCGTACGTCCAGTGCATGCGGCGCACGCCCCGCTCGAGGAGCTGGTCGCGCTGGAAGAGCTTCAGCCGGCGGCCGAGGCCGGTCCCCCGCGCCTCGGCCCGCACGGCCAGCATGTCCGACCAGTGCAGCGGCTCGCCGTCGCGGATGCCGGTCACGCCGAACACGAAGCCGAGCAGTCGCCCCCCGGCGTCGAACGCCCCCGCCGCTACGCCGCCGAGGCGCTGCGAGACCAACAGAATCGTCGGCGGCACGACATCCCCGAAGTGCTCCCCCCAGACCTCGCGCTGGAGGCGGACGCACGCGGCGTAGTCGGCGCGAGAGACGAACGGGCGGATCGTGACTTCGTCGTGCGGCATCCAGCCGTCGATCCGACCCTCTACTGATCCGCCGCGCGCGCTCCGGCCAGGATGTTCTCCAGCCCGTAGTTGCCTTCGTGGCAGGCGTACTCGAACACCTCGCCCCCGAGCGGCACCATCGGGATCTCGGCCGTCCACGGACGCGCGTAGGTCGCGGGGTCGGTCACCGTGAAGCGGTAGTCGATGCGGTCGGCGGAGACCCGCGTGAACCGCTCGACGACGTGCCCCCGCTCGCTGCCGGCGCGCACCAGGTTGCGCACGCGCTCATCGCCCTTCGGGGTCAGGTTGGCCGTCTCGACCACCAGCGTGTCCCCTTCCCAGCGGGCGCGCGAGTCGCCCATCCACTGGCCGATCTGCACCGGCAGGTGGGGGCGTCCGTCCAGCGGGATGATCCGCGCGTCGTGGATCATCTCCACGAAGATCACCACGTGGTCGGGTGTCTGGAAGATCTGGTAGTTGTGGTTGTAGAAGCCGGGAATCATGGCGCCCGGCATCCCGCGCGTGATGCACCGGTCGTAGAGGTTGAGGTCCTCGTAGGTGTCGAACTCGGTGCCGTTGCGCGACGCCGCGAATGCCGCGTCAGACTCCCGCACCCGCTCCGTCCGCGCCGGATACCGCCCGTCGGGCGGGTCGACGATGAGCGACGTCTGGTTGGTCCGCAGGCCGCGGTCGAGCCAGAAGGCGTTGTAGGCGCCCGTGCTGCCGGGCGGGGGCGGGCGGTCCCGGTTGGCCTCGGCCTGTGCGTCGAGATCCGCGCGCTCCTCGGCGGAGAGCTCCGTCCGCCCCTCGTACTCGCTGGGGCGCTCGAGGGGCGTCGTGGTCCGGTTGGTCCAGATCCCCTGGAGGTCGGGGTCGCCCCACGCGGTACGCTCCGGCGCCTGGGCGGCCGCCAGCACCGGAAGCAGTGTGACGACGGCGACAATCGCGATGACGTGCCTCATGCTGCACCTCCTCACCGTGGCCCCATCTTATCGGATGCGCCGCATGACGCCGCGCCGGACGCGACGCATGATGTCGCCGGAGACTGCCGTTCGGCGAACTGCCGGTACACTTCGACGCGGCGAGGTCGCCCGCGGCGGCGTGGATGGAACACTTTTGGATTCGTCGAGTCGGTCGCGATCGA
>JAPOYG010000507.1 GCA_026706755.1 Acidobacteriota bacterium
GGGCCGCGACAAGCGGGCGTTTCGCGTCACTACAGCGTTCGCGCGGCTGATCGCGAGGGCCGGCGAGCGGTTCGGAGCGGACCTGGCGCTCCTGGACGTCGGGCCCAATCTGGGAGCGATCAATCGGGCTGCCCTAGTTGCCAGCGACTGCGTCGTCATTCCGTTGGCGCCAGACCTGTTCTCGTTGCAGGGATTGAGAAACGTGGGACCGACCCTCAGCGAGTGGCGCGAAGCCTGGCAGGAGCGTATCGTGAAGAAGCCGGAAGCGCTGGACATCGCACTGCCGGCAGGCAGCATGACGCCGCTCGGCTACGTCATCATGCGCCACGCCATCCGCCTCTCCCGACCTGTTCAGGCCTACGGCCGCTGGATCGACAGGATCCCGTCGGAATACGCGAGGGCCGTGCCCGGGAGGGAGCAGTCGCCGATCCCGGGAGCGCAGGACCCAAGCTGTCTGGCCCACCTGAAGGACTACCGCTCGCTCATGCCCATGGCCCAGGAGGCGAACCGTCCCATGTTCCTGCTGAAGCCGGCGCACGGCGCCATCGGCGCGCACCAACAGGCCGTCCGGCAGTGCTACACCGATTTCCGAGGCCTTGCCGAGGAGCTGCTTCGACGCCTGCCTCGCGGCTGATCCGGTTGTGCCGGGTCGCACTCGGACCCGAGTGTCCGCCCGTTCATCCGTGGCTTGAGGCTTGTGGGTGTGGTGGACCGCATGTCCACCATTCCAGGGTTTCACGGCGTCTCTCTACTTCTCAGCAATCCTCACGTGTACCCCTATAAAACGGGGCTACACTGACCGATTTGGGTCTCTTGACGTCTCACGCGAAGTCGCGTAGTCTCTCCGATAAAGTGATAACGGAGAGGATAGTCAGAAATGGTGGACACGTCGAAGAGGGGCCGGCCCAAGACGCTGTCGGCGGCGTTTGTGCGGTCGGTGGCGCAGCCGGGACGCTACGGCGACGGTCGGGGCGGCTACGGGCTGTCGCTGCTGGTGAAGCCGATGGCGTCGACCGGCCGGCTGTCCAAGACCTGGGCCGTGCGCACGCGGATCGCCGGCCGGCCGGCGAACGTAGGCGCGGGTCGGTATCCGGTCGTATCGCTGTCGGAGGCTCGGGCGAAGGCGCTTGAGGTCGCGCGGGCGACTGCGCAAGGTCTCGACCCGCGCGGTGCCCGCGTGCCGACGTTCGAGGAAGCCGTCGAGCGCGTGATCGAGCTCCACGAGCCGACGTGGAAGCACGGCGCACGGTCGGCCGGGATCTGGCGCTCCAGCCTGGGCACCTACGCCATGCCGCTCCTGGGCCGCCTGTCGGTCGCGGACGTGACCACGGCGCACGTGCTGTCAGTGCTCACGCCCATCTGGACCGCGAAGCCAGTAACGGCGCGGCGGGTGCGGCAACGGATCGGCGCCGTCATGAAGTGGGGGGTGGCGAAGCGCTACCGCGGCGACAACCCGGCCGGCGACGCGATCGCTGAAGCACTGCCGAAGACGAACGGCGCGAAGGCGCACATGCGTGCGCTGCCACACGCCGAGGTCGGGGCGGCGCTCCACCGGATCCGCGAGTCCGGGGCGTGGCCGTCGACCAAGCTCGCGATCGAGTTCCTGACGTTGACGGCAGCGCGAAGCGGCGAGGTCCGGCTCGCGACGTGGGCCGAGGTCGACCGTGACCGTGCGCTGTGGAGGATTCCGGCCGAGCGGACGAAGACGGGTCGGCTGCATCGTGTCCCGCTCTCGGGGCGGGCCGTCGACGTCCTGCGGGAGGCGGCGAGGCTCGCGGACGGGAGCGAGCTCGTGTTCCCATCGGCATCGGGACGGGCGCTTTCCGACAACACGCTCTCCAAGCTACTTCGCGAGCTGGGGCTCGACGGGACACCGCACGGCATGCGGTCCGCGTTCCGCTCATGGTGCGCTGAGACGAATCAGCCGCGAGAGTTGGCCGAGGCGGCGCTCGCGCACGTGGTCCGCGGCGTCGAGGGCGCCTACCAGCGGTCCGACGTGCTGGCCGCCCGCCGCAGCCTCATGCAGGATTGGGCCGGCTACCTCAGTCGTCGGTCTTAGGGCGCAGGGCCGGCAGGCGGTCGCCCCACCGACGGGCGATGATCGCCTGGACGTCGCGCAAGGTGAGTTCCTCGGCGACAGCGCAAAGGAGTCCGCTGATGGTGAGCGGGCGTCCCGCCAGCCTTTCCAGGTTCTCGCGGCCGGCCTCGCTCATCGTGATCGTCATTCTAGTACTCGGCATGATTCTGGATCGTATCATCGGAATATTACCGAATACAAGTATGCTATGATGCGACCATGAGCGAGCACGACAGAGACCGACTGCTGACGCGCGCCGAGGTCGAGCGGCGCGTCCACCTGTCACGGGCGTCCGTCTACCGGCTGGTGGCTCGCGGCGAGTTCCCCGCTCCCCTCCGAGTCGGACCACGAGCGGTCCGGTGGCGGTCGTACGAGATCGGGGCCTGGATCTCTTCCCGCCCTCGCACGCGGGAGGTGGCCCGTGGCGAGTGAGATCGCGGCTCGCGCCGAGTCTATTCTGCGCGCGACGGCTCGCGGGTACGCGCGGCTCGGGATGCCGAGTGCGGAGGAGGGGCTGCTCGACGATGCTCTCGTCGGGACGACGGGCCGCGTCCTCGGGGTGCAGCGGTGCCGCGAGATCATCCGGGAGGAGTTCGGCGCGGCGCAGGCAGCGGCGGATGCTCGCATGGCCGGGATCCGCGCCGCGCGGTCGGAGGTGCCGATCACACCCGACGGTCTCGCGGAGGTGCTCGACCAGTCGGGCTGGCGGCTCGCGTGGAATACGACCGCGCGGCGCGTCGTCGCCCGAAAGGGGGACGAGGGCGACTGGCTCGACTGTGACGGCCTGACCCGCGACCAGATGCTGGAAGACTGCGCGGCCGCGGCGATTCTCCCGCGCCGGTCGGTCGGGGACGCGGCGCCGTGGCGCATCCGGGGCGCGCGCCTGGAGGATCGGCTCCTGCGCGTCGTCGCCGCCCGCAACCAGATCGAGGGCGCGGGCTCGGAGGTCTATCAGGCGGTGCGCGAGTGGGCGGGCGGCAAGTCCGGCGTGCGTCTGTCGCTGACCGACGTGCTGGCGGAGGCGAAGTGCCTACAGCGGTACGAGAGTGCGTCGCGGGCGCCCAAGAGCGTCTTCGCGGACGCGGCCCAGGCGCTGGAGGATCTCGGCTGGCGGCGCAAGTCGGTGCGGGTCGACGGCGATCCTCGATACCAGTGGGTCGCGCCCGGCGAGCGGCGGCGCAAGGCGACCCCCATCGCGGCGTTTCTCGGTCGAAGGCGGCCGGCGTAGTCGTGGTAGTCGGGTTGTAGTCGGGTTCGGGGCGGCAACCTACTACCGGATAACCTATTGAGAGATAGAGAGATAGAGAAACTGTAGTCGTGTAGTCGGGTTCCCCGTGCGCGCGCCTGCGCGCGGATCAGACGACTACATGACTACAGGAATGGGGAGGCGACGATGGCGACTGATGCGAGGATGACGGACAGCGATCTCTCGCGGCTCCGGGCGCTGGCTGAAACGTTCGGTCACTCACCGGAGGCGACAGTAGACGAGCAAGCCGCTGCGCGGGCGCTCGTGTCCGCCGTAGACGAGCTAGTCATGCGTCGGAGGCGCGGCGAATAGGACTCGGCAGGGTCAGGGCGGGCCGTGGCTCGGCGTGGCGGGGCGAGGCAAGGCGAGGCACGGATCGCGAAGAGGCGGCGAAGGTGATAGACTCCAGTAAGGCATAAGAGCCCTGGGCGGGCGTCGGTTCTGAGATTCGCCGTCGCCCGCCCAACCTGGCCCGGCAGCATCCGGGGCGACGCGACCCACGCGGAGCCCTGGATGGCCATCCTCCACACAGACACACAGACCGAGCGCGCGGCGATTCGCGGCCTACGCGAGCGAGTCGAGCTGCTGGCCCGCTCGACATCGAACGGCGCGAAGCTCGTCTCGATGATCCTCCCCGTCGTCGGCCCCGGACCGGCGGCCGACGCACTCCAGCGAGCCCAACAGCATCTGATCGCCGCGGCACATGAGATCGCGCCGCTGCGGACCGCGGTGTACGAGGTCGCCCCGGACGCGGTGACGACCGACGACGACGCAGCGAACGCGGCGACCGTCGCGGCGCCGGCGAGGCGGGTGCACTGATGCGGATCACGATGCGGGTCGACGTGGGCCGGCCGCTCGCGGAAACGCTGCCGCTTCGCCGCGGTCTGCGCGCGGCGCTGCCGGACCTTGCGACCGACCTGGCCCGCGGCGTGCGCGAGCGGACCGCAGACGGCCGCGACGTGACCGGCCGGACGTTCCCCCCGAAGGCGGACGGCTCGGCGTCGACGCTGCGGGACACCGGGCGCATGGTCGAGTCGTTCCGCCCGGTGAGGGTCGATGAACGCGGATTCGTACTGGCGCCGGCCAGTCGCGCGGAGCGGCGCAAGGCAGCGCTACACCAGTTGGGCCGCGGGGTGCCGGAGCGCCGATGGGTCGGCGTGGACACGCGGCAGGTAGACGAGGCGGTCGAGCGGGTCGCGACGGCCGAGACCGGAAAGGACGAACGATGACCAATTCGCAGCGCTTGACGCTCCGCGCCAGTGAGATCCGGCAACGGCTGAACGAGATCGCCGGGCTCGACGGCGACGCCATGACCGACGAGATCCGCGCGGAGTCGGACCGGCTCGGGACGGAGTACGCCGACGTCGAGACACGGCGCCGGGCCGCCATCATCGCGGAGGATGCCGCGGTCGAGACCACGGCAACGGAGCCGGACGCAGAGCTCCGGGAGCGCGTCGAGCTGCGCGGGCGCTCTAGGCTCGGGCGTTACCTCGCCGCCGCGATGGGCGGGCGCCTGGTCGACGGCCCGGAGGCGGAGTATGCCGCGGCGTGCGGCGCTCCGGCGGGCCAGATCCCGCTCGATCTGTTCGAGGGTGATCGCCCGGTCGAGACCCGTGCGGACGCGGCCTCGCCGGCGCCGTCGACCACGGGCCAGACGGTGCACGCGATCCAGCCGTACGTCTTCGCGGCGACCATCGCGGGCCGGCTCGGGATCACCATGCCGACGGTCGGGAGCGGGTCGCACTCCTGGGCGCGGGTCTCGACGGCGCTCACGGCGGGCGCCAAGCCGAAGGGCGCCGCTCAGGAGTCGACCGCGGCGGCGCTCACGGCCGTTACCGCGAGCCCGCGGCGGATCTCGGCGCGACTCACGATTCAGGCTGAGGACGTCGCCGCCATCGGGACGGAGACGTTCGAGCCGGCGCTGCGGTCCAACCTGCAGGGCGCGCTCGCGGACGAGTACGACGGGCAGTGTGTGAACGGCAACGGGACCGCGCCCAACGTCTCGGGGCTCCTGCCGCAGATCACGGCGCCGACGGCCCCGACGGCCGTTGCCGGATTCGATGACTTCGTGACGGCTTTCGCGGACCAGATCGACGGGCTGTGGGCGTCGACCATGCGCGACGTGTCGATGGTGGCGAACGTCGACGCGTACAAGCGGAGCGCCAAGACGTTTCGGGACAAGGTGATCGACGCGGCGAACAAGGGCGCGGCGAGCCTGGGCGACACGTCGGCGGCTGACTATCTGGCGGCCCATACCGGCGGGTGGTCGACCGCGAAGCGGATGCCGGACACTCCGTCGAGCGGGGCTCGGCAGAACATCGCGGACGCGATCGTACGGCGCTCGGGACGGTCGCTGCTGGCGGCCGTTCATCCGGTCTGGGGCTCCCTGCAGATCGACGACGTCTACACCGATTCGGCCTCCGCCACGCGCCACGTGACGCTACACGTGCTGGTCGGCGACAAGGTGCTGATCGTGCAGCCGGACGCGTACGCGCGGGCGGCGTTCAAGGTGGCGTGATCACTTGATGGCCAGTAGGACACCGGCAACGATGGCGCCTGCACCCGCCGTCACGACAAGGATGGGCGGCAGTTGGCGGTATTCCTCGGCGGCCCACACGAACACGAGCGCCATGATCCCGACCGTAATCAGTGCCTTCCAGAGTGGGAATTGCTTGGGCATTGTCGTGGATCGTAGTCGACGGTGCGAGCCGGAGGTGGCGTAGGTGCCGATCGCTATCGTCCGCGGGCCGGCTGGCGGCGGGAAGTCGCAATGGATCTCGGAGCGCCTGCAGCCGGGCGAGGTCGTGATCGACTTCACGCGGCTGTACGTCGCCCTGGCCGGTGTCGAGCGCGGGCCGGATGGCAAGTACCCGGTTCGCGACGATGGCGACGTGCGACTGGCACTCGCGGCGTGGCTCCAATTGGCGGCGATTCGCCAAGCGGCCCGCCGCGAGCTCGACGGCTACACGACTACCTCCGACAGTCGCCCGGAGGCGGTCGAGCGGCTACTGGCAGCCGGCGCCACGGGCGAGGTCGTGACCATCGATCCCGGCCGCGCAGTGGTTACGGCGCGGCTGTCGGATCCGGCGACGGGCGCCTTGTCGCCGCAGTGTGAGGCGGCGCTAGGCAGGTGGTACAGGTGACGGAGCTACGCTGCGCGATCGAGTACCGGGCCGATGATGAGCGGCGAGGCCCTGGTCGGCTGCGTGGCGTGCTGCTGACGTACGGCGAGCCGCGGGCGGACCGTCGAGAGGTCTTCCGGGCCGGCGCCCTGGAGTGGCCCGACGATGGGATCGTGCTGCGCCGGCAACACTCGCGATTCGAGCCCGTGGCCCGCGTGCTGCCGGAGGTCCGCGGCGCTCAGGTGGTACTCGATGTGGCCCTCCCCGACACGCGCGCCGGACGGGATGCCGCGGCGGAGGTCCGGGGGGGCCTGTTCCGGGGCCTGTCGGTCGAGTTCAACGCTCAGGACGAGGGCCGGACGGCCGGCGGTCTCCGGGAGATCCGGCGAGCGCTCCTGGTCGGCGCCGGGCTGGTCGACAGTCCGGCATATACGGGCTCGACGGTCGAGGTCCGCGGCCGGAGGCGGCGCATATGGCTGTGACGCTGGATGACGTCGCCCGTCACCTGGTCGGCAAGGCCGAAGCGGACCTGAGCGACGGGGAGCGCTCAGCGGTGACGGAGGCGCGGGCGATGGCGGCCGACGCGGTAGATGGGTACCTGCGTGGGTCTGAGGTGCCGGAGTCGGTCGAGCGATCGGCGGTGCTCCGGCTGGCCTACTTCGACTATCACGCCCGCCTTGCGCGCCGTCCGGCCGACGGCGGGATGCTCGACGCACGATTCCGCCGGGATGCGCCGCTCGACCCGCTCCGCGCATCGGGCGCGATGGCCCTGTTGTCGAGGTTCAAGACACGCCACGCGGCCCCGTGCGAGGTGGCCCGGTGATCGAGCTCGGCGTGTCGAGCGGGCCGGACGCGCCGCGTGTCGAGCGGCGCAACTACACCGGAATGCTCACAACGGCCGCGGAGGTCGAGGCGGCCTCGGGG
The DNA here is from genome assembly GCA_026706755.1 of Acidobacteriota bacterium. GTDB lineage: Bacteria > Acidobacteriota > Vicinamibacteria > Vicinamibacterales > UBA8438 > JAGWAJ01. The sequence continues at coordinate 7,370 of JAPOYG010000507.1, forward strand.
CTCCTGGGCGCGGCCGTGGGCGCCGTCGAGATCGCGGCCTCGTGGTTCGCGCGGGCGTTCGCCAGTGCCGATGTCGAGCCGGCCGGGGTGCGGACTGCCGGGCTCTTTCCGTCGGTGCTTGGGGATCTGGCCCGCCGTCTGGTGACGCGCGGTGAGTGCGTCCACTTGATCGACGTGGCCGGCGGCGCCGTGGTGCTCACTCCGGCGACCTCGTGGACGGTGCAAGGCGCGGCGCGGCGGCCGTGGCGGTATCAGGTGACGCTGACCGGCCCGTCGACAACGTCAACCGTGACGGTGCCGGAGGAGCGCATCGCGCATACCGCGTGGGCGTGGGATGAGCGCTCCCCGTGGCGCGGGCGTTCGCCGCTGGCCCTGGCGGGGGAGTCGGGGCGGCTGGCCAAGGCGCTAGAGCGGGCGCTCGCGGATGAATCGGCCGGCCCCGTGGGGCATCTGATCGCCATGCCGGCGGATGCAGGGGACGAGGGCGACGACGGCGGCGACGACCCGCTGGCCCCACTCAAGCGGGAGATCGCCGGGCTCCGCGGTCGTGTGGGCCTGGTCGAGACCACGGCGGCCGGATGGGGCGAGGGTCGAGCGGCGGCGCCGTCCGGGGACTGGCGCCCGCAACGGCTCGGCGCGAGCCCGCCCGACAGTCTGCCGGTGCTCCGGGAAGCGGTCGAGTCGACCGTTCTGGCCTGCTGCGGCCTTCCCCCGGATCTGGTGCGGGCCGGCGGCGCGCAGCGTGAGGCCTACCGCCGATGGGTCGCTGCGTCGGTCGCACCGCTGGCCCGGACGGTGGCAGATGAGTTGGGCCGGGCGCTCGACGTGCCGGACCTCAGGCTCCGCTTCGACGCGCTCGGCTCGGCCGACGTGGCGGGCCGGGCCCGGGCGTTCCAGTCGCTGACCGGCGGCGGGATGGACGCTGCCGAAGCGAAGCGGATCGCGGGGCTCGATTGAGCACGGATGGCCATGGGGATCCCCTGTTCCGGGACGCCTACACGCGCCGGGGGTCGGGGGTGGGCCTTTCCGTGCATCGGGCTGCGGTGTGAGGTCGTCGGCTAGTTCGGCGGCAGGATGTCCTCTTCGGGGATCTCGGCGTCACGAGGAGTCTCTACGTGCTCGTGGTTCGTGGTGCACATCCAGGTATGGCGCTTGGGCATGCCATCAACCTGCATCTCCGTGCCGGCTCTCATCTGTCCGTCACAGCCGTCGACGGTGCAGTTGCGCCGCATGCCTGAACGAATCTCTGCCATGAACGCGTTCCTCCCAGAATCCGCCGGATCCTACAGCAATAGCGGATGACTCTGAGGCCATTTCAACAGCGATTCGTCCGGGCGGCGCTCGACTCCCGGACCGACACGGCCGTGCTGTCCCTACCGCGCGGCAACGGCAAGTCGTGGCTCGCGGCTCACCTGGTCGCCCGCGCGATGACACCGGGCGATCTTCTGTTCCAACGTGGCGGCGAGCCGCTACTGGTCGCTTCGAGTCTCGACCAGGCGCGCATCGTCTACCGCTTCGCGCGGGCGGCCCTCGGGGATGACGGCTACCGCTACCTCGACTCCGGGACGCGGCTCGCGATCACGCACCCGTCGACCGCGACGCGGCTGCGGGTGCTGTCGAGCGACGCCAAGCGCGCCATGGGGATCGTCGGCTGTCCCCTGCTGATCGCCGATGAGCCGGGCGCATGGGTCGGCGCCGGCGGCGAGCTGATGCACGACGCGATACAGACCGCGCAAGGGAAGCCTGGATCGCCGCTGCGCGTGGTCTACATCGGGACGCTGGCGCCGGCCGCCCCTGGACACTGGTGGCCTCGTCTGGTGGGCGAAGGCTCGACCGGCTCGACGTACGTGCAGGTGCTACAGGGTGACATCGAGAAGTGGGACCGCTGGCCTGAGATCCGACGCTGTAACCCGCTTACGGCGGTGTCGCCGGAGTTCCGGGCCAAGCTGCGCGAGGAGCGCGACAAGGCGCGGCGCGACTCGCGGCTGCGGGCGCGGTTCCTCTCCTACCGGCTCAACGTGCCGACGGCCGACGAGGCGACGGTGCTGCTGACGGTCGCGGACTGGCGCCGGGTGACGGCGCGACCGGTCCCGGCGCCGGAGGGTCGCCCAGTGGTCGGCGTCGACCTGGGAGCGGGCCGGGCCTGGTCGGCCGCAGTCGCGGTCTGGCGCTCGGGTCGCTGTGAGGCGGTCGCCCTCGCCCCCGGCGAACCGAACATCGCGGATCAGGAGCGCCGCGATCACGTGCCGCGCGGGACGTACGCCCGTCTGGTCGAGACGAGGCGACTCTCGGTCGCGGCGGGCGTTCGGGTGCCGGCGCCGGCGGGGCTGGTCGAGCGCGTCATGGCGTGGCGGCCGGCCGCCATCGTGTGCGACCGCTTCCGGCTGAGCGAGCTACAGGACGCGGCCGGCGGGCGGGTGCGGATCGTACCGCGGGTCGCTCGCTGGTCGGACGCGGCCAAAGACATACGGGCGCTCCGACGGGCCGCGGCTGATGGCCCGCTGGCGGTCGAGAGGTCAAGCCGGCCCTTGATCGCCGCGAGCCTCGCGGCCGCGTTGGTGGCGAACGATGACCAGGGCAACACGAGGCTCGCCAAGCGCGGGACGAACAACACGGCGCGGGATGACGTCGCCGCGGCCATGGTGCTGGCGGCTGGGGCGTGGTCGCGGCGGGCGGTGCCTCGGAGGGCTCGCATCCATGTCGCGTAGCCCGTCCGCTCGGCTCCCGTCGCGGGCATGGGCTCGGCTGCGGCGCCGGGCGCTCGACCGCGACGATTGGCGCTGTACGGCCTGCGGGTCGCCGGTCGGTCTGGAGGTCCACCATCGTCGCCCCGTGGCCCTGGCGCCCGCGTTGGCCCTGTCGCTGGCGAACGTCGAGACACGGTGCCGGGACTGTCACCTTGACGCTCACGCGACCGATCCGGAGCGGCGCGCGTGGCGCCGGTTGCTGGCGGAGGGATGATGACGACGATTGAGGGCGTGATCGACGCGCTGCACGGGATGATGGCGACGTTCGATCCCGACGGCCGCGGGCGCCCGCGGTACGAGCGCGCCGCGGATCCGTTCACGTTCGACCGACAGCCGCGGACGGCGCTCGACGCGTACTACCTGGATCCGCCGTCGGTCCGCACGGCGTTCGCGTACGCCCAAGGGTCCAACCTGGTCGCGGAGATGACGGTCTGGATCGCGCGTGAGGCGCGCGACGACGCTGATCGGGCGATCCGGGATCTCGCCCGTGATCTCGCGCGGCTCCGTCGCGTGCTGCTCGACGCAGACCTGGGCGAGGACACGAACGTGCACGAGGACGCGATCAGCATGCACGCGGTACCGCGGGCCGACGACGCGGTGACGGTGATCGGCCGGCTCCGGTTCGCGATCGACTACGACGTAGACGACGGCGGTGTCTGACGTCGAGTACGTCTCGGTCGTAAACTTCTCCGCCCGCGGGCCGCGCCGCGGTCTCCTGAATCCTCCGGTAGGCGACGACGGAGAGATCGTCCGGCCCCGCACTCCGCCCCGCTCCGCTCCGCCCCCGCAGCCGCAGCCGCAGCCGCAGCCGAAGGATCCGGGCGACACGGTGAGGCACTTGCGCTACCGGCGGCGCTTGGTCGCTGAGGGCCGCTGCACGCGCTGCAGGCAGATGGCCGAGATCTGCGGCTCCTGGCTCTGCGCGCGGTGCGCAGCGGAACGCGACGCGGCGGGCCGGGGGCGGCGGGCGCGGTTCGTGGCGGCCGGGCTTTGCCAACAGTGCGGGAAGCGGGCGCCGGCCGCGGGGCGTGTCCAGTGCCGGCCGTGTCTCGACCGGCTCGCGGCGAGGGCCAGACGGACGCGGCGGGCCAAGCGGTCGGCGTTGTGCGTCGAGTGCGGGGAGCGGCCCCGGACGGCGCGGCATGACACGTGCGGGGAGTGCTGCGAGCGGGCGGCGGCTGTGGCGCGGGCGGAGGGGCGGAAGGCGCGACCGTGCGCCTAGCAGACGCTATCCCACCAACGGTTCCATGCTCGCCGCACGGGGTCGACGATGCGCGAACGGCGTGCCACGGGCTCCCGCTCAGAAACGCACTCTGCCGTCATGGTGGGCATCACGTAGCGCTCTTGCCTCGGATCGTACGTGAGCATCCCGGTCAGTAGCCAAGTCTCCTGAGTCGCTTCCGGATCGGCGACGGAGATGACAAGCCGGATCTCGATTTGGGCAACGACGAAGTCGGCATTCCGCGGGATCTCCGCGGCGTCGACGAGCCAGTCCTGCGGCTCAATCCACGACAGCAGGAAAGGATAGGTCGCGAAGTCGCCGTACAGCATCGCGCCGGGTTCCGAGACCGTCTCCACAGGGCCGGAGGTGGACGGCTTAGCCTTGGCGATCAGGCTGTGCAAACGAGTCCTAACGCCGGCCACCTCAGTCACTTCGCCGGAGAGGTAGAGCGAAAGGTCGTTGCGGGACGGGGCGTGGCCCCATTTCACGATCGCCATGGGCCGCCTCAGCAGGCTGTACTCCCGGGCCGCGAGCTTGGCGTTCCGCTCGGCGGCAATCGCAGTTCGCCACGTGACGGCGACCAAGAGCGCCGTGCCGATCGCCAGGAACATCGTCGCCATGGTAGCGGCCAGATCGAGCCTGTCGGCGAAGGTCATCGGGTCAGACATTGATAGAGCTAGTGATATTCGTCTACTGCCAATCCTTTATTTTCAACAACTTACAGGGAGTAGTGGTGGACCGCATGGGATTCGAACCCACGACCTCTGCGTTGCGAACGCAGCGC
>JAPOYG010000444.1 GCA_026706755.1 Acidobacteriota bacterium
CGGCGCACGCGGTCCGAATGGGGCTCGGCCTCCTCCCCCGTCGTCTACGGCGACATGCTGATCGTCGTCTACGACAACGAGGAGGAGTCGTGGATCGCCGCGCTAGACAAGCGGACCGGCGAGGAAATCTGGCGCCGGTCGCGCGACGAGGGCTCCACCTGGGCCACGCCCTTCGTCTGGGAGAACGACCTGCGCACGGAGATCGTCACCTCGGGCGTGAGGCGCATCCGCTCCTACGACCTCGACGGCAACCTGCTGTGGGAGATGGACGGGCGCATGTCCTGGGCCGCGATCCCGACGCCGTTCGCCGCCCACGGCCGGGTCTACGTCAACTCCGGCTACTTCGGCGACAACCACCGCCCGGCCTACGCGATCCAGCCCGGCGCGAGCGGCGACATCACGCTCGCCGACGGGGCGTCGTCGAACGACTACGTCGCCTGGTACCAGCCGCGGGCCGGCAACTACAACACGTCGCCGCTGATCTACGGCGACGTCTACTACAGCCTGCTCGACCGCGGCTTCTTCGAGGCCTACGACGCGCTGACCGGCGAGCCGGTCTACCCGCGCCGGCGGATCCGGGTGGGGGCCAGCTTCACCTCGTCGCCGTGGGCCTACAACGGCAAGGTCTTCGCGCTGAGCGAGCAGGGCGACACCTACGTCATCCGCGCCGGCCAGGACTACGAGGTCCTCGGCGTCAACCGCCTCGACGAGATGGCCATGGCGTCGCCGGCCATCGTCGGAGACCGGCTGCTGATCCGAACGGCCACCAGGCTGTACAGCATCCGGAAGGCGGCCACGGACTGAACGCGGAACGGACGGAGTGACAGTCATCTCGCGGCGGGCGCTGCTCGGCGGTCTGCTGGCCCCGGCAGCGCTCGCCGCACCCGCACGCGCGCAGGCGGAGGCGGGCGAAACGATCGTGCACGGAGCGCCGCGGCCGCTCGCCGGCGACGCGGTCACGCACGACTGGCCCTACTTCCTCGGACCCACCCACGACGCCGTCTCGACCGAGACCCGGCTCAGCCGCACGCTCCCGCCTCCGCTACTCTGGGAGATCGCCAAGGGCAGCGGCTACGCCTCCCCGGCCATCGTCGGGGACCGGCTGGTCTTCATGCACCGCATCGGCCGGCACGAGATCGTCGACTGCCTGCACCCCGAGACGGGCGCCCGGCAGTGGATCTTCCGCTACCCGAGCGCCTACGAGGACCGCTACGGCTACAACAACGGCCCCCGCTCGAGCCCGGTCATCGATCCGGCCCGCGGACTCGTCTACACGATGGGCGCCGAGGCGGTCCTGCACTGCCTGGCGCTCGCATCGGGCGACGTCGTCTGGCGGCGTGACCTGCGCCGCGACTACGGCGTGCGGCAGGACTTCTTCGGCGTCTCGGCGACGCCCCTGATCGAAGGCAACCTGCTGATCGTCAACGCCGGCGCCCCCGACGGCGGTTGCGTCATCGCCTTCGACGCCGCGAGCGGCCGCGAGGTGTGGCGGGCCGGCACCTGGGGACCGAGCTATGCCTCCCCCGTTCCCGGTATCGTGCACGGGGCCAGGCGCGTGTTCGTGTTCGCGGGGGGCGAGTCGAGCCCGCCGAGCGGCGGACTGCTCTCCATCGATCCGGCAAACGGGGCGGTCGACTTCGAGTTCCCCTTCCGCAGCCGAACCTACGAGTCGGTCAACGCCTCCTGCCCGGTGGTGTTCGACGACCGGGTGTTCGTCTCCGCCAGCTACCGCACCGGGGGCGCGCTCGTCGCGGTGCAGCCGGACTTCACGCACGACGTGGTCTGGACGACACGGGAGTTCGCGCTCCACTACAACACCGCCATCCACCGCGACGGCTACCTCTACGGCTTCGACGGGCGCAATATGGGCGACTCGTCGCTGGCGTGCGTCGACGCGGCGAGCGGGCAGGTGGTCTGGCGCGAGGCGCCGACGTGGACCGAGACGTTCGAGATCGGCGGGCGCCGCGGCCAGCAGATCCTGGGCACCGCCCGCGGGTCGCTGCTGGCCGCGGACGGACAGTTCCTCTGCCTCGGCGAGCTCGGCCACCTGCTGTGGATGGACCTCACGCCGCGCGGCTACCGCGAGATCTCGCGCGCGTGGCTCTTCGCCGCCCGCGAGTCGTGGGCGCTCCCCGTGCTCAGCCGCGGGCTGCTCTACGTCGTGCAGAACGCCCGCGACCTCATCCGGGGAACGCCGCCGCGGCTGCTCTGCTACGACCTCCGCGCGTGATCGTTACCGGATTTCGTCGACGCGCCGGGTGTCCTTGCGGCGCGCGCCGGCCATGATGCCGTGCATGCCGATGTTTCCCTCGTGGCAGGCGTACTCGAAGAGCGGGCCGTCGGTCCGCCGGAGCGGCATCATCATCGTCCACGGGCGCGCGTAGTTGTTCGGGTCCTCGACCGTGAACTCGTACATCACGGTGTCGGGATCGACGCGCCGGAAGCGCTCGACGAGCTCGGTGTCGCGGCTCGATCCGCGCAGGCTCGTCTCGGTGAGGAAGCTCGTCGTCTCGACAACGAGGGTCTCCCCCTCCCAGCGCCCTCGCGAGTCGCCCGCCCACTGCCTCAGCGCGCCGTGGGGGCGACCGTCGAGCGGGATGATCCGCGCGTTGTGGACCATCTCGTTGAAGATCACCACGTAGCCGGGGACCTGCAGAATCTGCACGTTGTTGTTGTAGGAGGCAGCCGTCATCGGCGGGCCGGAGTTGAACCCCATGATGCAGCGGTCCGACAGGCTGCGATCCGTGTAGTGGTCCGCAAACCCGTTGCGCAGGTTCAGCCGGCGCAGCGCCCGCGCCTCCCGCGCCCCCGGCGCGTAGGGAATGCGACCGTCGGGCGGATCGACGATCAGCGACGTCCGCTTGTCGGCCGTGAGCTCGACGCCCCGCTCGTACCAGAACTCGTTGTAGGAGAGGACGCCCCCCTCCGCCCGTGGCTGGTAACCGGCGCTCGGCGCGCCCGCGATCGGGTCGAACAGGTCGCGGTTGAGTCGCGTCCGCTCCGACGCCTCGAACGCGGCGGCCTCCTCCAGCGACAGGCGCTCCTGCCCGGCGAGCACTGCCGGCCGCTCCAGGGGCGTCAGCGTGCGGAACGTGAAGATGCCGGAGATGTCCGGCTGCCCGTCGGGCGTGCGCATCGGCTCGTCCGCCGCGCCGGACTGCGCGGCCGCCGGCAGCGCCGCCAACGAGCCAACGAGGAACGCAGCAACGGTGACGCTGGTCAGTCGGTCACGCATGGGTGGGCCTCCACGGAGTGGATTCGAGTCAGAGTGGGGTGGATCCGATGATCCTACCGCCTGCACGCGGCCCGGTCCAACCGCGCTTCTGCGACCACTTGTTGAAGGCGCTGGCGGACGCGGCGGCGATCGTTCACGGTCGGGACGACCGCGTCTCGGCCGGCACCCTCGGCTCGGCCCACCGTGGCGCCAGGAAGATCTCACGACCTCCCCTACGGCGGCTCGCAGCGCAGCGTGAAGCCACCGCCCGGATGGACCGTCCGCGAGCACTCGAACTCCGACCCTCGAGGCTCGAAGAACAGGCTCGCCAGGAACAACAGGACGAGACCGACCGCGAGAATCGCGAGCGACGGCATCAGCGACAGCTTCATCGGATCATCCGTGCACGGTCGAGCCGTCCGAGGGCGTCGTGGCGGCGCGGCGGCACGGGAGCGGCCGCCTCACGGCGATGCCCGCAGGGCGCCGATGGCGAGCGCCGCCCAGCCCGCGAGGAAGCAGACGCCGCCGATGGGGGTAACCGCCCCCCACCAGCGGACGCCGCTGATGGCCAGGATGTAGAGACTGCCCGAGAAGACGACGATGCCGGCCGCGAAGAGCCAGCCCGCGGCCCCGATCCAGGCGTTCGGCCAGCGGGAGGCGGCCCAGGCGACGGCCAGGACGGCCAGGCCGTGGATCAGGTGGTAGCGCACGCCGGTCTCGAAGACGGCCAGCATGTCGGCGGTCACGCGGTCGCGCAGGCCGTGCGCGCCGAACGCGCCGACCAGCACGCCGATACCGCTCAGCACCGCCCCCGCGGCGAACCATCCCGCGACCATCGCTCCTTCTCCTTCCTGGCGTCAGCCGCCCCGCGCCGCGGCAACCCTCCGCGCCAGGAGCCTGCGGCGCAGAGCCGGCGATGCAGGACGCCGCGCCCGCGCAGACTCCCACCGCGACCCCAAGGTCGCGGCTAGTCCGTGGTTCCGATGCGGTAGAGCTTCGACGCGGTCCGCAGAATGAGGCTGCCGTCCGCGATGGCGGGGGTGGCCATCGACATCTCGTTCAGCGAGTTGCGCCCCAGCACCGCGAACTCCGGCCCCGCCTGGATGACGAACGTGTCGCCGTCCTCGCTCATGGCGAAGATCTTCCCGTTGTAGGCCCAGGGCGAAGCGGTGAAGAGCGTGCCCGCGGTGATGCGCGCCCGCGGGTAGACCTCGCGTCCCGTCCGGGCGTCGTAGCAGAGCAGGATGCCGCGGTCGAGCAGCGTGTAGTGGTAGTCGCCGTAGACGAGCGACGACGGGTTGTAGGAGCCGAGCTGCGGGTGCGACCAGACGACGTAGTCGTTGCTGGTGCTCCCCTCGCCCAGCGTGATGTCGCCGCTCGCGCCGGCCCGGATGGCATAGACGGGGCGCGACGAGTCGGCCACGTAGCCGGAGTTGATGTAGAGCAGCCCGTGGCGGGCGAACGGCGTCGGAATGACCAGCGTCGACATCCCGTGCAGCTCCCACAGCAGGTTGCCGTCGAGATCGTACGACTTCACGCCGCCCCGGCCCGAGGTGACGAGCTCCGAGCGCACGTCGTTCTCCCAGACGAACGGCGTGGCCCAGTTGCTCCCCTCGTCGCGGTCCGTGCGCCACAGCTCGTCCCCGGTCGCGGCATCGTAGGCGGCCACGAACGACTGCGCCTCGTTGTCGTTGACGACGTAGACGCGGCCGTCGTGGACGACCGGCGACGTCGCGGAGCCCCAGTCGCGGCGCGGCAGCCACTCCATCGGCACCGACCAGAGCACGTCCCCGTCGAAGTCGAGCGCGAAGAGCCCGATGTCGCCGAGGTAGACGTACACGCGCTCGCCGTCCGTGACCGGCGTCTCCGCCGCATAGCGCGTCTTCTGGTGCGACGGCTGCCCCGGCACCGCGCTCTCCAGCGTCCGCGTCCAGCGCACCTCACCCGTCCCGAGATCGATCGCGTAGACCATCCACTCGAGCGGCACGTCGGACGTCATCGTGTCCGCCGCGCTCATCGACCCGCCCAGCGACCGCGCCCGATAGGTCTCGACCGGGCCGAGCGGTGCGTCACCCCCGCCCTCGGCGGCCGCGGTGACGACGAAGACGTGGTCGTCCCACACGATGGGCGAGCTCCACGACTGGCCCGGGATATCGATCTCCCAGACGAGGTTCTCGTCCGGCCCCCACGTGTCGGGCAGCCGGGGATCGTCCGCTGCCACCCCCGCCGCCTCACCCCGGAACTGCGGCCAGTTGGTCTGGGCCGTCGCGCCCGCCACGCCCAGCGCGACCATCAGGGCCGCCCACGCTGTCACTCGCCTGTGCATCAACCGCTTCCTCCTGACGTGTCGCGCCAATTCTAGCAGCGGCCCCTCGCGACGGTTCTCCGGCGGCGCGCGCGACCCGTGCCGGGGCGGCGGCCCGCGGTCGGCAACCGGGACGGCGCGCGGCCGCAGGCCGGGAGAAGCGGGGCGCGTGCGGGCCGGCCCGGCAAGCTCGAGCTTCGCCGCCGCCGCTCGGTGGAGAAGCAGGGCGCGTGCCGGTGGGCCGCCCCTGGGCAGACCACCCGGCGGGGGTGCCCGGTGAGCCGGCCACGTACACTGTCCACGGTGAACCTGATTCGCTGGACGGCCGAGTTCCTCCGCCCCCACCGGGCGCGGGTCGGCGTCGTCCTGTTGCTGTCGGTGGCCGAGATCGGGCTCAACGCGGCTGCCCCGTGGGCTCTGACGCTGATCGTCGACAGCGTCCTCGGCGGCCGGCCCCTGCCGGACTCGGTGGTCGCGATCGTTCCGCCGCTCGCCGACCTGGGCGCCGTGGCGCTCCTGGTGCTCCTCGCCGTAGCCGGCCTCGCCCTGCAGGTGGCGGCGGAGCTCGCCCGCATCTCGCACACGCAGCTCGAGACGCGGGTGGGGCAGCGCGTCGTCCACGAGCTCCGGAACCGGCTGCTCGCGCACCTGCAGGCGATGCCCCTCACCCACCACCTGACGCATCGGACGTCGGACCACGTCTACCGCCTCGACGCGGACACCTACTGCATCAACGACCTCGTCACGAGCGGGGCGTTCCCGATCGTCCTTGCGGGACTGCACCTGGCGGTCATGTTCGTCGTCCTCCTGACCGTCGACGCGACGCTGGCCGTGCTGGCGCTGGCCGTCGCGCCGTTCCTCTACCTCTGCCTGCGCTATCACTCGACCACGCTGGTCGACCGCGCCGAGCAGGTGAAGACCCTGGAGTCGGGGCTCGTCGAGCGGGCGTACGAGACGCTGCGCTCGATCGCGGCCATCAAGAGCTACGCGCGCGAGCGCCACGAGCTGGACCGCTTCGCCGGCGCGGGGCGGGCCACGATGCGGGCTCGGGTGGCGCTCACGTGGCAGGAGTCGCTCTTCTCGCTTGCGGTGACCGCGGTGACGCTGGCCGGAACTGCCCTCATCCTGGTCGTCGGCGGACTGCACGTGCTCGACGGGACACTTACCGTCGGCCGGCTACTCCTTGTAATCGCCTACCTGGCCGCGGTGTACGACCCGATCAGCGCCATCGCGCACACGGTCGGCACGCTGCAGCAGGCGGTGGTCAGCGCCCGCCGGGTACGCGACATGCTGGCGCTCCGGCCCGAGACGCCGGACGCGAAGGACGCCAGAGATGCAGGCTCGGTGGCCGGGCACGTCCGCTTCGAGGACGTCGACTTCTCCTACGACGGTTCCCGACGGGTCCTCGACGCCGTCAGCTTCGAAGCCCGGCCAGGAGAGCTCGTAGCCATCGTCGGGCCGACAGGAGCCGGCAAGACGACCCTCGTGCACCTGATTCCCCGGCTCTTCGAGCCGACATCGGGGCGCGTCCTGGTCGACCGTCTCGACGCCCGGAGCTACCGCCTGCGCTCGCTGCGCGAGCGAATCGCGCTCGTGCCCCAGGATCCCGTGCTGTTCGAGGGCACCGTGGCCGACAACATCCGCTACGGCCGTCTCGACGCCTCGAACGCCGACGTCGAGGCGGCGGCCCGCGCGGCGTACATCCACGACACCGTCAGCCGATTGCCGCTCGGGTACGCGACCCCGGTCGCCGAAGCCGGCAAGACGCTCTCGGGCGGCGAGCGGCAGCGGCTCGGCATCGCCCGCGCCCTGCTGAAGGACGCGCCGATTCTCATCCTCGACGAGCCGACCTCGGCCGTCGACACCCTTGCCGAGGCGGCGGTCTTCGACAGCCTGCGCCGGCTCCGCGAGGGCCGCACCACGATCGTCATCGCCCATCGGCTGTCGACCATTCGCGACGCCACGCGCATCCTGGTCCTCGTCGACGGCCGCATCTCGGCCCAGGGGCCGCACGACGCCCTGCTCGATTCGAGCGAGCTCTACCGCCGCATGTGGGCGCGCCTCAGCCGCGGCGTCTCGCTCGACGAGCCGGGGCTGGCCGACGAGCCGGCGACGGCGCCGGTCTCGCAGACGGGGGAACGCCGCGTCGCAGCCCATGGGCCCGGCACCACGGATTGATACGATGGCCCGGGACCTGACAGCCATGGAGACGCACGGCGACGCCAACCGTAGCGGAGCGGCGGCGCGGGAGAGAGCCGCCCGAGAGACCGAGGAACCGATCGAGGTCCGACGGTTCTGGGAAGCGGCCGACCTCAGCGACGCCTGCGCGAGGCTCAGCCCATACCGGCAGGAGCACTTCGCGATCTCGTTCGACAGCTTCGACGACTACACGGCCTGGAGGAATGAGCAAGCCAATCCGTGGAATCGGTGACAAGTGGATTGACGTCTGCAGGCTGCTGAACCGCGGCGGCGTCGAGTACCTCGTCGTGGGCGGCGTGGCGATGGCCCTGCACGGGCGGATGCGGGCGACGAAGGACATCGACGTGCTCGTGCCGCGGGACGTGGAGAACATGCGGCGACTGCTGGAGGCACTCCAGGCGCTGCCGATGGGGCTCGCCCGGGAGCTGACGGCAGAGGCGGAGAACGAGAAGGTGATCACGATCATCGGCGACGACCCGCGGGTAGACGTGCTCAAGGCGGCGGGCGACCTCGCGTACAGCGACGCGGTACGCTCGAAGCGAACCGCCACCGTCGACGGCGTCGAGATCCCGTACGTCGGCCTGCGCGAGCTGATCCGCTCGAAGCGAACGGACCGGGACCAGGACCGGGTCGATGCGCTGGAGCTGGAGGCCACAGAAGCGCAGCAGGCGAAAGAAAGGAAGCCGGTGTAGATGCGGATCGTCTTCGCCGGCATCATCGGGCGCTATCCGTTCGGCGGCGTGACGTGGTGCTCGCTGATGTACCTCGTCGGGCTGCGGGACCTCGGCCACGAGGTCTGCTACCTCGAGGACACCGGCGAGTGCATCTACGACCCGGAGGCGAACGCGGTCTCGGAGGATCCGTCCTACGGAACGCGCTACATCGATGCCGCGCTGGCCCCGTATGACCTCGGCGACCGCTGGTGCTTCGTCAACTTCGACGAGACGTACCACGGCTGGAGCCGCGACCGCCTCCGTGCGTACTGCCGGGACGCCGATCTCTACGTCAACCTGTCGGGGGGCTCCTGGTTCTGGCGCGACGAGTACCGCGCGATCCCGCGCCGCGTGTTCATCGACTCCGATCCGGTGTTCACGCAACTCGCGATCGCCAAGGGTGTTCCCTGGTACGTCGACTTCTTCCGGGGCTTCGATCACCTGTTCACCTTCGGCGCGAACATCGGGACGCCGGCCTGCGACGTCCCGACCGGCGAGTTCACCTGGCGCCGGACATGGCAGCCGGTCGTCACTCGCCTCTGGCGCACGGAGCGCCCGCCGTCCCGCGACCGGTTCACGACGGTCATGACCTGGAAGACGGAGAGCTTCACCGACGTCGACGGCAACAAGGACCGCGAGTTCGTCCGCTTCATCGACCTTCCAACCCGCGCCCCGGAACGCTTCGAGCTGGCCGTCAACGGTCCGCACGAGCTGCTCCGCGCCCACGGCTGGTCGCCGCTCGACGCCATGGGCGTCTCGCGCACGACGGACGGCTACCGCGACTTCATTCAGACCTCTAAGGCGGAGTTCGGCGTGGCGAAGCACGCCTACGTGGCGCGCCGGTCGGGATGGTTCAGCGACCGCACCGCCTGCTACCTGGCCGCGGGGCGGCCGGCGGTCGTGCAGGAGACCGGCTGGAGCGCGCACCTGCCGTCGGGCACGGGCCTGATCCCGTTCTCGACCGCCGACGAAGCCCTTGACGGCATCGCTCGCGTCGAGCGCGACTACCCCGCGCACGCCGCGCAGGCGGCACGGATCGCCGGCGACTGCTTCGACGCCCGCCGCGTGCTCCCGCCGCTGCTCGAGCGCGCCGGCGCGTGACGCAACTGCCGGGGCCCCGAACGTCTCCTCAGCGAACGAACAGCGATCCGCCGCCGAGCTCGTAGAAGACGATGGGCACGAAGTCGTTGGCCGTCCACGATGCCTCCTGCCCCCACTGCGCGTCGTAGGCGGCGGTCGGCGCGGCGGCCATCACGTCCTCCAGCGTGCTCCCCTCGGCGATCATCGTCCGCACCCGGTCGCGGATGTCGTGGATCATGCCGAGGAACTCGACGAGCGTCTCGCGGCCGACCACGCGCAGCCCGTGACCGGGGATGATCCGCGTGTCGGGGCCCGCAAGGGCCAGCGCGGCCTCGAGCGCCTCGATCGTCCCGGCCACGGTGCCGCCGTTGTACACGTCGACGATTGGATAGCTCGTCGTGCGGAAGACGTCGCCGAGGTGCAGGACGTCGGAGGCCGGGAAGTGGACGAAGGTGTCCCCATCGGTGTGGGCGGCGGGGGCGAGGAAGGCGCGCACCTCCTCGCCGTTGAAGTGAAAGCTGACGGCGTCGTTGTACGTGACGAGCGGCCGGGCCCCCGCAGGAGGCTGCGGTGCGAACCGGCCGCCGCCGCGCGGAAAGCGGAGGCGGTCGAGCGTCCGCACCCGCACGTTGTCGTGCGCGAAGATGAGGACGTCGCGGCCCGCGAGCGGCTCGTTGCCGCCGATGTGGTCCGGGTGCACGTGGGTGTTGATCAGGAAGCGGATCGGCTCGTCCGACACGCGGCGGACGGCGCCGACCAGCCGGTCCGCCAGCGGCGCGAACAGCGAGTCGACCAGCAGCACGCCGTCGTCGCCGGCGAAGACGCCGACGTTGCCGCCCCCGCCGGGGCGCATGACCATGTGCACCTGTCCGGCGACGGGGACGATCTCGAGCTCGACGCCCGCGAACGGGTCGCGCTGGCCCTGGCCGCCGGCGGTCGCCACCAGGACCGCGATGCCGGCCACGGTAAGGGCCGCGGCGACGATGCGAGGCGTCATGAGTGGTCTGTGCATGGGAGACTCCTGGCGGCGCGCGCGGGCCGGCATCCGTTGCCGAGCGGCTTTTACTGTCGCGAGACCCTGGGTCGCGGTTGACGCTTGGCCGTTTCCGACGGATCCCGCAAGATCCTATCCCCTGCGGCGCAGACTCCCAGCCGTGCGGCAGGACGCGCCGCCCCTGCGGCGGTACGCGATAATCCGGGACGCGACCGCGAGCGTCGCACCAATCGCTGATGGGCGACGAGCGCGACCACGCGACCGGCGGCGTCACGAGCACGCCGCGGCCCGGCGGCCGGAACCGGCGCCTGCGCATCGCGCTGGTGGCACCCGTAGCCCAGCCGGTACCTCCCCCGCGGTCGGGCTCTATCGAAGCGGTGACCGATCTGCTGGCGCGGGGTCTGGTCGCCCGCGGCCATGACGTGACCCTCTTCGCCACCGGGTCGTCGGAGACCCCCGCCGCGCTCCACGCCACGTTCGACGAGGGCTATCACGCGGACACGTCGCTCTGGCCGTGGGAACTGTGCGAGCTGTTCAACCTGGCCGCCGCGGTCGAGCGCGCGGCCGACTTCGACGTCGTCCACGCCCAGGCCGAGTACGCACCGCTGGGGCTCGCCTTCGCCCGCCTCGCGCGCGCCCCGATGGTCCAGACGGTCCACCACTGGCCCTCCGACGCCGAGGTCGCGCTCTGGTCGCGCTACGGCGACGCTCCCTTCATCGCCGTCTCCAATGCCCAGGCGCAGCGGCTGCGCGGGCTGACGGTGGCGGGTGTCGTGCACCACGCGGTAGACACCGACGCGCTCACTTTCCGCGCCGTCCCCGACGACTACCTGCTCTTTCTCGGGCGCTTTACCCCGGGCAAGGGCGTGCTCGCCGCCATCGACGCGGCGCGGCGCGCCGGACGGCGGCTGCTGCTCGCGGCGGCCGAGAACGCCTACTACCGCGAGGTGGTCGCGCCCCTCGTCGACGGACGGCAGATCGTCTGCCGGGGCGAGGTGGGACCGGATGCCCGAGCCGCACTGCTCGGCGGGGCGCGGGCGCTGCTCTACCCCGTGCAGGCCGACGAGCCGTTCGGCCTCGTCCTGGCCGAGGCGATGGCGTGCGGCACCCCGGTCGCCGCGCTCGCCCGGGGCGCCGTCCCCGAGCTGGTCGACGACGGCGTCACCGGCGGCGTCTTCGAGACGCTCGACGACCTGGTGGCGGGGCTGCCACGGGTGGAGGCGCTCGATCGCGCCCGCGTGCGGGCTCGCGCCGTCGAGCGCTTCGGCTCGGACCGGATGGTCGACGGCTACGTCCGGATCTACTCCGCGCTGTCCGGTCCGAACGCGGGACCTGCGCGTCCGTCGGCGCGCAGGTCGAAGGGCACCCCGCCTCGGCGGCCCGTGAAGGACCGGCGATGACGCCGCCCGCCGACCTCCGGGGCCGCTCGCTGCTCGCCGTCTTCGCGCACCCGGACGACGAATCGATCACCTGCGGCGGCCTGCTCGCCTGGTGCGCGCACCTGGGGGCGGACGTTGCGCTCCTCTGCCTGACCCGCGGGGAGCACGGTCAGGACGGCCGCGAGCCCGTGAAGAGTAGCGCCCGGCGTGGGCCGGATGCGAGCCGGC
>JAPOYG010000690.1 GCA_026706755.1 Acidobacteriota bacterium
ATGTCGAACCCGGCCCCGAGGGCGCTCACGTTGCCGAGGTTGCCGCCGGGAATGACGACGTAGTCGGGGACCTCCCAGTCGAACTGCTGCACGATCTCGATGCCCACCGTCTTCTGGCCTTCAAGGCGCACGCTGTTCATCGAGTTGGCCAGGTAGATCCCCTCCTCGGTCGCCAGGCGCTTGACGATCGCCATGCAGCCGTCAAAGTCCGTGTCCAGGGCCAGCACGGTGGCGCCGTTGGCCAGCGGCTGCACGAGCTGGGCGGTCGACACCTTGCCGCGGGGCAGGATGACGATGGCCGGGATGCCCCCGGCGGCGGCGTAGGCGGCCAGGGACGCCGAGGTGTCGCCGGTCGACGCGCAGGCGACGGCGCGGATGGCGGCGCCCCGCTGCATCATCTCGCGGACGATCGACACGAGCACGGTCATCCCGAGGTCCTTGAACGACCCGGTGTGGGAGTTGCCGCACAGCTTCACCCAGAGGTCGCCGAGGCCGATCTCGCGGCCGAAGCGCTCGGCCCAGAACAGGTTCGTGCCCCCCTCGTCCATCGAGACGATGTTGTCGTCGGCCACGTCCGGGCAGACCCATTCCTTCTTGCCCCAGACCGCCGAGCCGTAGGGCCACGTGGTGCGCTTGTAGCGCTCGTCGAACAGCCGCATCCAGGAGCCGGCGGAGCGGGCGCGGAGCACGTCGAGGTCGTGCGCCACCTCGAGGAGGTCGTTGCAGGTGGGGCAGCGGTATACCGCGGTCAGCAGCGAGTGCTCGCCGGCACAGCCGCGGATGCAGCGCAGCGTGGCTCGATAGGGGGCGCCGGTCATGTCCTCGTCGGTCGCGGACCGCCTCCGGAGGCGTGCGCGAAGCGGCCGCGCGCCCTCGCGGGCGCGTTGGGAGTCTGCGCGGGGGCGGGCTCCTCAATGGCACGGTCTACGGCGCAAACGCCTGGCCCGCTGTTCGTCGCCTGACGGCTCCGCCTGCTGCTGAACCGACCTGCAGGAGTCCTCGCCGTACAAAGGCGCAAACCCCTCGCGACCCGACGCAGGGTCGGGCGGGAGGACAGCGATCGCCGCTTGATTGAAGCAGAAACGCGAGCCGCGGCGCAATTGGCCGGCCCGCACCGTAACACGAGCGAGGATCCCGGCCGCCGTACGCCCCGCCTTGACGCTGGGGCGCCTGTTTGGTCTAGTTGAGGGGGCATGGTGTCGTTGAAGCGGGCCGTGGCGGTCCCGGCCGCGCTCGTCGTGGTGGTGGCCCTGGGTGCGACGGGTGTCCTCCTGCACGGTCACGACCCCGACGCGTGGGACGGTAGCCACGCCGACTGCGATGCCTGCCACTTCCGGCATCCGCTGGTGATCGAGGCGGACAGGACTCCTGCAACGTCCGCGCCCGACCGTGTCGCGCACGTCGTCCCGTCCGTTCGCTCGCAGCGCGAACCCGGCGCCGTGCTCGGCATCCGGCCCACGCGCGGCCCACCCGCGTAGTACCCCGTCAGTTCGTTCGCGACTCACGCGTTCCTGACGCCACCCCGCGTTCGGCGGGGCGTCTCCTTCCGGACATCGCGTCCGCGGAGCCAATCGGTTCTACCTCGTCGTGCCCAACGAGGCCGCGGGCATCGAGACGCACGTCGCCCTCGACGACCGTGGGCGATCGACGCCGTCACGGGCTACCGCCGGTTCGATCTGACGCACGAGTTCGATGCGGATCTGTCGCGGTTCGATTGCCTCGATGTCGACGCCGCGGGACACGACGCCATCCTCAGTCACACGGTCGTTCACGCGCTGAACGGGCGAGCCGGCGGCACTTGGAGCACGCAATGGACAACGCCATGGAGGGTCTGCAGGTCACCCGCTTGACGAAGACCTACCCCGGCGGCATTCGGGCCCTGGACCAGGTCGACCTCACGGTCGGCCCGGGCCTCTACGGACTGCTGGGCCCGAACGGCGCCGGAAAGAGCACCCTGATGCGGACCCTGGCCACCCTGCAGCAGCCCGACAGCGGGTCGATTACGCTGGACGGGGTCGATGCGCTCGCCGACCCGGACTACGTGCGCCGGCGGTTGGGGTATCTGCCGCAGCACATCGGCACGTATCCGACCGTCACGGGGCGTCAACTGCTCGATCGCTTCGCCTGGCTCAAGGGCAGGACGGACCGGCGCGAGCGGCGGCAGGAGGTGGCGCAGCTCCTGGAGCGGGTCAACCTCCGCGCGGACGCCGACCGCGCCGTGGCCACCTACTCCGGCGGCATGCTGCGCCGCTTCGGCATCGCCCTGGCCCTCGCCGGCAGCCCGCGACTCCTCATCGTCGACGAGCCGACGGCGGGCCTCGACCCGGCGGAACGCAGCCGCTTCCACCGTGTGCTGGCCGACATCGCGGCCGACAACGTCGTCCTGCTGTCGACGCACATCGTCGACGACGTCGAGAGCCTCTGCGAACGGCTGTCGATCCTCGCCGGCGGGCGGATTGTCGCCGAGGGCACGCCGGCCGCCCTGACCGAGCCCCTCGAAGGCCGCCTCTGGTCGCGGGTGGTGCCCCGCGGCGAGTCGCTGCCCGACGACGCACTGCACGCCTCGGCGACGCCGGTGGGTGCGCTGGTCACTGTCGAGGCGGCGGGCTCGCCCGGCGAAATCTGGGCGCCTCACGCGCCGCGCCTGGAGGACGTCTACCACGCGGCCATCGCGCGCGCGGGCGTCCGGGACGAGGAGGCGGTGGCGTGAGCACCCTGCGCTTCGCGGCGGCCGAGGCCTGGTACGAGTTCCGCGCCGGCTGCCGGGGGCCGCTCATCCCGATCGCGTTCCCCGGGCTGATCGCGTACCTGATGCTGGTGTTGCTGAGCGCGGACAACCTGCGCGATTACGGGGCGACGGACGTGCCGCGCAACAGCCCGCACCTCGTCTACCTGATGATCGCAGGGCAGGCGATCTGGCTGCTCTTCGTCTGGGCCTGGCTCTTCGCGCAGGTAGTCGTGCGCGACCGGGCGGCCAGCCTGCACGAGATGGTCCTCTCGGCTCCCATCTCGCTTCGGGCGCTCCTCGCCGCCCGCTACCTCGGCGCCGTGGGCCTTGCTTGCGTGCTGTCGCTGGCGACAGGCATCGGGTTCCTGCTGGTCCCCCCCCTCGGCGCCCTCGGCGTGTTCCCTCCCGACACGATCGGACCGCAGCCGTTCTTCGCGATCGGCCACGCGCTGCTTATCCTGACGCTGCCGTCGGCCGTGGGGACCGGCGCCCTGTTCCTGTGCGCCACCATCCGGACGCGGGGAGTGGGCGGGCCGTTCGCGTGCGCGGCGGCCATCATGCTGGTCTGGATGGTCGCCATGGTGGTGGTGCGCGGGGCCGACGCCGACCCCGCGATGGCGTCACTCCTCGATCCGTCCGCGTTCGCGGAAGTGGAGGAGCAGTCCAACCTCTGGACGCCGCGCGAGAAGGCCGCGGGCGTCCTGGAGATGACGCCGCCGCTCCTGGCCAACCGCCTGCTCTGGACGTTCCCGGGATTGCTCCTGCTGATCGTCGTGCTGCGCCGGGTGGAGCGAGAGCGGCTGACGCTGGAGCGGGCACCTCCGGCACGGGGACCGGGCCGCGCCGAGGATGGGCGGAGGGTCGATCCGGGGGCTCCCGGCATCCCGCCGCTCGGCCCGCCCGCGAGGCCTTCGTGGCCGGGCGCCACGTGGAGCGAAGCGGCCTGGCATTTCACCCTCTCGTTCCGAGGCTGGGCCGCGCCGCTCGCTCTCCTCATCCTGGCCGCGATGGGCGTCGGCGGCGCCTTCGTTCATGTCGTCTTTCATGCGGACGGCCCTCTCCACCCCCGTCCGCACCTCGTCGGCCCGTTGCTGATCGAGTTCTACTACCTGATCATCGTGTTCCTGGTGGCCGGCTTCGTGGGCACCATGGCGCGCCGGGACGACCGCGCCGGCTACGGCGAGGTCGCCGACGCCACCCCCGCTCCGCTCGGCAGCCGCGTGGCCAGCCGCGCGCTGGCCGCTGCCGCCGTCACCGTCCTGTTCGCACTGACGCCGGTGCTCTCGGTGTGGATCGTGGTTGCCCTCGCGGTCCCCGACGCCTTCAGCCTGCTCGACCCCGTGCTCTACTTCGGGCTGCTCCTCGCGCCGTCCCTGCTGGAGGTGTGCGCACTCGTGCTGCTGGCCCACGCGCTGATCCGTCACGCGGGAGCGGCGCACGCCGCAGGTGTCATCTTCGCGTTCTTCATCGTGATCAACAACGAGCTCGGCGTCACCACCTACCCGCCGGCGCAGGTCGGCGTACCACCGGGCGTCACCCTGTCGGAGTTCTCCGGGTGGGGGCCGTGGCTGGGCTACGTGCTGACCGCCGACCTCTTCAAGGTGGTCGTCGCGGCGGTCCTCGTCGCGGTAGCGTGGCTGGCTTGGCCGCGCGGGACCGCGCTCACCGTGCCTCTCCGCTGGCGAACCGGCGCAAGGAGGCTCGTCGGCCGCGCGGGCGCGCTGGCTGCGGGCACTGTCGCGCTGGCCGTGGGACTGCACACGGTGTTGCACGACCGGCTCGTGAGCAGGGGCGGCTACGAGTCCGCGGCCGCCGAAACCGCGGACGACGCCGCGTGGGAGGCGCGCTGGTGGGGTGCGGCAGCGCCGTTCGCCGTCGCCGGCGGGGAAGCGACCATCGCCATCGACGCGGCTGCACGGCGCGCGACCGCCCGCTGGCGCCTCGACGGCGTACGCTCGAGCTCCCGGACGCTGCACGGCTCGCTTCCCCATGGCGCCGAGATTGCACGCGCCGCCGTCGATGGCCGCGAGGCTCCCGTGACGGTCGCGCTGGACCACTTCGCCGTGGTGCTCGATGGCTGCGGGCCGACGGGTCCCGGTGCGGAGCGCGACGCGCCCGCGACGCGCGTGCCGGAGCCATCGGGGTCGGGCACCGGGGGGGGCGGAGCCGAGGAAGAAGGCTGCACGGTCGAGCTGGAGGTCGTCGCCCACGGAGACGGGTGGTCGGCCGAGGGAGAGAGCCCCTGGCTGCACCCCTCCGGGGTATGGCTCCGCGCCGCCGACCTGTTGCCGGCGCTCGGCCACGACCCCGACAGGCTGGTGCGCGCGCCCGACCAGCGCGCAGCCCACCGCCTGGATCCGGTCCCGGGGGACGTGGCGGCGGGCGCGCTGGCGCCCGCGGCCGGCGTGGCGCCGGCGGGGGACTGGCGCTGGTCGGTGACCTTCGCCGGCGCCGGTCGCGATGCGGGTCGCCCCGACGGCACCCGGCTGGCCGCGACGGGCCGCACGGCAGGGCCGCTGGACTTCGCGGCCGCGTGGTGGCCGGGCGCGCCGATCGAGACCCGCCGCGGGGGGGTGACCGCCCTGCACGGGCCGCAGCGTGCGCGCGACGTCGGCGGGGTCCTCGACGACGTCCGGGAGATGCGCAACTGCGTCGAAGGAACCCTCGGCAGCGCGCCGGCGGTCCGCACCGTGCTGCAGGCACCGCGAGAGCGCGGCGAGACGACGCTCTACGGTGACCTGCTGTGGCTGCCGGAGCACGAGGGTTGGGACATCGCGGGGGAGAGCTTCGGCCGTTGGCGTCGGCGGGCGACAATTGCGTCGGCCCTGGCCGCGCGCCACGTAGCGGACGGGGCCGATCTCCGCAGGGAGCCTGGAGAGGACTGGCTGCGTATCGGCGTCCCGGGCTGGATCGGCCTCGAATGCGTCCGGCGAGAGGACGGGGCGGATGCGTGGCTGGCCCTGCAGGCTCGCGCCAGCGACCAGGTCGTCGAGGCGCTCGGCGCTCTCGACGCGCCCGCCGCCGGCGTCGCGTCCGCCGGAGACGCCCCCTGGGTACGGGAATACACGCCGCTGGCGACGGTCGGCTGGGTGGAATCCGTCGGCCCGGCCGCGGCCGTCGACGCATTGGGCGCGGTGGTGGCCGGCGTGCGGGCCGGCGCACCGCTGGCCGCCGCCCTGGCGGAGGCGAGCGGGCCCGGCGTGGCGGAGGGGCTGCTGGGACCGCCGGCGTCGTCGGACATCCTGGTCTCGCGGGCGGCGGAGCGGACGCTCGAGATCGCCGGCCAGCGCTGGGTCTGGCGCGACGGTGGCTGGGAGCCGATCGCGACCGAGATCCACGTCACGCAGCGTTTCGACGACGGCAGCGGCGACCGGCGGCGACTCGGCCCGGTCCCTGCGACGGTCGAGCCGGACGCACCTTTCACGCTGATCGACGCCTGGCCGTCGTTCGAGCGGACGCCGTCGGACAACGTCTGGCGCGGCGGCGGCGAGTGAAGCCGGGAGCAACCGGGGCCGTCCCATCCTGCTCACGTCGCTGACCACGTGCTTCGGGCTCGCGCACCTGATGCTGGACCGCAGCATGCAGGCCGCCTTCCTGGTTCAGATGGCGGTCTCGCTGGCGTTCGGGGTGATCTTCGCCACCTTCATCACCTGATCCTGGTGCCGATCTCGCACCTGATTCTGGACGTCATACGGCGGGCGCTGCGGCGGATGTTCGGGTCGGCGGACCCTGCCGAGGGCTGGAGGCGAACTCCACGAGAGTGGCCGCGACCACATGAGTCGCGGCCGCTCTGCGCTCCGGCCACAACGGTTGCGGGTGATTCCGTGGGTCACCGTGGCAGAATCCCAGCGTCTCGGGTAGTCCCTTGCCCGGCCCGCGACTGCACGAATGCACGCCAGGGAAGGGGGTTCGTCACCGACGCTCCGCTGAGCGCGAGCGTCAGGGGCGAGCAGAGAACGGAGGCGGTCGACCTGCGAGGCGGCTGCGGCCCGTCAAGCGGCCGATCGGTCTCGGATGCGCGGGCGACTCCGGGAGGATCATCGTGAACAAGTGGCTGCACCCCGTAACCCTCGCGATCGCGTGCGCGAGCCTTGCCGCCGCATCCGGGCTCGATCCCGCGCCGCCCGGAGGCGAGCGTGGGGCCCCGGCCCAAGTCGAAACGGAGGTCCCACCCGACATCCCCGAGCGCCCCTTCGCGGTCCCCACCGGCCTGCACGCAATCGGCATGACCGAGTACCGCTGGACCGACGAGAGCCGCCCCGAGCGCTTCACGCGGGACCCCCGCGACGTGCGCTCCGTCGCGGTGCGGGTGTGGTACCCCGCCCGCGATGAAGGCGAGGGCGGCGCCCTGTACGTGGGCGACATTGCGGAGTTCGGCGAGGGCGAGGACTTCGTCAGCGTCACTCACGTTCGCACGCACGCGACTCGGGACGCGACACCCGCGCCGGGGCCGTTCCCGGTCGTGGTGTACAGCCACGGCGGCGGCTGGACACGCTTCACCAGCACCTTCACCACCGAGGAGTTGGCCAGCCACGGCTACGTGGTGGTGTCGATCGACCACAACGGGTTCAACAAGACGCAATTCCTGCCGGACGGTTCCTCGGTCGCCCCGGATGCGCTGACGTTCCCCGAACCCACGGGGGATCTGTACAGCGATGCCGTCGCCAGCTGGGGATTCCTCGATGAGCACGTCTTTCCCGAATGGAACGCCGACGCGGCGTTCGTGTTGGACCGGATCGAGACGCTGAACGCCTACGGCCCCTTCGCCGGGCGGCTGGACCTTGACCGCGTCGGGATGTACGGGTGGTCCTTCGGTGGCGCGAACTCGATCGAAATGAGCGTCGCCGACGAGCGCGTGAAGGCGGCGATCGATCACGACGGCCTGCTCTTCGGCGTTGCCCCGACGCAGGGCACCACCCGGCCCTTCATGCTCATGCACAGTGCCGCCGCTGCCGAGACGCCACCTCTCGAAAACCCCGACTCGATCGTTGCCTTCAACGAATCGATGGAGCGCCTGACGGCCGCCGTCAGGGAAAGGGCGGCGGGCCTCAGAGCGGCTTCGACCGGGGACTGGTACGACGTCACCATCGCCGGGACGAACCACGCGAGCTTCTCTGACCTCCCGCTGTTCATCCCGGGGGCGGCGTCACCGGGCATCGAGCCGGCGCGTGGCCACGAGATCATCAACGCGCTGACGGTGGCCTTCTTCGACCGCTACCTGAAGGGCGCCGACGCACCGCTGCTCGAGGACCCGGTGTCCGTCTTCGAGGAGGTCGAGGCGGAGCGGAGGGTGGGTTCGTGAGGACCACCGCCAACGAGACGCTCAAGGCTTGAGCTCCTGCAGTCGACGACTACGACTCGCCTTCAGCGTCGCCAGCAGCTGCTGGATATCCCGAGACACTTCATCGACCTCTCGCGCTACCCGGGGCTCGAGCCCAAGCTCACGCTCCAACGCGGTGGTCAGCGGCCGCAGGAGATCCGCCGACGGCGACGCCTGAATGAGGTCATGCATGCGACGCGGCCCGAGGGCGACGCTCAGGTCAATCAGGGCCATGACGCCGTCCCTCAAGACGAGACTCAGCTCCGGGAGCGCAAGAACCGCCTCGACGTCTTGCTCGGCCGCGGAGCGTTCTCCGAGGGTGAGGAGCGCTGCGGCCCGAATCAGGTGGCCACGCACTTGTTGCAGCGGTGAGCCGCGGTGACCGTGCTCGATCACCCGCCCGGCCGTCCGGACGGCCGACTCGAACTGGCGTCGCTCGATCTCAATCCTGGCTCGCCCGAGCAGGGCGTCCTTGACCTTCACGCCGAGCCCCGAGGTCGCACTCTCTCCGAGGCGACGGACTACCTCGTCGTAGGCCTCCAGCGCGTCCTGCGGCCGATCCTGCCCGTCGAGGACTGCCCCTTTGTTGACGAGGGCGGTGGCAACCCTCTCCAGAATGGTGGGAATCGCACTCTCCCCGAAGCGCCGGACAACCTCATCGCAGGCTTCCAGTGCGCCCTGCGACCGGCCCATCGCGCCAAGGGCGCCGGCTCTGTTCACGAGGGCGGTCGCGCACGACCTCTGGAGGGCGGGGTTCTCGCTCTCCCCGAACCGGCGAACGACCTCGTCGCAGGCCTCCAGTGCGTCTTGTGGTCGGTCCAGCGCGACGAGGGCGAACCCGCTGTTCACGAGGGCGGTCGCAACCGCTTCGAGGAAAGGAAGGGTCTTGCTCTTCCCGAAACGACGGACCACCTCCTCGTAAGCTCCCAGCGCGTCCTGTGGCCGGTTCAGTTCGTCGAGCGCAGCCGCCTTGGACATGAGAGCCTTCACGGTCCACTCCGGACCGGCGGGCATCTCACTCTTCGCGAAACGTTCGATCACGTCATCGTAGAGCCTCAGAGCATCCTGCCTCCGGTTCAGCGCGGCGAGGACACGTCCCTTGTTGACGAGGGCGGCCGCAACCGCCACCGCCACCAGAAGAGCGGGGGCCTGGCCCGTCGCGAAACGACGGATCACCGCGTCGTAGGCTTCCAACGCGTCCTGTGGCCGGTTCAGCGCGGCGAGGATGTCTCCTCTGTTCACGTGGGCCTGGGCCAGTCTCTCCAGAACGCCGGGAATCTGACTCTCCCCGAGACGACGGATTGCTTCGTCGCTGGCTTCCAGCGCGTCCTGCGGCCGGTTCAGCGCGACGAGCGCGCGCCCTCTGTTCACGAGGGCCCTCGCCACTGACTCCTGGAGAGCTGGGACCTCGCTCTCCCGGAACGGACCAATCACCTCGTCGCAGGCTTCCAGTGCGTCCTGCGGCCGGTTCAGCGCGCCGAGGGCAGCCCCCTTGTTCCCGAGGGCAGCCGCGACCGACTCGATCAGCGCGGGCGTATCGCCTCCACCGAAGCGACTGATCACTTCGTCGCAAACGTCCAGGACGTCCTCCGGTCGGTTCAGCGCGTCGAGAGCGCTTCCTCTGTTCACGAGACCGGCAGCAACCGACTCCTGGATGGCGGGAGAGTCACTCTCCCCGAAACGACCGTCCAACTCGTCGTAGGCCTTCAGGGCGTCCTGCGGTCGGTTCAGATCGCCGAGAGCGACTCCTCGGCTCAAGAGGGCGGCTGCGACCCGCACCATGATGCCGCGAGTCTCCGACTCCCCGAAGCGCCGGACCACCTCGTCGTTGGCTTCCAGCGCGTCCTGCGGTCGGTTCAGCGCGTCGAAGGCGCGACCCTTGTTGAGGAGGGCGGTGGCAACCGACTGCTGGAGCGCCGGGGAATCGCTCTCCCCGAAACGACGGACCACTTCGTCGCAAGTCTCCATCGCGTCTTGCGGGCCGTTCAGTGCGCCGAGCGGGATTGCCTTGTTGACGAGGGCGATCGCAACCGACTCCTGGAGGGCCGGGGAATCGGTCTCCCCGAAACGAAAGATCACCTCGTCGCAGCACTCCAGCGCCTCCTGCGGTCGGTCCAACTTGCCGAGAGCTGCCCCCTTGTGGACAAGAGCCTTCGCGACCCACACCAGAACGGCGGGTCCTTCACTCTCGCCGAAGCGGCGAATGATCTCATCGCAGGCCGCCACGGTGTCTTCCGCGGGTTTCCCAGGTTTCGACGCGGTCTTGAAGAGGTCCCGCGCCGCAAGTTCATCCCGTTGCGCCGATCCTCGAGGGCCTGCCGGCATCGTTGCCGGCAACTCATCGCGTTCCTGCGCAAGGCCGAGCAACTCCACCAAGGACGCCAGTACGATCCGCTGCAGCGACCGCATCTCCGGACCAAGGCTGCCCGCGTCACGGACCATGCGATCGCTGATGTCCTTCAACTCGGCCGGCGAGTAGTAGGACTCCATGAAGTGAACGAGAGCCTCGACCAGCCGGTCCGGCCCGCGCCGGCGCCGCAGGAGGTAGTAGATGTTGTACAGGCGCTCGGTCAGGTAGTACTGCTTGCGCCTGGCGGTTCCACCAGTAACCTGCACCACCCCGCGCTCACCGAGGCGCCCGAGCTGAGCGCTGCACGTGCTGGTGCCGACCCGGGCCTGGTCCGCGATCTCGCGGGTGGTTGCCGGCTTCCACAACGCGGCGAGCGCGAGATAGACACGTCGTTCCTGCGCCGGGAGCGATTCGATGTGGCTCTTGAAGTACTCCGCATGGTCATCGATCAGATCGAAGAGATCGGCCATGAGCTCGCGGAACGATCGGCCTGCGCCGAAGCGGGCCACGATCGCGATCAGCCGCGGGCTCCCGCCGGTCAGGATCTCCAGCGAGCGGACCGTCCGGCGCGCGGGGCGGCGACCGGTCACCGTCTCCCACAGCACGGCGCACTGCTTCGTGTCGAGGGGGCGCAACGTGCGGGTTCGGAAAAGGTCGTACAGCGCTCGATCCGGGTGGTCGATCTCGTCGAAGCGGCTGGTCGCGCTCGCGAACACGATGATGCGCGGTTCGGTCTGCAGCGTCTTGCGCAACCGCCATCCCTCATCGGGGTGGGCCATGTCCCGGAACAGCATGTTCAGGTTCTCGGCCAGCAGCAGGAGCCGCTTGTTCTCCTGGTCCGCGAAGTCCAGCAGCGCCCCGAGGCAACGATCGGCCAGCGCCCGATCGTCGCGGACGGCTCGCAACTCTTCGATGGTGCGATGCAGGTCGGGTGCGTCGTCTCGGCGCGGCGCCTGCGCCGCCAGGTTGGTCAGACACTCCAGCCAGAATTCCCCGGCGGTGGCGACGTCGTAGCTCTCCTCCGCGAACACGATCGGGAAGAAGCGCGACGCCAGCGCGGCATCCCGGTGCAGCTCGGCCGCGATGCGCAGGAGCACGGTCGTCTTCCCGCTGCCACGCGGGCCGATCACGAGCTGGTGGGGGTTCGAGGCTCCGGTACAGTCGCGCAGGACGTCGACGAGCAGCTCGAACTCTGCCGTTCGCACGCAGTACGACGCCACGAGCTCGTCGTCGGTGAGGAAGCCGGGGTTGAACTTGCGAGTGGGCGCGGCCATCCGTCATGTTCTCTGCGAATCCGAACGCCGCGCGATGGGGACGAAGTGCCGCTCGTGCCGGGCGCGCCACCAATCCTCGAGGAGGCCCGAGACGAATCGGTAGCCGTCGCCGTGGGCCTCCAGATACCCGTCGTGTTCGAGCACGCGAAGCACGTCGTCGATCGGCACCAGTTCCTCGCCCGGTGCCCAGGCGCGGAACTCCTCCTGATAGCGATCGATGGTGCGACGCCACAGCACGCCGCCATTGACTGCGGCCTCGGTCAAGAGGGTGAGCGCGGCGCGATAATGGTCGGGGCCGAGGACCAACTTCAGACGGTTCTCGTAGTGGTCG
>JAPOYG010000119.1 GCA_026706755.1 Acidobacteriota bacterium
CGCTGCCTCCTCGGCTACTTCCAGTCGTAGTCACTGTACCGATAGTACGACTGCGGCAATCCGTGTGCCGCCAAGTGGTCCTCGAACTGCCACACCGTCGAGCGTGCATGTCCTCCGACAAGCGGCCCACGCGATGCACGACCGACAATCTGTTCAAACAGAATCGGAGATCCAATCGTCGTCGCCAGGATGACGTGCCGAACCGCCGGGCAATCGTACCCCGTTGCTAGCAGCTGCTTGTTCACGATCACCGACAACTCGCCACGCTCGAACGCCCTAAGCCTCTCCCTGCGAATCCCATGCTCGTGCCGCGCCGACACTGACGCCGCTCCCGTCCCCTGACAACGCAGCGCCCCTGCAATCAACCCCGCGTGATCTACGCTCGGCGCGAAGACAAGAACCCGCGCCTTCCTCGCCAGCCCCTTCGCGAGCCGCACCGTAGCCCGAAACCGCTCCACGTCCCCCGCCGGGTCAACCGCCGTACCGCGTCGCCCAGCGGCGTTCGCGGCCCCACGCGGAACATCTTTGAACGCAACCCGCGCAAGCACGCCTCGCCTTTGCAGAACACCTATCGGATCCCGGCCTAGCTCCTCGCTCCTCAGCAAGCGCCCATCGAAGAAATCCACGAGCCGTTCCGTCTCCTCCTCCGACGTCCTCCCTGGTGTAGCGGACAGTCCGATGATCGCGGTCGTCCGCGCCCGCCGAACCTGCTCAAGCGCCCGCCTGAAGACAGGCGCCTGCACGTGATGAGCTTCGTCGAACACAACCACATCCGCGTCCGGCATCACGCCCCGCCTGAGACGCGCGGCGAGCATGTGCGGTGTCGCGAACAGTATGCCGCGTTCGACGTCCTGTGGAAATCGCGGCAGAAGATCCGCTCGCACAAGATCCAAGTCCACGGCGTTTCGGTCCCAGTGCCAGACCGATTCCAGTGTCGCCGTGGCCTGCTCCAATAGTTCACGAGTCGGCGCCAACCACAACACCGTCTGCGCGTCACCGTTGGTCAGCAATCGAAGCAAGGCAACTGCCGCGGTGCGCGTCTTCCCAGCGCCAGTCGGCAACGTCAGTAGGGCGACGTTGTTTCCTTTGGGCGCCGTACACACCCTCTCGAACTCGGTCACCAACTCCAACTGATACCCAAGCAGCGGTGGCCCGGCCTGCGCCGCCCGCAACCGAACGCGCACCGCCGGTTGCCCTTCGCCGTCGCCGCCTTCCTCCACAGGCCCGTCCGAATCCTTGGCGTACTCCCGCGCAAGTCCGGGATAGTACGCTTCCAAGTCGTGCAAAAGGCGCCCGTGTTTTGTTCTCGCCCGCATACTCCTGGAGTCCCGTGCTGCTCTCCTCCTTCACAGCTCCAGAGCAGTCCACAGCCACTTCATGCGCACCCTTGCCTCCTCGCGACCCGCGTCTCTATCAAACTCCTCTCCGCGTGCCCTGAGTATCCGCGGTCCCGCCGAGCCCTCTCTCTCCGCAAAGCGCACTATGCTACGACGGATCCTCTTCAGGTAGCTGATCTCGGAGTCGAATACGTCCGCCCAAAAGTCGTCGAAGTCTGACCGCTGCCCCGGGTTCACCCGTCGATCGTACATCTGCATTGCCACTGCCCAGAACAGCACTTCCTTAGCCCGCAGCGACGCACCCTGCGTGAAGTCGATTGTCCCCTCCGCTACTACTAGACTGCCCAACCAAAACCGCTGCTCTTCCAATCCGTCATCGCTATCGAAAACACAATCCTGTTCAAGGATGAGTGGTACCCGCTCGACAACCGCGTTGAGGCATTCCACGAACTCCTGCGCTCGCTGTCGAAGGTGAGCAGCCAGACCGCTCGCCGCATCTTCTGCATCGTCGTCCGTTACCGCGTCCCTGTCCTCCGTCCGATCGCCCGCAACGACGTCTTCTGTATCGTACTCGCCCTCTTCGTCCCCGTCTTCTTCAAAAGCACCATCGAGATCGGTCTCGTCAAGATCCTCGAGGTGCGCTTCGCCCACCCTGAACCACTCCCGAAATGCGAGGAAGTACGCGCGCTGAAACACCACATTGAACGCTAGATTCTGTTTGTGTGCCTCGATGCCAGTGCGCAGCGCGTGAAGCTGATTCTCGCCAATTGGACTGGCGTCCGTCTGCAGGCGACCGAGTAGCTGCCTGTATTCCGCCGTCGCCCGACCCTCATAAGAGTCGCGCTTCTTCTGGTGGTATAGGCGGTACCAATTCGAGAAGCTCAACGCAAACGATCCGTCTTCGTTTCGGAACGCGATAAGGTCGCGGTAGGGCTTGAATTCCGTGAGGAGATGCTTGAAGACGGGATTCCAAATCTGCTGGAACGCTGCTGCTATCTGCTCAAGTTCGTTGTTCTCCTGGCTCTCCGAGTAGCCGAACGGCTGAAGGTCGAGCGCTTCCAGATCATCGAGACGACTAAGGGCCCGCGTCAGGTCTATGGATAGCCATTGCGATAGCGCTTGCACCTGCTTCTTGATGGCCGGGTAGTCCATGAAGTTCTGTACGGGCCGCGCGCCGAGCAAAGCCGTGATCGCCCAGTCGAGGGTCAAGATCGTGGTTACGTACGGACCCTCGTCGAACTTTGCCTGCTCCGTGTGCCAGTCAACGAGCGCCAACGGTAGACGCGGCGGTGTCGCGTCCAAATCGGTCGTATTGCCGCTTACGGTTTGCCCCACGAGTGCACGAACGCAAACCGACGTCGGATCCTTGTCGTCAAGTAGAATCTGACGGGCTCGCGTGGGGATCTTTGCGTGTTTGTTGAGGTCGATGAAGACGATCCGAAGTACATCGACTAGCGACTTCGGCCCCGGCGTCTCGTATCCAAAGCGTGGATCGAGTGCGACGAAGATCACGGGTACGGACGTTGCTCGCAGATGCTCGTCCGGAATGCCGGGGTTCTCGACGAACTGCTGAATGGCTGCCAGCCGGTGCTGGCCGTCCAAGGCTACTGCGAACACCTGGTCGGGGTTCCAACGCATCTGGCCCGTTCTCGCCTCTGCTTGGGAGAAGTCGTCCCAAGAGGTCCAGTAGCCGCAGGCGATCGGCCCGACCGTGAGCGTCTTTGCGAAGCGCTTTGCGTCGGTTAATGTCGGGGGCCTCCAGGGTCGGTCTGGCGCAAAGGCGTGCTCCGTGTCGGCGAGGCTATGGCCCGTGGGCAGGAGAGCGATCGTCAGGGCGTTGAAAAACTGCGGCTGTTCGGAGTCTCGCAGGTACGGGACAATTCGGCGTTCGACC
Organism: Acidobacteriota bacterium; assembly: GCA_026706755.1. Classification (GTDB taxonomy): domain Bacteria; phylum Acidobacteriota; class Vicinamibacteria; order Vicinamibacterales; family UBA8438; genus JAGWAJ01. The sequence goes on from JAPOYG010000119.1 coordinate 3,232, forward strand.
CGAGGCCAATCGACTTCGCGTTGGTAAAGCTCATCGAGCCGCCACTGGACTTCATCAGAACCCGCGAAGGCTGCGGCGAGGCGAAGGCTATCCGCTGCGTCTCGGAGCGACATGATGGTGGAGAAATACGGTACGACCCACGAGGATAGGTGGTACCGTCCGTAAAGAAAGTCAAAGTGAGGAGTGGCAGGTACGTCCTCGACAACTCGTCGACCGCTCATCATCGGTTCTCCCGCGATTAACCGCGCCGGGAAACGTAGCCGGCCACGGAGAACGTCGTCGTCAACAGTTCGAGTAGCTTCCGGAGCTCGGCTGCACGGGCATCATTTCGCAGCTGCAGCCGGTCCAACTGATAGAAGAGCAGCTCCAGATCGGGCCACGAGATCCCAACCTTCGGCCGTTGAAGTCGCTGGCCAAAGCCTGTCTCGCCCGAGAGATGCGCCCGCGTGCGCTGAGCTAGGTCCGCTGTCTCGCCGCAGTAGAGGGGAGGAAGGAGATCGCGGAGATCGTGGAGGTACTTGGCCAGCCACTCGCGCGCCCGACGCGTGGCCATGAGAGGGCCAAATTGGTGCTGCTTGGTTGGCGTTAGCCCGGCGCCCCGAATGGTGAGCTGGTCGACGACGGCGAAGTGCGAGAGCCGTTGGTCGCGAACTTCCGCGATCGGGATCTGCATCGCGCCGTTCAGCCACTTCGTGAACTCGGTGCTACTGCTGAGCGCCCGCCGTGGAGCTCGAAGGGCCCGACGCCACAGATAAATGGCCGGCGACTCGGGGACGAGCTCGGGAAGGGAGTTCCGTAGGTAGGCGTCCCGCAAGTCCAGACCGGAGACCACATCCCATGCCGGGGGCATTGTTCGTCCCGGTTACTGCGCCGCGGACGCCACCTGATGGCCGTGGATGGTGACGCCTCTGCGCCGCAAGACCGCATCCCATTCGGCACGCGTGCCGATGGATTGACCGGAGTTCAGCAATCCGAGGCCGTCCTCGCGCGCGCTGAGGCGCGCGAATCGACGGTGGCTCGGGTGGTCGCGGCTCACCAGGAGTTCCTTGCGATGAAGAATCGGCGGATTCGACGTGCGTCGGTAATCACGGTGGTACAACCTCAGCGTGGCTAGGTCGCCGATGACGGCTTCGGCGAGCGCCGGATGCCCGACACGGTCGAACTCGGGGTACACCAGGTACGACACTTTGGGTTGGCGGCGTCCCAGCTTGATCAAGGTCAGGCCTTCGACGGAGCCGGCAAGCTGGCGCCCGCACCCCTCGTAGACGCGCAGCAAGGGCGGCAGGCGCGAGAGCGCGGTGTGGTGCACGTACAGCGCGCCGGGGAGGATCTTCCCGACCGGGGCCTGGGCGCACGCCCGGTCGATGGCATCCTGGTCGCCGGCGGAGTACAGCAGGCCGTCGGCCTCCGTGCAGGCGGCCTTGTACGTGCCGAAGAACGCGCGGATGTCGCATCGCAGAGCGTCCGGTAGCTGCCGGAACTTCGGTCGCTTGCCGAAAGCCGCGAGGGCCAGGTACACGAGCAGGTCGTCGCGGCGTTCGCGGCGAGCGGTCTCCCACGGGTCCGGGCCCGTGACACGGCGGACGAGGGAGAACGCTCGCGCGAGGCTGCCGAAGACCTCCTTGATCTGTGGCGCGACGTCCAGTTCCGCGTCGGCCGGCAGGCGGCCGCGCCGCGAGACGAAGGCCATCAGCGGCTGCAGGAGGTCCTGCCGCTGCTCGAAGACCTCCTCGCCGAGCGGAACCGAGGGGACCCGGCGGGGACGGGTCAGCCGGCGGGCGACGAACGCCTGCTCGTCGGCCGTTTCCCGGAAGACGTAGAAGACGCCCGGGGCCGCGGCCACGCAGGGCCGGCCGATCGTCGCCCGGATCCAGTCGCGCAGCTCGTCCTGGGCGTAGAACTTCTGGAACGTCCGCTTCCGCGTGACGATACCGTCGCCCTGGAAGTCGCCGGCAATGGTCCGGGTCTCCCATTCGAGTCTCGCGGCGACGATGAGGAGCTTCTGCGCCAGCGTCCAGGCGGCGCAGAGGGCAACGGCGCGCTCCTCCGGATCCTCGATGACGTTCACCACGTACCCGAGGTTGACGACGTCGGCCGGGACGCGCTCCTCGTCGGGGAAGAACGCCGGATCCCAACCGGCCACCGGGACGCCCATCTTGTGCAGGCGCTTGAGGTCGCCGCCGCGCCCGCACCCGTAGTCGAAGAACGTGGTCTCGGTCGAGAGCAGGCCGTCGTCGAGCGCCAGCGCGACGGGGCGTGACAGCGACCACCGCTGGATGGCGGTCTTGTGGGCGCCGGCGGTACTCATCTCGGGAAATGGCTCAGAGGTGGCAGATCAGGCAGCCTTCCTCGTCGTCTTCCTCGTCGAGAGAGTCGGCGAACACCTCGATCAGCGGTCGGTCGGGCCGCGCCGCCTTCTCGGCTTCGATGACCTTCAGGTGCCGGCGCCGGATCTCGTTGGCGCGCTTCGGCTGCGCCAGCTCGTCGAGGCTCTCGTTCTGCGACCAAGTGAAGCGGCGGCCCGTGTCGGGATCGGTCTTCTCGTACGCCTTGGCGTCCGCGAAGAGCTGCGGATGGTTCTCCTTGAGACCCAGCCACTCGGCCTTGCGCTGGAAGAAGCAGAAGTAGCACCCGGAGCGCGTCCGCCAAGCGTAGTATTCGGGCAGGCCCAGGCCCGCCTCGTCGAGCAGGCGGTAGACGTCGCGCTCGGTAATCCCGTCCTCCTTGAAGGGGTAGCGGGGCGTGATGTTCGGCTTCGACGAGATGTACCCCTCCCGGTGCTCATCGGCCCGGATGCCGATGTAGCTGATGACCCGATCCTCACCGACGAACCGCTCGAACGGGCGGATCTTGAGCTGTCGCGTGCACCACCGCATCTGCGGGGACGGCAGGTACTGGCCGTAGATCTCCAGCCAGTGGTCGAAGCCGCGCTCGTCGTTCAGCCGGACGATCGGCTTACCGAGGTACGCCTCGACCCGCGCGAGGTAGTCGTAGGTCTCCTGCAACTCCTTCTCCGTGTCGCAGAAGACGTATTCCATCTCCGGCTGCCGGTCGCGCATGTACACGGCGAGCGCCGTGCTGTCCTTGCCGCCGGACATGCTCAGGATGTGACGAACTTGCTGGCTCACAGGTCGCCCTCGTCCGGCTCCGCCGGGTCCGATTCGTCGATCAGCGCTTCCGCCGCAAGCGCGAGCGCGGCGAGCGCCTGGTCGCGGTCGAGCGCGGCCGTCGAACCCGTCCGCCCCACAGTATCCAGGATCCGGTCGCGGAGGGCGCGCAGCCGCGCCTCGTCGGTGTTCCGCAACGGGACCACGCGTTCCTGTTCGGCGCGACCGCGCCTGGCGACGGCCAACCGGAGCAGTGCCTGCCCGCCCGTCGCAGCGCCGGCGTCGATCTTGAGTGACTCGGCGCTACGGAATGCGCGGGCCACGTGCGCGAGGCCCACCAGGAACTGGTCCTCGTCCGCGTCCGTCCACTCGCGTGGCGGCTTGCTCGCCAAGTGTGTGGCCAGAGACGCCAGCAAGTCTTCCGGCTCGAGCGCCTCGTCGGACGCCCGCACGACGAAGCTCCTGAGCATCGGATCGACGGCCGCGTCTCCGACCTCGCGAGCCCGCAGCATCAGCTCAGCCGCCAGTTCCACCGGATCGCCCGGCAGGCTCAGGTGCCGCGCCAGGGCCTCGCGCGCCCGCGCCAGCAGCGCCGGATAGGCGTCGCCGATCTCGCGCAGGCTCGCTTCGAGAGCGCCGGCGAACGCCTCGACCTCCTTCCGATTCGCCGTGCGGTCGATCCCGATCACGCGACACCCGCACGCGACGGGAAGGTCCTCGAACACCAGCTTGGCGGGCTCCCGGGCCCGCAGCAGTGCCTCCCGAGTGTCGCGCGCCCGCTGCGAGATCCGGAGCGTTCGGCGGGCGTACGGGGTCAGGCCCGTGATGAAGCGCACCAAGCCTCGCACGACACCGAGCAGCGACGCACTGCCGTTGTCCGACAGGCGCAACAATGCAGCGATGCGCTTGATGACCTCCCGGCGCGAGCCGTCGACGCGCGACAGCCGGAGCTCGAATCCGTCGGGTGCGCGCAACAGCCGCTCGGCGTGCGACGGCGTCCAGGCCGGCACGAAGGACCCGCGCTCGTACACCGCGACGACGTCGCCCCGGGCCAGCAACGCGGCGACGACGATGACCGGAAGCGGCCCGTCCTTGAGTCCGAAGGGCGGTCGGCGAAGCCGCGCGTAGAGCTCCGTCAGTGGCCGGCGGCCGGCTTCCGTGTCGTGCAGGAATCGATCGATCTCCGTCCAGACGGATCGACGCGCGGGCTTCGGAGTGCCGAACCCCCACGCATCGCCCCGCCGGCGGTGGATGCCATGCACCTCCAGGACGGAGCGGTACATGCTGACCTCCGGCGGGTTGCCCTCGAAGCCGAGCTGGGCAGCGTCGCCGCGCAGGATCATCGCCTCGAGCAGGTTGCGACGCGCGCGAGCCGCCGACGTGGAGAGCGCGCAGCGGTTCAACAGCTCGTTCCGGATCGCGGGCGCGGCTGAGTAGCTCGCCTTGCACAACGCGGAGAGCGCCGCCGACGCATCCCGCCACGACGCAACGGCCAAGTGCTCCCCGGCCGTGATCCAGTCGCTCCGCCGCGGATCGAATGCTCGACCGACCTCCGCTGCGACCTGCCGCTCCAGCTCCTCGATTCGTCCGGTCAACTCCGTGCGCGCCGCAGGATCGGACTGCAGCTCCGGCGTCGACGATCGCACGAGCTGCGACGCTGCAAGTTCACGCGCGAGCTGTGCCAAGCGCTCGGTGGCTTCGGGCACCACCAGCACCACAGGCTTCCCCGATCCGAGACGCTCGATCACGAGACCGCCGATGCCCTGCCGGTTCTTCAGGTCGTCCCCTTCCTGCTCGGTGGCCGGCAACGCCAGCAGCACGAGGCCGTCGCCCTCGGTGGTCAGGTTCAGCTCCTCGTCCCGGAGCAGGTGTGACGCTTCGACGAAGTGCACGTCGAAGAAGCGCAGCGTGCCGGTCTCGAACAGGTGGCGCCGCGCGACGAGGGGCGGTCGCGGGGCGTGCCGCTGCAACACGGCCACGACCGACGCGGTGGCGGGCAACTGCTGCTCCGCTCGCAGCACCAGGTCGTCGAGATCCAGGTCGCTGCCTTCCCAGATCTGGAACGCGTCGCGAAAACGCCGGTAGACGATCACGGAACGCTGTTTCAGGCGGTCGAGCGCGCGGCGCGCGGCGACGTCGTCGTCGAGGCACGCGGCAACCGTCTCCGCCGACGCCCGCAGGCCGACCTGCTCGCCGAGCATGCCGAGGAGCCCGACGATCTTCAGCACCCGCTCGTCGGCGGCGTCCGACTCGGGCGGCAACCGGCGGATCGCGGCATCGATCTCCGCCCACCGGCGGCCGTCGCGGCCGGGCACGCGGGTGCCGAGCACGCCCGTCGCGTAGTCGTAGAGCCGGTCGGCGGTGTAGAGGACCTTCGGTCCGTGCGTGCGCAAGAAGTCGCGAAAGCTCAGCGGTTCGCCAGCGGAGAGGAACGCGAACAGCGACCGCTCGTTCTGGGCGAGCCGGCCGCGGAAGAGCGGGCCGAGGAGAGCCGCCGTGACGGGATGGAGGGGCCAGCAGGCGTCCAGATCCCCGGCCAGTCGAGACCGGTTCCAGCCTGTGCGGTCGGCAACCCACGCGGCCGTCTCCGAGACGACGCGCTTCCAGCCCTCCGCCGCCGGACGTCTCCTGGTCCGCCGAATCGCCGCCGCCGTCAGCCGAATGATCTGGTCGCCCCCTTCGCGAAACGCGAGCTCGCTGAAACGGCCCTGCACCTTCGCCCACTCGTTGCGCTCGGACGAACCGAGTCGATGGGCGTACTCGTCGAACGACTGGTGCAGCACGGTCAGCACGACGAACGGAACGCCGTTGCTCCGGGCGGCAGCCTCCGCGAGCGCCTGCAGCAGGTAGACGTCGCCCCGCGCGGGCTGTTGTGCCGCGTACTCCAGCGCCTTGCCGGCCTCGTCGACGATCAGCAGGAGCCCTGCACCCGTGCCCGCGGCGATCTTCTCGACCGCCTCCTCGAAGCAGGCCACCACGTCGGATGTCGCGCACCGCGAAAGGGGCGGCGCCGACCCGTCGAGATACCCCTGGATGGACCGGAGCACGCGCGGCTTGGCGCCACGCCGCCCCTCCCAGATGCCTTCGAGCGTCGCCGCGAGGGAGCGCAGCAGGAGGGTGTCGAGCGGCGCGCGTTCCGCCGTCAGGACCGCCGGATACAGGGGCTGACGCGGCAGCGGGACCTCGCCCGCACCGTTCAGCAGCCGGCGCGCCGCCTGCGCCCCCGGGGAACCGCCCGGCGACAGCAAATCGGCAAGGAAGACCGCGAACGCGCTCTTGCCCGATCCGTAGGGGCCCACCAAGCTCCACGCCCGGTCGCCCTCCGCATCGTCGACGCCGCTGGTGATCTGCGAGAGCGCGCGCCGGACGGCCGGCGTGACGAGGTAGCCCTCTAGCGCCTCCGGCGACCCCGCGTCGCGGGTGACGTTCACGGCGCGCCGGAAGCGGCCGCCGACCTCGACGAGATTCAGGAGGCTCGCTGCCTGCTGGGCCATCGCACCCGGTCCTCCGCCGACCGTGGATCGTAGTACAGGTGCAACAACCTCGCCGGGTCCGGCGCCTCGCGCACGTAGGCCTGCTTCAGCCCGGCGGTCTCGTCGAACACGACCCCGCCCTCGGTCAGGGCTTCGATGCGATCGAGCCGCCCGAGCAGCCCCGGTTCGTCGAGACAGAATACCCGCCCCGGCGCGCCCGCGCCGAAGGCCAGCTCCTCCAGCCTGACCGTCTGCGCGCCCGCCGGCCGCCGCGCCAAGTGTTGGGCCAGCGCCCAGGCGAAGATCTCGTCCGGCAGCGTGTCGTGATCGCCGCGCACGAGCGCGTAGGTCTGATCCCGGCGCGACGCGCGGATGACGCCGAGCTCCGCGAGCGGGCAGTCCAGCGTGTCTTCGAGCACGCTGTTCCGCCGCGCCCGCGGGGCGTACGTGCGAAGGAAGACGTCGAGGTCACGCTTCAGCGTCGCTCCCGTCACGCGAGCCGCGCCCCACTGGGAGACGAGCGCCTGCAACGCATCGAGAAGCTCGCCACGGGTGAAGACCGTAGCCGGGAACTGGTTGAAGACCCACCACCACGTGGTCGCCCCCGCCGGCCGGCTTGCGATCTGCCAGTGCAGCAGCCACAGCGTCCCCGGATCCTCCAGGAACGGATCCCAGCCATCGTCCCCGAGCAGGCTCCGGCCAAGAACCGTCGCCTGCAGTTGTCGGACGCGACCGCCGCAGCGCCCCGGCGCTTCTTCGAGCATCCCGGTGACGACGCCCCAGTGGCGGATCGACGCCACCATGTTCTTGCCTACGCCGAGCCGCACCGCCGCGTCGTCGGCGTGGAACGCGCACCCGTCGCGCGCGACCGCGTCGACCGCCTTCTTGAGCCACGCGTACCGAAACGGGAACGTCTCGTGGCCGGAGAACGACATCCGCTCCGCGACGGTCACCTGGACTGCCTCCCGCTCTCCTTCGATCGGCGTGCAATCCACGCGCCGAGATCGGCGCGGCGTACTCGCCAGTGCTTCCCGGCCTTGAACGCGGGCAGGGCACCGGACCGGACGATCTTGTAGACCGTCTTCTTGGAGACCTTCAGGTACGCCGCAACCTCATCAGGCGTCAGGATCTCTGCGAGGGCCGACGCTGCCGCGACTGCAACTGGCTCAGCCGGGCCGGAACGAGCACCAACGGTCATCGCGGAGACCTTACACCAACCATTTCTTGTGGGTCAAGCACACAGGACCCCTAGATATTGCGTCTTGCCGCCGCGCGATGCTCTTCGACAAGACCGGGCCCAACCATCAGCCTCGCCGATCCCTGCGGCCACAGCATCGAGGCCACGGTCGATACCAAGAGCCGCAGATACTCGGTGACGAAGACCGCAACGGCGCCGCCAAGCCCTAACCTGTCGCGGTGGGCGGCGAGTGGGCGGGCAGCGGCCCCACCGTCCGCGTTTGCGGATTCCGGATCAAATCGATCACTGGCTCCGATCGAAACCGATCACTGATTCCGACGGAAATCGATCACCGACGCCGGTCGGAATCGATCGCCGGTCATTGGAGCTGAGCGGCGCGGGACAACCCGCCAGCCGTGGGACCCTCCGGGCTTTTCGAGGGGGTGCACGCTGGCGAACAGGAGGTGGTCCGTGCGCAAGATTCGAGAGGTCTGCGGCTGCGCTTCGCCGCCGCGTTGAGCGGCCGCGCAACCGCCCGCAGCCCGCGCGTGTCGCCGTCGACGGTCGAAAGACTACGTGCGTCGCGCCGAGGTCGCCGGCCTGGGCTGGCCGGTCCCGGAGTCCGTCGACAACCGCCGCGATCCCGATGCAGCTGCCGACGCATGTGTATATCTACCGAAGACAGTGGATCACGACTACAAGTCCAGTCAATCGCCGCTCGCCTCTAGAGGCGGTATGCTTCGCGGCGTGACGACCAGCGATTTCGCGGAGGCGGTCCGGCGTCGTCTCGCGGAAAGAGGCCAATCCCAGTACCGGGCCGCGGTCAACAGCGGTCTGCCGCAAGACGCCATCCGGTCCGTCCTGAACGGGCACGTCCCCCGCCTGAACCGCGTCGAGCAGATCTGCCGCGCCCTCGGCCTGGAGCTCTACATCGGGCCGCCGCGGGATGTTCAGGTCGAGGCCGACGGC
>JAPOYG010000060.1 GCA_026706755.1 Acidobacteriota bacterium
ACCTCGGCGATCGCGTTGAAGTCCCCGGTCACTATGACGGGGCTCCCCGCCGGGAGCGCCGCCACCCGCGCGGCGATGGTCGCCGCCGACGCCGCCTGGCGCGGTCCGCGCCGGAGCGTCAGGTGCGTGTTGAAGACGAACAGGCGCCGGCCCGTCTCCCGATGGTGGAAGCGGGCCCAGGTGACGATGCGCGAGACGTTGCGCCGCCAGCCGGTCCCGGTCGGCCCGTCGGCATTGGTCGGCGAGAGCCAGAACGTCCCCGACTCGATCGGGATCAGGGTGTCGCGCCGGTAGAAGATCGGCACGTACTCGCTGAGCCCGATGCCGCCGTTCAGCCCCCGGTCGGCACCCAGCCAGCGGTAGTCCGGCAGCGCGGCAGACAGGTAGCGGATCTGCTCGTCGAGCGCTTCCTGCAGGCCCGCCACGTCCGGAGCGGCCCGCGCGATCGTCTCCGCCACCAGCGCCCGGCGGTGCGGCCAGCCGTTGTCGCCGTCGTTGCCGCTCGACGTCCGGATGTTGAACGTCATGACGCCGAGCGGCGCCGGCCCCGGCGCGCCGTCGTCTGCCTGGTGACTGGCTACAGCCGTGGCGCCGACCGCGAGCACGCCGGCGGCGAGTGCGGCGGCCGCTACGGACCGGAGCCCGCCGGGGCGGAGCCGGGGTCGTCGATCAGACGATGCCATCCCTGTCGAGCGCCGCACGGACGCGGGCGCTGGAGATCCGCATCACGCCATCATACGGTGGCGCACCCGCGCCGTGCAGACCGTCCGGCCGTGCCGACGATTGCCCCCGGGAAGAACGGTGCGGGGTTCGCGGCGGGCTGCACAGCGGCTCGCTACAATCGCGTTACGCTCGATCAGGCCGCGAACGCGGCAGGAGGCACATGGTGAGGCGAGTCGTCATCCGGCTGGTAATCGCGGGCACGCTGGCCATCGTCGTCCCCGTCGACGCCCAGCAGGTCGGCCCCCCGCGCGGGGCGCTGGTCCTGGTCGGCGGCGCGATGCGGGATCCTGCGATCCTCGACCGTTTCGTCACGCTGGCCGGCGGCCGCGAGGCGCCCATCGTCCTCATCCCGACGGCGGGCGGGGCCGAGACCTACGGACCGGACTGGCCTGGCGCGGCTGCCTTCCGCGCGGCCGGCGCGAGCCGGCTGACGGTGCTCCATACGACGGATCGCGCCACGGCGGACACCGAGACCTTCAGCGAGCCGATCCGGCAGGCCGGCGGCGTCTGGTTCGGCGGCGGGCGGCAGTGGCGGCTGGCCGACGCCTATCTCGACACTCGGGTGCACGCCGAGCTGCGGCGGCTGCTCGAGCGGGGCGGCGTCATCGGCGGCTCGTCGGCCGGCGCCACCATCCTCGGCTCGTACCTCGTCCGCGGCGACACCCGCACCAACACCATCATGATGGGCGACCACGAGGAGGGCTTCGGGTTGCTGCGGGGCGTGGGGATCGATCAGCACCTGCTGCGCCGCAACCGGCACTTCGACATGGTCGAGGTGATCCGCGCGCGGCCCGAGCTGCTCGGCATCGGCATCGACGAGGACACCGCCATCGTCGTCCGCGGCGACGCGTTCGAGGTCATCGGCAGCGGCTACGTCGCGATCTACGACCACGCCCGCCGCCTCGATTCGGGCGCCCCGTTCTACTTCCTCTCCCCCGGCGACGCCTACGACCTGGCCTCGCGGCAGGCCTATCGCGCCGACCCCACGGGCCGCGTCCGCCCCCTGGAGCGCGTCGTCGCCGCGCCGTGGCCCGACGGAGCGCGCTGAGACCGCGGCGGCCCGCTGGGCGGACGAGTGCCGTGACGCGTGCCTATAATGAGCCCTTCCGCGGGCGCTCGGCCGCACGCCGGTTCAGTGCGGCTCGGCCCGCGGGACGAACGGAGGTAAGCGCATGGGTCCGGAGCGACTGTCGGTGGCGGGACCGCGGGCCTGGGTGGTGTGGCTCCGAACGATTCTTGCGGCGGTGGCGGCCAACCTCGTCCTGCGGATAGCCGCGCTCGCCATCTTCGACATTCCGGCCGCGTTCGAGCCGCTGGCGGTGACGATGCCGACCATCTTCCTGACGGTGGTCGGCGTCGGTGCGGGGCTTGGCGTCGCCCTGGCGGTCGACAGCATGTCCGAGCAACCCGTGCCGCTGTTCCGGCGGATCGTCCTGGTCGCCCTGCTGGTCTCGCTGCTGCCGGACCTCTACATGCTCACCGAGAGCGGGGCGGCGGCGTTCCCCGGGGCCACCGTGCCGGGCGTGATGACGCTGATGCTGCAGCACGTGGCGGCGGCCGCCATCGTCTACTGGAGCGTGACGCGGCCGGTCGCCGCCGCCTGAGCGCCGGCCTCCTGCGCGCCGAGCCCAGTCGGAGCCGCGGGGCGCAACTCTCCCGGGAGACGCCGCGCTCGCGGAGCGCAGGGGGCGCGGAGCCGCAGGGCGTGCAGGCAGGCGCCCGCGACTACTCGTAGTGCGCGGGCGCCAGGTCGAGCGTCTGGAACAGCGCGAGGTCGTGCTCGATCCAGAAGGTCGCACCCATCTCCTCCACGAAGGCCTCGACCCGCTCCATCGACGCCAGCGTCTCCTCCCGGTCGAAGTTGAAGGTGGGCACGCGGCGATCGGCGCGGCTCAGGCGGAAGTGGTAGAGGTCACCCGATAGCACCAGCGGTCCCGTGTCGGCCAGGTCGAGGAAGAGCACCTGGTGCCCCGGCGTGTGCCCCGGGGCCGAGATGATGCGCACCCGGCCGTCGCCGAAGACATCGTGGTCGCCGTCCAGGATCATGCGCTCGGCGTCGCGCAGGTTCTCGTAGAGCTCCGGCTGTGCGGCCGCCACCTCGATGCCGCCTCCGAACATCGCCTCGTACTCCGGCCCCTGCACCAGCCACGTCGCGCCTTCGACCTCGTTGGCGACTCCGACGTGGTCGTAGTGCATGTGCGAGAAGGCGACGTAGTCGAGCGTGCGGAGGTCGAAGCCGAGGTCGAGGTCCGCCAACTGGTCGGCCAGCGTCCGGTCGAGCCGCGTGTTGCCCACCCAGCCGTCCGTCTCGGCCATCGACGAGGGGAGCCCGCCGTCCCACAGCATGCGGCCGTCCGGGTGCTCGACGACGTAGCAGGGGACGATGAGCTCGCGCACGTCCGTCTCGTCGTCCCCGATGCTGAAGCGCTCGAGGGTGTCGAAGCGGATGTGGCCGCAGTTGAAGATGTAGAGCTTCAGCGTCGCTTCCGGGGCGGCCTGCGACGAGGGCCCCGGTGTCGCAATGACGCTGCCGCCGAAGCCTCCCCCCAGCGCCAGTGCGATCGGGACGATCCAAGCAAATCTGGTCATGCGTCTGCCTGCCGAACGGGAGTTGACGGGGCCGGCGCGGCGCCCCCCAAGGGAGCCGCCACGCCGGCCGATACGGGCGAAAGAGGCGATGGCGCGCGCGCCGCTCCCTCAGGGCGACGCGTTTCGCCGTCCGCGCGCGGATCCGCCGCGGCGCCGGCGCACCGAACCACCAGGTGGCCGGGCTGAGTTCTCACACCTGAGGGTGAGCCCCGCTGACGCACCAAGTGGGACGCGCCGGCGCGAAGACGCGGCGCAACCGGCTACGGCGCCGCTTCGCGATCCTCGGCCCGCGCCCCGGCCAGCATGTTCATCAGGCCGTAGTTGCCCTCGTGGCAGGCGTACTCGTACATCGCGTCGCCGCGCTTCATCGGCAGCGCCACCGTGAAGGGACGGGTGAAGGTGGCCGGATCGTCGACCGTGTACTCGTAGAGGAGCGTGTCGGCGTCGATCCGCGTGAAGCGCTCCGTGAGCTGAAGCGTCTCGCCGGTGCCCATCGCGGCGACGACGGACGGGTTGAAGCTGGCCGTCTGGTCGGTGAAGTTCGACGACTCCACGACCAGGGTGTCGCCCTCCCAGTAGCCCCGCGAGTCGCCCATCCACTGGCGCATGTCGCCCGGCAGGTGCGGCCGGCCGTCGAGCGGGACAATGCGGGCGTCGTGCACCATCTCGTGCAGGATCGCGACGTGGTCGGCGGTCTGGAAGATCTGCAGGTTCTGGTTGTAGCCCCCCGGGATGATCGGCGGCCCGGTGTTGAAGCCGAGGAGGCAGCGCTCGGCCAGCCCGCGGTCCTCGGGGCCGTCCGTCCCGATGCCGCCCACGCGGAAGCGGACGGGGCGCGTCGACTCGACGTCCTCCGCGTTCGCGGCGCCGCCCTGCTCCGGCACGCCCGGCTGCAGGGCCGGCACGCGGCCGTCGGGCGGGTCGATGATCAGCGAGGTCCGGCGGTCGTCGACCACGCCTGCCCCGCGGTCGAACCAGAAGTCGTTGTAGGCGCCGACGTTGCCGCCGACCGGCAGCGGCTCGGTGCGGACCTCGCTCGGCGCGTCGGCCTCGGCGGCGCGCTGCACCGCCGCCGCCTCGATCTCGGCCGCTTCCTCCGGCGAAAGCACCGCCTGCTCCGCGCGGTCGTCGGGCCGCTGGAGGGGCGTCAGGGTCCGGAAGTCCCACACGCCCTGCAGGTCCGGCTGGCCGTCCGGCGTGCGCGGCAGCACGTACTCCGCCGACTCCTGCGCGGCGACCCAGGCCGGCGCCACGAACGCGACGAGCGCCAGCGCCAGCAGCCACCGCGACGCGAGGTGTCGATTACCCATCTGCAGCCTCCTCGTTCGACGCCCCGGCGGGCGCGTTCGTTACCCCGCGCCGGCGCGGCAGCCACGCCCTCGGCCAGCGGGATCCGCTTAGCATACCAAGTGCGTCAGCGCGGTGGCAGCGGGATGGGACGTCCCCGGAACGTCTCCGCGGCGCCTGCCGCGGTGAAGTCGACCTCCTCGTCCCCCACCCGGCCGCGAACGTGGTAGGCCGCGCGCATCTGGTGGAAGTCGAGCGCGTTGCCGATGCTGGCGCGGTCCATCCGGCTCACTACGCGGTCCTCGACGCCGAGCGTCATCGTCAGGTCGAGCGCCCGGCTGCGGGCGCGGACGGTGATGTGCTCCGGCTCGCCCGTCGCCGCCGCGTCCCGCTCGTCGATCGTGACCCGCGTGGCGTATCCCACCGGCCCGTCGGGCCCGAGCGCGAGCAGAAACCCCGGCATGTGCTCGGGGTCCGCGGCGTCGGCCGGCGGGTACACCCGCCCGTAGACGAACGAGAAGCCGCCGCCCGCCACCTGGCCCCACTGCCACGAGACGCCTTCCCAGTGGCCCCAGTTGTGATCGTGGTAGCCGCTGCCGCCGGCGAGGGAGAGTGTGCGCCCGCCCACGTCGAGCGCCCCGTCGAGGGTGCCCGACATCACCGGCACGACGTAGCCGGTGGTCCAGCCGCGCGCGCCGCGAATCGTGAACGGGGGCAGCGAGCGGCCCGGATCGGGATCGAGGAGGATCTCGCCGGTCACGCGGTCGCCGGCGGCAGCGGGCACGGTCGCCGGCGCGTCAACCGCCGCCGCCATCCGCGGCAGGTCGAGCGTGATCCGGTAGCGGCCGTCCTCCAGGCGCACCCGGCTGCGCCCGATGGTCAGGTCGGGAGCTTCGGCGAGGACCTGCGCGGCGTCCACCTCGGCCGCCTCGCCCCAGGCGCTGCGGCGGCCGCCGTCGTCGAGCTGCAGGCGGACGCCGGCCAGCCGGCGGCCGGGCTCGTTCTCGGGTCCGACGAGGAGGGTCAGGTAGAACCGCGCGTCCCCCTGCCGGCCGTTGAAGTACAGCCACTCGGCCCAGGAGTCGGCCCGATGCGGCACGTCCGGAATCGGGTGGAAGCGGTCCATGGCGCGCAGCACGTCGCCCGGGTCGGGCGCCGTCCAGGCGCGGTCGGCCGGAGCGTCGATCCACGCTGCGACGCCGGAGGTCTCCTCGTCGCCCAGTCGCCGCTCCAGGCTCGGTATCCCCCCGCGCACGGCGACCGGCACCGTGCGTGCGTCCCGGACGAGGTAGAGCGTGCGCCGCTCGTTCGGAACCCCCACCGTCACCCGGTCCGCGAACGCCGGGCGGTCGAGGACGCTCCCGAGCAGGAAGCGCGCGCTCGTCACGCGGCCCACGCTGCCGGCCACCACCAGGTCGCCGCCCCCGGCGAGCGCCGGCGCGCCTGCCTGCTCCAGCATGACGGCGCCGATGCCGAGCAGGTTGGCGATCACCGACACGCCGAGCCCGAAGCCTCCCGCCAGGACCGCGCTCCGGAGCTTGTGGGCGAGCAGCGCCCGCAGGGCCAGGGTGATCATCGCGGCGGCTCCTGCTCCCCCTGGATCGCGCCGTCGCGCATCCGGAGCCACCGGGCGGCGCGGCGGGCCAGCGTGGAATCGTGCGTCACGACGACGATGGCGCTTCCGTCGCCGTGGACCCGGTCGAGGAGGTCGGCGATCTGGCGGCCGCTCGCCTCGTCCAGCTCCCCCGTCGGCTCGTCCGCGAGCAGCAACGCCGGGCGGTTGGCCAGCGCCCGGGCAATGGCCACGCGCTGCATCTCGCCCCCCGAGAGCTGCGCGGGCCGATGGTCGGCGCGGTCGGTCAGGCCGACGTAGGCGAGCAGCTCGGCCGTCCGCCGGCGGCGCGCGGCGCGCGGGATGCCCGCCTCGCCCTGCGGCAGCTCGACGTTCTCCCACGCCGTAAGCATCGGCAGCAGGAAGAAGCGCTGGAAGATGAAGCCTATCCGCAGCAGCCGCAGGCGGCTCCGCTCGGCGTCGGAGAGCGCGGTCACCTCGCGGCCCTCGAAGCGCAGCGAGCCGCCGGTGGGCGGCTCGACGCAGCCGAGCAGGTGCAGCAGCGTCGACTTGCCGCAGCCCGACGGGCCGGAAACCGCCACGTAGTCGCCGGGCTCGATGCGCAACGTGACGCCAGAGAGCGCCGTGACCGCCCGCGCCGGCATCGGAAACACCTTCGTCAGGTCGCGCGCCTCGACGAGCCCGCCCGCCATCACGAGACCACCTTCGTCAGGTCGCGCGCCTCGACGAGGCCGTCCGTCGTCGTCACGAGACCACCTCCTCGCGCAGCGTGGCCGCGATCGGCAGCCGCGTCGCGAGGTGCATCGGGTAGAGCGCGGCGAGGACGGCGGTGGCGGCGAGCAGACCGAGGTGCAGGACCAGGGCGCGAGGCTGGAACACGAAGAAGTGCAGGCCCGCGGGCATGCCGGGCATCGAGCGCAGGATGCCGTCCAGCCAGACGGCCAGGGCCGCTCCGAGCGGGAGCGCCAGCAGCCCGCCCGCCCCGACGATGGCTACCGATTCCGCCAGGAGATCCGTCGCGATACGGCGCCGCGAGAACCCCAGCGCGCGCAACGTCGCCACCTCGGCCAGGCGCTGATTCACGGACACGGTCAGGAGCGTCGTGACCAGCAGCAGCGCGAAGAAGAGGGTGACCGAGGCGAGCACAGACGAGATCTGCCGGAAGTAGTCGTTGCCCTGCTGCTGGAAGCGATCGACCAGCTCCGCGTTCGTGGCCACGAACACCTCCGGCAGACGCTGCCGGATGGCGCGCGCGGCGGCGTCGGCCCCCGCCGTCGCGCCAGCACCGGCGACGGCGCGCGACGTGACGAGGATCATCTCCGCCTCGTCGGGGTCGACGTCGCCGCAGAGATCGGCCAGGTCCGCCAGGCTCATGGCCGCCGTGAGCTCCGATGCGCTGTCGAACGAAAACGCCGCGATGCCGTTCACGCGGAACGCGATCGCCGGCGCCGCGGCGCGGCCGCCGCCGCAATCCCCGCGCAGCGTGACGTCGCCGCCGGGCGACAACCCGCCGGCCTCGGCGAAGGCGGAGTTGACGAGCACGGGGCGGACGGACTCCGCCTCGACGTCGTCCAGCCGGCGGCCCTCGACCAGCGTCCAGCCAGCGTTGGCGCCGGCCGGCGCCCCGATCACCGTCACGCCGCGTTCGGCGCCCTCGGGACCGACGGCGCCGTCGGGGTCGCCGGGGTCGTCGGGGCCGTCGACCGTTGCATCGCCAAGTCGCATCGGCACTGCCCGCGCCACCTCCGGCAGCACGGTGATGGCCGTCACAGCGGTCGAGGCGTCCCGCAGCCGCGGCCCCCCGAACGGGATGCCGTCCATGGCGGTGACGCGCACGTCGAAGCCGGCATCGTCCAGCAGATCCTCCATCGCCACGACGAGCCCGTTCGCGAGCAGCAGCATGTCGAACAGCAGCGCCCCGGTGGCGGCCACGCCGAGCACCCCGAGCAGGGTGCGGCCCGGCTGGCGGACCAGGCTGAGCCACGCGAAGCGCAGCGACCTCATCGGCGGACGAGCGTCAGCGCGCCCGCTCGCAGCAGCGGCCACGACGCGGCGACGCTCGCCAGGAGCCCCGTCGGCACCGCGAGCGCCACCGAGCGCCACGCCACCGACGGCGTGATGCGCACGAAGGTCAGCGCGGTGTCGTAGCGCCACTGGAAGAAGCGGTTGAACACGCCCTCGAAGGCGACCGCGAGCAGCAGCCCGAACAGCGTGCCGGCCACGGCGACGGCCAGCCCCTCGGCCACCACGTGCAGCGCGAGCCGGCGCCGGGGGACGCCGATCAGGCGCAGGGTGCCCAGCGTCTCGCGCCGCTCGTTCACGCGCATGACCATCAGGGCGAGCAGGAAGAGCGAGCTGGCGACCACGGTGACCACCGCCACCGCGAAGTGGAAGCGCTCGATGACCGCGAAGGTGCTCGACGGGCCCGTGTCGCGGGCCGTCGGCTCGATCAGGAGGCCCGGCACCTGGGCCCGCAGGTCGGAGGCGAAGGCGAGCGCGTCCGCGGGGTCGGCGAGCGCGATGTTGATGGCGTCGACGGACTCCTCTCCCAGCGGATCGTCCGGATCGGCGGTGAGGGCGAGCAGATCGGGCAGGTGGAAGCGGGCCTCGTGGCGCGCGCTCATGACCCGCATCGGATCCGGGGTCGGCTCGTAGGTGCCGGCGATGCGGAACGGCCGCGCGCCCGCGCCGGAAGGCTCGGTCGAGAAGAGGACGACGTCGCCCGCGCGCAGGCCCTCGGCTGCCGCGAGCTGTCGCGAGACGAGGATCGACGGCGGCCGGGCCTCCCCCTCGGACGCGGGAGCGGCAACGGCCGCAGGCACCGCGCCGACTCCCGACGCGCTGATCAGGAAAGGTGCCGCCGCGCAGGCGGCGAGGCCGGCCAGCAGCGCGAGCGGCGGCCGCGCCATCGGCGGCGCTACTGATCCTCGGCGGCGACCGCCGGCACGTCGCGGACCCGTTCCTGGACCGTGCCGGGGACGCCGAGGCGCGTGTTGGCCCCGAGGCTCGCCAGCAGCTCGGCCGTCTCCGGCCACGCCTGGAACTGGAACGACTGCTTGGAGCCCTCGGCCATGCGGAAGGCGGTGCGCCCCCGGAAGTCGCGGGCGTCGATGTCGGCGCCCTCGGCCACGAGGTACTCGATGACCTCGTTGAGGCCGCGGAACGCCGCACCGTGCAGGGCCGTGAAGTCGGCTTCGTTGACGGCGTTGATGTCGGCCCCCGCCTCGAGGAGGACGCGCACGGCCGTCTCGGCGCCAGGCGAGCGGAGCCCGCGCGGCTCGCGGGGCCGGAAGGTCGGCTGCCCGAGCCCCGCCGCGGCCATGAACGGCGTGGTGCCGTCGTCGGTGGTCAGGTGCTGATCGCCGCCCGCATCGAGCAGCGTGCGCAGGATCTCGGCATGCGCCTCGGGGTTGCCGGGGCCGACCCGGTAGGCGCCCCCGTTGGCGGTGTAGGCGGCCACCCAGAGCGGCGTCGCCCCCCGCAGGTCGCCCGTGCCGCAGGCGAACGGCTCGAACGCGCCCTTGGTCGGATAGCCGATGTAGGTCATGAACATCGCGGACGTCGTGATCCGCGCGTTCGGGTCGGCGCCGCGCTCGAGCAACGCGCGCACGAGCGGCAGCCGGCGCTCCGGCGGCAGCGTGACGCGCGAGAAGCCCCCGCGCAGGTACGACCCGCCGTAGCCGTGCCGCCGCGACCAGTCGCCCAGCCAGTAGTAGACGCTGCCCGCCGCGGCGTGCAGGGCCTGAATCCCCGCCATCGAGCTGTTGGGATCGGCCCCCTGCTCCAGCAGGAACAGGGCGAACGCGTCCTGCCCCGCGGCAATCGCGTAGGGCAGGGCCTGCGTCCCGTCGCCGCCCGGCTCGTTCACGTCGACGCCGGCCGCGATCAGCCGCTCGGCCATCGCGATGTCCCCGTCGAGCGCGGCGTAGAGGAGCGGCGTGATCCCCTTCGCGGTCGAGGCGTGCGCATCGGCCCCGGCGCCGAGGAGCACGTCGACGATCTCCGGATGCGGTTCCGCGACCGCCCACATCAGCGCGGTGCTGCGGGTCTCGGCCGTGGCCGCGTTCACGTCGGCGCCGTGCGCGACGAGCTTGCGAACGACCTCGACGTTGCCGGTGCGCGACGCGGTCATCAGGGGCGTCAGCCCGCTGACCTGCGACGCGTTGACGTTGGCGTCGGCGGCGAGCAGGCGCTCGACCATCCGCAGGCTCGCGTTCTCCGCCGCCCGTTCGAGCGCCGTCACGCCGTGGTCGTCCGCGGCGTTCACGTTCGCGCCCGCCGCCAGCAGCGCGTTCACGGTGTCGAGGTCGTCCCAGTGTGCGGCCCAGAGCAGCGCCGTGGCGCCGTCCGCCCGACCCGCGTTCACGTCGGCGCCCTTGTCGATCAGTTGGCGCACGGCCGCCGCGTCGTTCACGGCCGCCGCGTTCACGAGCTCAACGTCCAGGTCCTCGGCCGCCGCCGGCACACCGGCGGCGGCCAGGATGGAGACGCAGCACGTCACGTACAAGAAGAAGAACAGGGACACGAACCGTGCCTTACCGGTGTGCCGGGTCGGAATGCTGGCCATGTTCGTGCTCCGCTCCTCTACCGTCGACCGTTCGTGACCGGCAACCCCCGCGGGGCTACTCGGTCGTCTCTCGGACCGTGACGGTGACCTCCCGGTTCGCTTCGAGGCCGCCGTCGTGCGCCTGGGCCCGCAACACGTAGGTGCCGGGCTCGTCGAACGTCGCGTTGACCTTCCAGGTGCCCCCCGGCGGTACGGGCGGGGGCGCCCACCCCGGAGCCCACGGCGAGTTGGCGCCGCCGCGGTAGTTCTCCCAGACGTCGTACTGCGGCGGGTCGAACGTGACCTGCTGGCCCGGACCCCGATAGACGAACCAGACCAGCCGCAGGCCGCTCGCGCTGTCGGGAGTGCCGCGAAGGCCCGTGTCGAGACCCAGGATGGGCGAGGCCACGGCGCGCCGCTTCGGAACGCCGTCGTCGCTGGCCCGCGCCGTCAGCGCGATCGGCTCGCCCACGGTGGCGCTTCGGCTGCCGCCGCCGACGACATCCAGCGTCGGCCGCCGATTCCCGAAGATGTTGAAGGCCCCGCCGGCCGGTCCGCCGGCGCCGTTGTTGTTCATGACCGCGATGTCGTTCAGGAAGTAGTCCGGGTGCAGCGTGGCGTAGGCGCGCTGCGTCTGCCCGTTGGCGGTGAGCGTCCAGATTACCTCGTCATCCTCGCCGAAGTCGGCCGGCACGTGGACCCGGAAGACGATCCGGTTCCGCCGCGGGAGGAAGTGGGTCGGCTGACCCTGATCGGGGCCGCCCGGCTCGATGACATTGTCCGGACCGACCGGGATGTCCAGCGCGTCCCAGTTCCGGTTCATGTACCCGAACACCAGGTTGTACGAGCCGTCCCGGTTCTGCTCCCAGCCCTCGTAGGCCGGCGAGATGCTGTCTCCCCCACCCGATGCCTGCGCACCGGCGGGGGAGGCCGCGACGGCCAGAACGGCAGCGGCCAGGGCCGCCGCGCGCAACGCCTTCAGCGTCCACGTTGATTGCGCCATCATGGATGCTCCTCAGTCGTTGTCGTTGTCGGTCAACTGCCGCGACATGGAGCGCGGGAACTCCTCGTAGCTGCACAGGGGGCAGCCGAGCACGTCTTCGCCGGCCTTCACCCCGAGAAGCTCCTTGCGCTTGGCGACCTCGGCCGCGAACTCGGCATCGTTCATGTACACGGCCTGGCCGATGTTGATCATCATGTTGTCGATCGACCGGTGACCGAGTCC
>JAPOYG010000657.1 GCA_026706755.1 Acidobacteriota bacterium
GCGAAGGGGTCGAGGCCGCCGACGGCCACGGTGCCGGCGAGTCGGTCCGCGGGGAGCTTGCCGGCCACGACGAGCAGGGCCAGTGCGATCGGGAGATCGAGCGTGCCCGAGTACTGGCCGGTGTCGAGGGGCGGGTCTTCGGCGTCGGCGGGCTCGAGGCGCACGTCGGCGCCGACGTCGCCGATGCCGAGCCGCCTGAGGGCGTGGGTGACGGTCGTGGCCGTCTGCTGCGCCGCGGTGTCGCGGACGCCGGCGACGTGAAGTCGTCCGGCTCGGTTGGAGGAGGCGGACACCCTGAACAGGTGCCCCTGGATGCCGCGTGTATACGCGCCGTGGATCTGCATTGATCGCACTTCCTTTCGGCCGCCCGGGCAGGGCGGTCGTGATTGCGGCGAGGTTGCGGGTGCTGGACGGGTCAGGGCTTGGGGAGTCCGTAGTGCTCCGGCCGGGCGGCGAGGATCTGCTGTTCGAGCTGTGCGGCGAAGAGGGGCGCTTGGCGCTGGAGGCGCTTCCGGAGCCGACGTCGTCGGCCGCGGCATCGCGCCTCGGGGGAGATCCGGCGTCTCTCAGGTTCAGGCGGCATAAGGCATCGGAGGATGAGTCCGGGCCGCCAGGGTAGTCGAGGGCGGCTTGGCCGGTTCCCATGACGCGGTCGCCGTCGTAGAGGTGGTCCTGCTTGAGGTGTTCGGGGCGCATGGCGGTTTGTATGAAGCGGAGCGCCGGCGGTGAGGGTGCGGCTGGTTCAGGTCGCTGCTGAGGACGCGGCAGGGGCTTGCGCCGGAGGTTCTACGGGGCGAGCGCGCGATTTGATCGACTCTCACTGTTGATGGGAGCATGAAGCTCATGGCCGGCACCGATGACGAGCCCGTTCGCCCCATGCCGCGTCTCCCGCATTTGGGCGACCTAATCCCTGAGAGCATCGAAGAGGTCGGCTGGACGATGGGCGAGACGGCCGCTCGACTGAAGTGCGGGCGCGGGACACTGTCTCGTTGTCCTGAACGGCAAGTCGGGAGTGTCCGCGAAGATGGCCCTGGCGAGTTCCGCAAGTTCCTCAACCGCGTCGACGAGAGCGTGCCCGCCGCCCTCGACGTGCACATCATCATGGATAACTAAAACTATAACTACGCGACCCACAAGACGCCGCTCATCTGGGCCTGGTTCGCCAAGCGGCCACGGTTCCACGTCCACTTCACCCCGACCTACGCGTCCTGGCTCAATCTCATTGAGCGCTGGTTCGCCGAGCTGACCACGAAGCAACTCCGACGCGGCCTGCATCGCAGGGTCCGCGCCCTCCAGCCCACCATCGACGAGTCCATCGCCGCACACAACGCCGGCAGTGCACCCTTCGTCTGGACCAAGACCGCCGACGAGATCCTGACAAGCATCGCTCGCTTCGCTCGGCGCACGCTCAACCTCACACAGCCACCCGAACCTATGTCACGAACAATGGGACAGGACACTAGCTTGATCTTATTCGATCCAGGCAGTCTCCAGCTTCCTCACCATAATTCCTGGCGACCTCACGAATGCGAGCAGCGTCGATCCCAGTAAATCCCAATCGTCGAGTAAGGTACACCGCAATCCAATCAAGTAACCGCATGGTGACTTGAGTCCGCTCGTTGGCTCCAAAGACAATCCCTAGAATCCTTTCAAGGGTGTCATGCACTGCTTCGCCATTCTTCCTAAGGTCCCTTTCGCACTTGGCAACTAACACGCCAAGACGCAGTGAAACATCGACCATCAAAATGAGTAACAGCTCCTCCCTGCCATCGGCCCCTGCGCTACCGATCCCTGCATCTATTTGATGCACAACCTCCTTCACCGTTTCGTTTTCCATCTTTACACAGAATGCGTCGAGCTTTTCACCATATCCAGTAAGGCTAAGGAGGATCACCATTCCAAACAGTTTTCGGACCATTCCGATGCATTGATTGCGATCTAGCGGTCGTGCCAGATTGAAGATGCGTACGGCGTGTTTGCTTAAGTCAACCAGCGAATGATCAATGATATCGTCATCCAAACAATCAGGAGTTTCAGTGAAGTCAACGTCCAGCAGAGTGTACCCAAATTCACTACACGCATTGCTCAAATACTCTTCCATCTCAACAAAGTGAAAGATCTTGGCGGCTTCTACGTAGAGCTTTGCAGCGACCTCATGATTGCCAAGGTTGCTCTCGCAATTGCCGATCTGATGCAACACCTGTCCGCGATTTACTCCAACTGCGGCACCCCGCTCATGCCGTAAGGAACGGCGATATGCTCTCGCGGCTTCTTCATATTTTTGTTGGGATAGGAGAGAAAAGCCCAGTAGGCCTAGGGCGTTTGAAAGGTCATTCTGCAGAGCATCTTGTTCGGTTGTTACATCCACGCTTGTTTCGTCCTCAAATAACGATAGTAAAGCTTGATAGCCTTCGAGTGCTTGCCGGGCGTGTCTCTCCGCTCTCGGATAGTCGCTAGCCCGCTGCGCCGCCATTGCTCGGCACATGGCCACATCTGCAAGCACCTCCGGATTATCTGAGGCACTGGCAATTTTGTTGACTATTTCTAACCCACTGGCGAACAGCGTCTCGTCTTGAGTGCGCTGTGTCAAGGCTAGAAATTGCATTGCCAGTCCACTTGCCCTTTCCAATCGCCGCGTTCGAAATGCGAGTTCGGTCGCGCGAAACATCACTTGAGCGCCCTGTTCCGCCAGCCTTAGAACGAAGAAGTACCGCATCAAGGATCCGACGATGGACAGCGCGGTTGTCACGAGATGTTCATCGTCCTGCCGTTCTTGAGCCAACTCCAAGACATGCAGAAGATTGGGAAGCTCGTCCCCAAACCGCCGAAGGACATAAGGAGTCTCCTCGAAAGCACCGTACTTCAGCTCGAAAACAGCCACCATCATGCCAAAACCTTGAACTACCCGCCCGACCATTCGTCCAAATGACCCCGGGTCTTCCTTGCTGCCCCGTTCGATCACGAACCGGCGAACCGGAGCCAGTATCCGCGCGCGACTCAGTTGCTTGTCGACAATGTCCAATTCGACTAGGTGCCATGTGCGTAACGAGGCGAAGGCCTCGGCGCTGTCGTCAAGTTCTAGCCATTGCCGCTCGATATAGTGCGTTAAGACACCTGCTGGAGCTTGTGCGAGCGCCCAAAGGAGTTGTCGACCACTTTCCGTTAGGGCCTTGTAGGCCGTTTGAAGGCATAATTCAAGAGAGGTTTGGCGCGTATGGTGTTTTCGCCCAGGAAAGTTGACGAGTTGTGTGCCAAGGCGGTGAATGGCATTCAGGGCCGCATTGGCGCTGCCGTAGTGCTGCATCAATGCCCCGGCAAGCTTGATCGTCAAGGCATGCCCATCACAGAAACTCAGCAACTCATCAGTATCGCCATGGATGGCATCCCCACCAACGGGACAGGATCGCGTCAGCAGGGATTGACTGGCAACTTCTCCGAGTCCTCCGAGTCTCAGCTTTGTTTCGGAGGGTAGTCGATGCATTACGATTTGGCTCGTTGAGACGAATTGTGTGTCGCTTGTGGCGTGGAACAGCGCGTGAACGGTGTCTTCAAATTCGTCCAGGCCATCAAGGCTAGCCTGTTCGATACCATCGAAGACCACACATGTGTGAGCCGCATCCAGCCGCGATGGGAGATCTCCGTCATCGTAATCTGTACCATCTATAGAAAGCGCTGCGCGTAACGCCGAAACAACGTCCGCGACATTGCGATACTGCTCGATGTTGCACCACAGAACAGGTCGTCCGGTGTTGCATCGGCTAATCGCCTGCAAGAGTAGCTCTGACTTTCCGATACCAGCGACACCATAGACTGCCGCAGAGCGTCCGGACCGCAGAGCATCTACGAGCACGCCAAGCTCCGTCTCTCTGCCGACGAAGTCCTGGGAGGCCCGCGGGGACCGTAGATGCTTGCGCGATGGCTGCGCTCGCTCCATTAGGTTTGCACGCGTTCGGGCAATCAAACGATCTTTTACCGCCTGCAAATCTGCCGTCGTAAGGCTGTGTTGTGCATCATGCTCGCGGTGGCACGCTGAACAAATGCGAAGGAGATTATGAGGGTGATGCGATCTACTGGTTGCCCAAGGGCGGATGTGTGCCGTGTCCACACCGACACCGCTTCCGCAACGCGCACATTGGTTTTGGCTTTCCGCACGAAGATGATCGAGAATCGCTTTCGGGATAGAGGGACGGCCTTGGGAGGGATCGCACCATTCTGCGCGGAGCCTGGAATCGAAGGCATCTAAGTCCCGCCGGCTGAAAAGTGTCTGACCATCTTGCTCGACAGTTGGGAGCGGTCTTAGACGCCCCGTTTGGCCAAAACTCCGTTTCGTGAATTGAAACAAAAGCTCACTTGTTATTCCGAGATGATGAGCAGCCTCTAGCGGCGTCAGCAGTCCTTCAGACTTCATTCCAATGCTCTAGTGGACTTGTCTGTGTGACGTGTTTTCGGTGTGGCTGTAGGCGTCTGGGCATATGCCCTTTGAAGGACAGCCGATTCATCTGACCACTGCCCAACGCGAAGAGCTCGAGTACAAGGGCAAGGCACGCTGTCTCCTTATGCGGCGTTGAACGTGCAGACTGGCGACGTCGTAGGCAAGACGACCGCTCGGCACACGAGTGGGGACTTTGCAGGCGTCCTGGAGGAAGTGGTCGCAACTTGCGGGCCCGGTAAGGAGATCCACGTGATCTTCGACAACCTTGTCGGCCCACAAGACGAAGCTCGTGGAGGCGTTTCTCGATGAGCACCCGAACGTCACGCTGCACTTGACCCCGACGCATTCGTCGTGGCTGAGTCAGGTCGAGCTGTAGCTCTCGAAAGTGCAGCGGGATGTGCTGTCGCGGGGCATCTTCACGTCCACTGCGGATGTGGCGAGGAAGCTGCGACGCTACATCAAGGCCTACGCCAAGCAGGCCAAGCCGTTTCGCTGGAAGTACGACAACCCGGCGCGGCGCATCGGCCATGGAAAATGTACTTCGGAGACGGTCCACTAGCATTGCCACAAATACCGCAGCAATAAAGGCCACCACGGGCCATCTCATGCGAAATGCGGTCTCGTGCCCGAACCCCTCAAACGAGGCCTCCAGGTACTTCAGGTGAAGTTCATCAACTGGCACGCAGCAGAGCATATCTCAGCCGTCAAGGTCGTGGGAGCCCGGCGTGAGATGCAGGATGCAACGAGGGGAACCTGGCTGGAGCCTGCCGGTGGATTCGGCAAAACTGCGGGATATCAACAGGTTGCAGGCCACACGCACCAGGGCCGTATCGGCTGGGGGACTGCACGCTGACACCAGCGTGCGGAGGCGTCGCGATCATCGGCCCTCGGCCCGCTGCGGGGTCATGATGATTCGGTTGGCCGCCGGGTGGCGGTGCATAGCGTCGTCAATACGTCCGGCGAGGTCCGAGGCGAGTCGCCGCGCCGGCGGTCGGACGGTCCGGTCGGCGATCGTCTTCAGGGCGTCGCGGAGGTTGGTGGGTGCCGCTGGCGTCGCGATCTCACCTGCGCGGATGAGCGTGCGGATCCGGCTTCCGAGCAGGTCGCCGATGGCCAAGTCCAGCTCGGGGTGGACGCCATGGGAGGCGGTGGGGCCGCTCACGCTTGTGGTTCCGTCCGGCATCGCCTGTCCTCCGAAGATCGCGCGTCGGGCGCTGGGCGTGGCCCCGGCCGCTTTCGGCACGGGTGGATGAGGTCGCCGGCGCCGGCGTCGTCGAGGCGTTGAGCGAGGGCGTCGTTCCAGGGATCGATTCCCTTCCAGCGGTCGTGCTCGCGGTGCCAGTCGGCGATTCGGTGGAGCTCCGTGGCCAGCTCCTGGTCATCGTCGCACCGCGTCACTTGGAGGTCGCCTTCGCAGTAGGCCAGGACGATTCGGCGGAAGGGATTCACCCATTGCCCGAACCAGGCGGCGTCGGCCTCGGTGTCGAGCTGGGCCCACGTGGTCGCGGACGCCGGCGAGCACAGCTCCCAGTCGATTGCGTATCGGTCGTGGATGTCGTTGCACGGCGTGGTCGTCGTCGTCATCGTGCATCGCTTTCTCGGTGTGGAATGTCAAGGCGCCGGGTGGGTGTCGTTGATAGGCCGCGGCGGTGGGCAGGTGGGAGTCCGGGGCCGGTCTCCGTGGCTGGCCGGGCGCAGGTGTCCTCCGTGGACGGGGGGTGTCCGGGTCTACGCCCGGAGACTCCACACCCTTCGGCGGCGGCGTTCCGACTCGGGTTCAGGCCGCGGCGGTCCGCGGTTGGCTGGGACGGGCGCCCGTCAGGCGCTGGCGGGGGTGTCGGGCGCGCCGGCGGCTAGGGCGGCCGCGTAGAGGTTGCTCCAGGTCACGGAGTCGTCGTCGGGCTCGAACCAGGGAGAGGCTTCGCGGGCTCCGGTGGCGCCCACGTTGACCATCTGGACGCCGTTGCAGTGCCGGCAGCGCCGCAACTCCGTGTAGTGCTGGTGCGCGTTGGCGACGGCGGGCGCCCGCAGCGGGCCTCGAAACGGCCGGCGCCCGACGACCGTGCTCCGGCCGTGGTCGCAGTTGTGAAACTGGGGCTCCGCGCGGCTCGCGACGATCAGGATGACGCGTTGCGCGTACCGGTTCGTCCACTGGATCGCGGACACCGGCAGCGCGGGGCGGAAGCCGTGGAGCACCGCCATGTGGGCGAGGTCGGTGTGGGTGGGCCGGTGGCGCAGGGTGCCGAGGTACTGCGCCTGGTTGTCGTAGATCTGCTGCAGCGACACGTTGTCGGCGGAGGCCGGGGCAGTCGGTATCACGCAGATCATGGTGGTCGGGGCGACCTCGGGTTCAAGGGGCTCGGTCATTCGGTCCGTCTCGTCGTGGCGGTGCCCATCACCCCGTCGGCCGTCACGGTGAAGTTCTGGTAGGTGCGGCCGTTGCTGGTCCTCTCCTCCATGTTGAGGGTTCCCAAGACGTTCACGCTCTCGCCCTTCTTGCACTTCGCGAGCGCCGCGGCCTGATTGCGGAACGCGACCACGTCCACGAACCAGGTCTGCTGCTCGCCCTCGCGCTTGGCCGGCGTCACGTTGCAGGCGATGCGGGCGCGCGTGTACGGGTGTCCCCGTTCGGAAGTCTTCGTCTCCGGGTCGCGCGTCAGCCGCCCGTACGCCGAGAGCTGCACGTTGGGTGTGAAGTGGCGCGGTTTCGCCTCCGTGCCGGTTTGCGGGTTTGCTTCTTCGGACATCGATGTCCTCCTCTCGATCGCGGATCGTAGGCCGGGTGCGCACGGTTCCGGCGCGTGCGGTAGTCGTTTTCTTGGCGTGGCCCCGTTCAGCGCGGCGCGCTGCGCCGGCCGTCGAACAGGAGCCACGCGAGCCACTCGAGCAGATACGCCGCGACGGGGTTGGTCTCGATGACGACGGCCGCCTCGGTCGGCATCTCGGTGTCGGCGTCCGGGTCGAACGTGCGCAGCTCGGGCGGGCCGATCGGCTTCTCGTCGTCGGCGAGCGCCACATAGAGCTGGAACACCTGCACGGGGCTCTCCGGGTCGCAGTCGAGCGCGATCCGCAGCTCTCTCGGCTCCCGCGTCTGCCCGGCGCGCGCGGGCCAGCTCTGCCAGTGCGTGCGCCACCAGGTCCGCCGGATGGCCTGGACCTCGATGATGTGGCGCAGCCACTCGCAGTCTCTCGCGCGCAGGCGTTCGCCGTCGTGGACGGTCCAGCGTCCGGCGCCGTCGGTCCCGGCCGCGGTCAGGTGTTCGCCCGGGGCGCCGCACCCTTCCGGCCACGTCCCGTTGAGCAGCCAGTCCTCTGTCCGATAGGCGTCCCATGCGCGCTTCAGGAGGGGGACGGTCTCGGGTGGGGGTTCGGGGTGCTGCAGGAGCAGCTCGTATCCGTT
The DNA here is from genome assembly GCA_026706755.1 of Acidobacteriota bacterium. Taxonomy (GTDB): domain Bacteria; phylum Acidobacteriota; class Vicinamibacteria; order Vicinamibacterales; family UBA8438; genus JAGWAJ01. Next base: position 7,833 of record JAPOYG010000657.1, read on the forward strand.
CGTGGGGTCGTTCATCAGCCATTCCAGTCGCGCACTATCGCGCCGGGTGCGTCCGGCGTCCCGCCGGCCTCCTCGATGCATCCGGCGCAGACGAGGACGCCCGCGGGGGAGTACGGGACCCAGTCGGCGTCGACGAGCAACATCGTTCCGCACTGGGCGCATCGCTCGCCGCTGACGGCCGCGCGTTCGTCCTCGTCGTCGACGCCGGCCTCGTCCAGCAGCGCCTCGATCTCGAGCTCGTCGCGCCGGCGCTGGGCTCGCTGTGCCGCACGCTGGGCGTTCTGCCAGTGGCGGCGGTCTATTCCGATCGATTGGGGCATATGCGGCGTTCTCCGGTCAGTGGGCCTCGTGGCGGACGAGGACGGGGTAGGCGTCGAGGACCCGGCCGAGCGTGGCCGCATCGGGGACGAACACGCGCGCCCGGTACTGGACGATCTCCGTCACGCACCCGAGCGTCTTGAGCCGCGCCACGATCTCCGGGTCGCGGTGCTCGATCTCGGCGCGCACCGCTCCCATGTGCCGGCGTCCGGACAGCACCAGGTCGCCGTCGAGCAGGTACTTGCACCGGCGGGCCGTGAGCTCGGCCATCCGCTCGCCGGGGGTCATCTTCGGGACGTCGGAGGCCCCGAGGCCGAGCTTCATGCGCACGGCGTCCATCTGGCCCGCGGTCAGGACCCTGCCGATCAGGCTCGTCCCGCAGTCGGTCGTGAGGCGGTAGACGCGGACGTCGGTGCCCGGGAGCTTCTGCCAGATGGGGAGCAGCACGCCGGTGACGAGCCAGAAGTGCGACTCGCGGAACTCGGGCAGCGCCGCGCACTGCTCGGCCCACGCCGTGCGCCACTCGTCGATCTCGATCGGCTTCCATCCGCTCTTGAGGCTGTCGAGGGGTTCGGTCCGCCGGCTGGCGGGCTGGATGATGCGCCGGCGCTTCTGGATCGTGCCGTCCTCGAGGGTCTGCGAGGGCGCCCCGGTGCAGAGGGCGACGTTGCCGGACCGCGTGTTGCGCAGCAGGACCGCCCCCGTGCCGGAGGAATTGTTCTCCGCCGCGTAGATCTCCAGGGCCGTCCCGACCGTGGTCGGTCTCAGCCGGTCGCGCCGGAGTATCTCGACGAGGTGGACCTGGGCTCCGCCGGGGGCCTCGGCCGTCTCCGTGGCCACCAGTTCCAGGCCGGCCGCGGTGATGCGTTCGACGCCGCGGTTGTACGTGCCGGCCTGGATCGCCCCTTCGATGTTGGCGTCGACGAGCTGCTCGAGGTGCCCGAACAGGTGGTTCTGCTCCCCGATCTCGAGCGCGAGCAGGCGGTTGAGGAAGGTGTGCATGGGCGGGAGGTCGGTCAGGAGCTGGCCCTCGCTGTCGGTGATCGACAGCCCGGTCTCCTCCTCGAACGAGTCGGCCGACCAGTCGTCGATGCGGCCGGCGTACAGGTCGTGGTAGAAGGCGCGGAGGGCCGCCTTGGCGTACTCGGACTCGAAGTTGTCGGCTTCGCGGAAGAGCGCCGCGTTGTCGTCGCCCATCCCGCTCTGCGAGTCCTTCTGCCCGCGCGTGATCGCCCCGAGGCTGTGGATGCGCCGCGCGATCGTGGAGGTGAACCGCCGCTCGCCCTTCACGTTGGTGGTGACGGGCGAGAACAGGGGCGCGCTCTTCTGGCGGGTGCGGTGGGTCCGGCCGAGTCCCTGGATGGCCTGGTTCGCCTGCCATCCCGCTTCGAGCAGGTAGTGGCGGCGGCGCTTCGTGTTCGCGCACGCCAGGTCGGCGTGGTAGGAGCGTCCCGTGTTGCCCGCGCCCGAGAAGACCAGCGTGCGCTTCTTCCCGTCCATGAACGCCTGGGTCTCGTTGAGGTTCGCGCTGGCCGGCCGGTTGCGCACGGCGAGCCGGTCGCCGCGGCCGTCGTCCGAGATCCGGAGCACGCGGCGGGAGCGCCCGGTGACCTCGGCGACGTCGTCGTGCCCGAAGTGGTGGAGGAGCTGGTCGAGCGCGGCGCCGATCGGCGGCATGCTGGCGAGCTTCTCGACGAGGGCGTCGCGCAGGTCGACGGCCTCTTGCGACAGTACCGGGTTGCCGTCCTTGTCGCGCGCGGGGCGCGTGTGGACGTTGCCCTCGTCGTCCTCGTACTCCTCGTGGAGACTGACGGGGAACGCGTGCATCAGGTAGTCGAGCACGTACTCCCTGGGCGTGAGGTCGATGGAGAGGTCGTCCCACTCGCTGGTGGGGACCTGGGAGAGCCGCCGCTCGGTGAGGGCCTCCCCGGTCGAGACGACCTGGACCACGGGCGCGAGGTCGCTCTTGAGGTCGTCCTCGATCGACGCGATCAGGGTCGGACATTTCATCGCGGTCAGCAGATGCGAGAAGAAGCGCTGCTTGGCGAGCTCGAAGGCGGAGCGGGCCGCGGCCTTGGCGCGGGCGTTGCAGACGTCGCCGGTGTCGATGCCGGTGGCCTCGAGGGCGGCCCCGAGGTTGTGGTGGATGATCTTGAAGGCCCTCGCGTACTCGTCGTAGATGGCCGTCTGCTCGCGGGTGAGCACGTGCTCGACGATGTCGACCTCGACGCCGGTGTAGGACAGCGCCCGCGCCTGGTAGCGGCCGAGCGCCTTGCAGTCCCTGGCGACCACCTCGAGCGCGGCCACGCCTCCGGCGTCCATCGCCTGCACGAAGTCGGCGCGGGCCGGGAAGGGCGTCTCGGGCGTGCCCCACAGGCCGAGCCGGCTCGCGTAGCAGAGGCCGTCGATGGTGCTGGCGCCGGTTGCCGACGAATAGATGATGCGGGCCTGCGGGAGGGCGTTCTGCAGCCGCACGCCGGCCCTTCCCTGCTGGCTGGGCGCAATCGCCCCGCGCGCGCCCTTCCCGCCGGCCGCGTTGGACATGGCGTGCGACTCGTCGAAGACGATCACGCCGTCCCAGGCGTGCCGCGCTTCCTCGTCCGTGCCGCCGGCGAGCCACTCGATGATCTGCTCGAGTCTCGACGGGTTGTCGCCGCGGCCGGCGGACCGCAGCGTCGCGTAGGTCGAGAACAGGATGCCCGTGGCCCGGTCGATGGGGTCCTTCTGCCGCCACTTGTTGACGGCCGCGACGTCGCTCGCGCGTCCGCCCAGGGCCGTCCAGTCGCGCCGGGCGTCCTCGATGAGCTTGTCGGAGGCCGACAGCCAGAGCGCCCTGCGGCACCCCTGCAGCCAGCGGTCGAGGATGATGCCGGTGACCTGCCGCCCCTTCCCGCAGCCCGTCCCGTCGCCGAGCATCCAGCCGCGGCGGATGGCGGTGGGCTCGCTCCACGTCACGTTCGCTTCCGAGTCGGGGTCGCGGCGTGCGGCGTCGGTCGCCTGCGGGCCGTCCGGGCCGAGGTACCTCACGTTGTCGTAGTCGCTGTCGATCGAGTACCGCCCGGGCAGGTCGGCCGAGTGCGCCTCGGCGGCGAGCACGATGCTCTCGAGCTGCGCGTCCGACAGTGCCCCGCCGGTCACGAGGCGGGCCGGCAGGACCGGCCGCGCCGTGGGGCGCCGGTGGTCGACGGCGCTCATCGCCGCCGACTGCACCAGGGTCGTCGGGTGCCGCTTGGCGCTCTCGACGATCACCACCGAGGGCGTCCACGGGTGGTACGGGCGGTCGTCGTCGATGACGGCGGCGTCGCTGGTGCGCCGGCTGGTGTAGGCGAGCGGTTGGGCGTCCCGCCAGGCGGTCGGCTCGGGGGCGGTTGGGCTCGGCGGGGTCTTGCGGGACTTGGCGCGGCCGCGCGCGGCGGCGCCTGTGCTCGCTTTCGGGGCGGGTGCCGCGCTGTGGAGGGCCAACCGCGGCGGCAGGGCGTCGAGCGCCGCGGCGAGCAGCTCTTCGGCGCTCGCGGCTGGGTCCTCGATGGTGACGGTCCCGCGGGTCTTCTCGCCCGGCTTCTCGAGGACGGTGAGGCGGGTCTCGAAGGTGGTTCCGCGGCTGCGGTAGAGCCGCCCGGCGATGGGAATGGTGAAGAGCACGTCCGGCGCGGGCTGGCGGCTCGGGAACGCTTGCCGCCAGCCGCCGGCGGAGGGGTCGCGGTTGGCCGCGGTGATCGCGACCAGGCGTCCGCCGGGGCGA
>JAPOYG010000340.1:0-6050 GCA_026706755.1 Acidobacteriota bacterium
GGCTACCTGCTGGCTTCGAGTCAGGGGAACAACACCTACGTCGTCTACGACCGCGCGCCGCCGCACGCCTACCGGGGGACGTTCCGTGTGGGCGCCGGCGCCGGCGAGGCCGCCGGCGGCAGCGGGGCGATCGACGGCGCGGAGGACACCGACGGGCTGCAGATCGTGTCGACGCCCGTCGGTCCGCGCTATCCGAGGGGTCTGCTCGTGGTGCAGGACGGCCAGAATCGGGCTCCGGACGCGTCCGAGGCCAACCAGAACTTCAAGCTGGTCTCGTGGGGGGACGTGCTCGACGCCCTCGACCTGCCGCCGACCTCCTGAACCGCGCCCGGCGGCGATAGTAAGATCGCAGCCGCCGATGACGACCGGTGCGCGATCGAGCCCGCCCGACGACGCCGCCCTGGCGGCGCTGATGCCGGTCGTCTACGACGAGTTGCGCCGGATCGCCCGCGGCTACCTCGGCCGCGAGCGCCCCGGCCACACGCTGCAGCCCACGGCGCTCGTCAACGAGGTCTACCTGCGGCTGCGGAAGGACCGCGCCCAGGACTGGCAGACCCGCGCCCAGGTGATCGGGATCGCGGCGCGCGCGATGCGCCAGATCCTGATCGAAGCGGCGCGCGCCCGCAACGCGCAGAAGCGCGGCGCGGACTTCGTGCGGGTCACCCTGGACGAGCGGGTCGCGGCCGGCACGGGCCCGGAGGTGGACGTCCTGGCCGTGGACGCCGCCCTTGCCCGGCTCGCGGCCCTCGACGCCGTGCAGGCGCGGCTCGTGGAGCTGCGCTACTTCGGAGGGCTGACGATAGACGAGTGCGCGGAAGCCCTGGGCGTCTCCGCCGCCACCGTCAAGCGCCACTGGGCCGTCGCGCGGGCCTGGCTGCAGCGGGAGATCGCCCGCGACGCCGATGGACGCTGAGCGCTGGCGGCGCGTCAACGAGCTCTTCCACGCCGCGCTTTCGCGCGATGGGCGGGACCGGGGCGAGTTCCTCCGAACGGCCTGCGAAGGGGACGACTCGCTCCGCGACGAGGTGCTCGAGCTTCTCGGCGCGCACGACGAGCCGAGCGTCGTCGACCGCCCGGCGGTCGTCGACCGGCCGGTCGAGGCCGATCCGGAGCTTCTTCCGAGCGATGAGAACGATGCGCTGATCGGCCGCCGCCTGGGGCCCTACGAGGTGACCGGCCTCCTCGGTCGGGGCGGCATGGGCATCGTCTACCGCGGCTTCGACACCCGCCTCCGGCGTCCCGTCGCCATCAAGGCGCTCCCGCCGGAGTACACGAACGACGACCGGCTGCGGGCCCGGCTGCGCCGCGAGGCGATGGCGGCGGCGGCGCTCTCGCACCCCGGCATCGCGACCGTCTTCGCGCTCGAGGAGGTCGAGGGCCACGTTTACCTCGTGCACGAGTACGTGCCCGGCCGCACGCTGCGCGCCACGATGGCGGCCGAGCCGGGGCCGTGGCCCGCTCTGCGGATCCTGGCGATCGCCGGCGACGTCGCCCGCGCCCTCGCCGCCGCCCACGCGGCCGGCGTAGTCCACCGCGACCTGAAGCCGGAGAACGTCATGCACACCCCGGGCGGAGCGGTCAAGGTGGTCGATTTCGGGCTCGCGCGCTTCGAGCACGGCGACGAGCGCCTGACCCGGACGGGCGGCCTCCCGGGCACGCCGGGCTACATCGCACCCGAGGTGATGCGCGGGGATCCGGTGGACGCGCGCGCCGACCAGTACGCGTTCGGCGTGCTGCTGTGGGAGCTCGTCACCGGCCGGCATCCGTCGGACGGAGCCGGCGACACCCTGACGGCGGCGCGGGTGCTGGTCGGCGACGTGCCGGGCGGCGATCCGGCCCGCGGTCCCTGTCCCCCCGCGCTCGCCCGCATCGTCACCCGCTGTCTCGCCGACGCGCCGCGCGACCGGTACCGCACGACCGACGCCCTGGTTGCCGCCCTCGACGCGGCGGCCGCAGAGGCGGCGGCCCACGAGGCGGCGGCCGCAGAGGCGCCGGGTGCCGGCGGCGCGGGTGCCGGGGTCGGCGAGGCAGCGGCCGCAGAGCCGGGGGTCGGCGTCGCCGGCACCGCGGCCGCAGGCGCCCCTGCCATGACCGGCGCATCGGCAGCGCGCGGCGCTCCGGCAGGGGCGGGCACATCGCAGGCGGCCGGCCCTTCGCAGGCAGGTGCTCCCGCGGCGGCAGGCGCTCCCGCGGCGGCAGGCGCTCCCGCGGCGGCAGGCGCTCCCGCGGCGGCAGGCGTTCCCGCGGAAGCGGGCTCTCCGCACGCAAGAGCAGCTCGAGCGGGAGCCACGGCTCCGCCGCCAGCCGGCGTTCCGGGGGCAGGCTCTCCGGCGACGCGAGAGGCTTCAGCGGCGGCCTCGGCCGCGCCGCCAGTTGGCGATCCGCCGGCCGCGGCAACCCTTCCGGGCGCAGCCGTGGCCACGCCGGCGTCCGCCGCCGACGAGACCGCAGGAACCGCAACCCGCGCGCAAGGCGGCCGTCCCGCCTGGACGCCGCTGCACTGGTGGCAGTTCCACCAGGTGGCGATCAGCGTCGTCTACGGGCTGACGCTCGTTCCCGTCTGGCGGGTGCGCGAGTGGATGCCGGAAGGGTGGGGCCTCGTCGCCTTCATCGCGACGGTGGCCGTCGTCGGGGCGGCCGCGAACCTGCGGCTGCACCTCTGGTTCACGTCGCGCGTCTATCCCGCCCAACTCGCCGAGCAACGCCGCCGCTCGGCCTCCTGGAAGCGGCTGACGGACACCACGTTCGCGGTCCTGCTGCTCACCACGGCGGCGGTCATCGCACCCGATCACAACGGGTGGGCCGCGTTCTTCATCGGCCTGGCGGTTACCAGCGTGCTGAGCGCCCGGGTGATGGAGCCGGCGACGACGCGGGCCGCGTTCCCGGCGGAGTGATCGGCGGATCCCGGAGAGCGGCCGTCCGGCCGCTCTCCGGGATCCGCTCAGGGCTCGCCCGCGACCCGGATCCGCGGATCGCCCAACGGCGCCTCGCTCAGCTCCTCCGAGATCGACGTGAGGGTCTGGCTCAGGACCTCGCGTGCCGTGCGGTTGACGAGCGGCCGCACCATCCAGCCGATCAGCCGCGGGATGCCCCGGCTGAGGGTCACGGACTCGCACTCCGCAATGACGCCCTCCGGGACCTGCTGGTAGCGCCAGTAGGTGTGCAGCCGCCACAGGAAGCCGCGATCGCGCCCGATCGGCTTCTCCCGTTCGTCCGGCGACCCGGCGTCCTCCAGCTCGGCGATCCGGAGCGCGACCGTGCGGCTCGACGCGGCGTCCGGGCCGTGGCGCGTGTACACCGCCTCGTGCTCGGTGTTGTAGTCCACCGTCACCATCTGCCGCCGACGGATGCGGAGGTAGAGGTGCACGCGATCGCCGTCGCGCTCGATCACGCGCGACTCCACCACGTCGTCCTGCAGATCGGCCGGATCGATCGCCACGATGAGGCCGTGGAGGACGTCATCGAGCGCGGCGTCGGGGATCAGCACGCTGCCGCGCCAGTGGTGGATGGTCCCCTTCGGCACCCGGATGCGCCTGCCGTTCGCGGTGCGGGTCTCCATCTTCTCGACGCGGACCTCGCCGGCCAGGAGGCGCCGGCGCGCTTCGTCCGCCTCCTCCGCGAAGTCCAGCACCAGGAACTGTTCGCCCGCCGCGAGCTCCGCCGCGATGCGCTGCTCGGTTGCCTCGATGTAGCGGTTCCAGGCAGCGATGGTCTCGTCCTTCAGCTCGGCTGCGATGAGGCCGGCCGTGGCCCCGACCGCCACCAGGACCGCCAACGCGAATCGAAGCCCGGGCCCCCGGGAGAGGCTGCGTCGGGGCACGACTCCCGAAGCGGCCGCGCCGGACGGGGCCGCCGGACGCCGTCGGTCATCCCTCATCTCGCATCTCCGGCTCGCGACCGGGTCGTCCGCCACCGGTGCCTCGTCCGCCGCACGTCCCATTGTAGCGTCCCGCCGGCGGGGTTCCCGACCACCGGCCCGGAACACCAGGCGGTCGCTCGCGGCGAAGCTCACGATCGAGCACGACCCGATCGCCAGCACGTTGGCGAGCACGTAATCGATCCCGAGCGCCGCCGCGTAGGCGGCGGTCAACACGACGTTGGAGGTGATCGACAGCGCGCCCGCCACCAGGTTGAACCGCGCCAGCCGCCTCCACCAGCCTCCGGGCACTGGGACCCGCTCCCCCCACGTCCAGCGCTCGTGCCACAGGAAGTTGTGCAGGATCGCCGCCTCCACCGCGAGCGCGGTGGCCAGCGGACCCTCGACGCCGAGCAGCCGGATCAGCCCCGCCAGCGCCAGCAATTGCACGGCCGCGCCCATCGCGCCGACCGCGTTGAAGATGCACCACCGCCGGGTCAGGCGGCGTGCCGGCGCCCGCCCCGTTCGGTTCCCGTCCGCGACCTCCATGTCCCCTCCCGCCCGCCGTCGCCGCCGGCCGCGGCGCGTCTCATCCACGGGCTACGGGGGAATGCGCGAAGGGGCGGAGACTCGGCTCACCGCGCGCAGGCGGTCCGAGAATGGCACGTCGGCAGAGGGCTACTCTGACGCCGCGGAAGGATCGCGGCGAAACTGCTTGCTGAGGGCCAGGGTCTGACGCTGGTAGGCGGAGCCGATCGCCGCGCCGTAGATTCGGTCGGGAATGTCGAGCACGTGACTGTACACCAGGCGTCCGACCATCTGCCCGTGCTCGATGGCGAACGGTACGTCATGGGCTCGAACCTCCATCACGGCACGCGTGCCGGTGATGTCCTTGTCCCCGTAGCCGAACCCCGGGTCGAAGAAGCCCGCGTAGTGGGTCCGGAACTCGCCCACCGACGGGTCGAAGGGCACCATCTCGGCAGCGTACTTCGGCGGCACGCGCACCCGCTGGCACGAGCCGAGGATGTAGAAGTCCCCTGGGTTGAGGATGAGGCGCTCGCCGGGGCAGGAGCGGATGAAATCCCAGAACTGCCGCGGCTCGTAGTGGCCGCGCTTGCGCAGGTCCACGAGCGGCGCGTCCCGGCGGCCGCGGTAGGCCACGATCTCCGCCTGCCGTTCCCCGCGCAGGTTGACCGATAGCTTGAGGCCGTCCCGTATCACCGCTTCCCCCGGCTCGGAGTCGTCCACGTAGACGAGACCCTCCTCCTTGTGCAGGCGCTCGAGGTGGGCGTCGGAGGACGATGACCGACCTCGGATGAAGCGGAGCTGCGACAGGCTCAGCCCGTCGCGGACGAGGATGGAGAACGTACGGGGCACCACCTCCGCGTACAGGGGGCCGACATAGCCCTTCTCCACGCGCTCGAACTCGGTGCCGTAGTCGGTGATGAGGCGCGTGAAGACGTCGAGCCGCCCGGTCGTGCTCTTCGGGTTCGCCTTGGCCCAGAAATCGGCAGGTAGCCGGAGCTGCTCGACCAGTCGCACGAGGTACACGCAGCCCTTCTCGAACACGGTGGGACGGGACAGGTCGATGCGCGCCATCGACAGATGGTCGAGCTTGGCCTGCACGGTCGACTTCGCGCCCGGGAGGAAGCTGGCCTGCAACCGATACGCCTCGGTCCCGAGCCGCAGGTCGAGGCTGGCCGGCTGAATCTGATGGTCCTCGACCCGGTTCGGCGCCTGTACGTGGCCGCCATCGACGAAGGCCCGGATCTCCTGTGACGGAAGGACACCGTTGCCAGCCGGCACCACGAGCGCCTTCAGCTCTTGTAGCGGCAGGACACGAGGCTCTTCCGACGGCACGTCCCGCGCGAGACCGGGGAGCCGAACGTCCATCACGACACCTGACGGCAGGTCTGCGAGGTCACGGCTGCCGGCGCTCCGGCAGGGCGAAGACGTACATCGCGTTCGGCGCCCCCGGCACGCGACCGCCGCCGACCGGAATCGCCAGGTACTGCCGGCCGCCGACCGCGTAGGTGATCGGGAAGCCCTGCACCGGCGACGGCATCCGGGTGCGAAACAGCTCGTCGCCGGTCGCGACGTCCAGGATGTAGAGGTAGCGGTCGCCGTCGGAGGTCACGACCAGGCCTCCCGCCGTCGTCAGCGCCGCGGCGCGCGAGCGCAAGCGCATCGAGTG
>JAPOYG010000340.1:6462-11888 GCA_026706755.1 Acidobacteriota bacterium
AGAATCCCCAGCTTGCCCATCTTGAACAGCGACTGCCGGCCGCGGTGGTCGATGAGCACGCTCTCGAACACGTCGTCGAGGTCGTGCGTTTCCCCCGGCACGAACTGGCAATACCAGTCGATGCCGCCGGTCTCGGGGTCGAGGGCGAGGACGCTGTTCGTGTAGAGAGCGTCGCCGTCCGTGCCGCGCGACAGCCGGGCCCACGGCTTGGCCTGCGACGTCGACCAATAGGTCAGGTTCGTTGCCGGGTCGTAGCTCCCGGGAATCCAGGCGTCGCCGCCGGCGCGGAAGGTCGCGGGCAGGTCGCCCCAGGTGTCGCCGCCCGGCTCCCCCGGCTGGGCGATCGTCGAGGTGCGCCAGAGCTCCGCCCCGGTCTGCGGGTCGTGGGCGGAGATGAAGCAGGTGCCGTCCTTGTAGCGCTCGCAGCCGGTCATGCCCGCCACGATCTTGCCGCTCACGACGATGGGCCCGCTCGTGTAGCGGTAGCCGAGCCGGTTGTCGGCCACGACGTGGTCCCAGACCACGTCGCCGGTGCGGGCGTCGAGGGCGACGATGTGGGCGTCGTTCGTGTTCAGGAAGATCTTGTCGTCGTAGATCGCGATCGACCGGGTGCGGGCGCGGAACGAGTCGTCCGGCGAGCGCTCGAACCGCTTGCGGTACTCCCAGATCAGGTCGCCGGTGACCGCATCGAGCGCCTGCACGACGTTGAGCGGGCCCGGCAGGTACATGATGCCGTCGTGGACGATCGGCGTCGGCTGAGCCAGGCCGGTCGTCATCGTCCACGACCAGACCAGGCCGAGCTGGTGGACGTTGTCGCGGTCGATCTGATCGAGCGGGCTGTAGCCCCAGCCGTCGAGCGTTCGCCGCCAGTGCAGCCAGTCCGCGGGATCGGGGTCGGCAAGCACCGCATCGGTAACCGGCTCGAAGTCCCGGTCCTGCGCCGCAGCGACGTCGGCGACCGGGCCGCCGTGCGCGAGCGCGGCGCAGGAGCGCTGCGGTCGCCAGGGCCCGCCCCGCCGCCCGATCCCGAGATCCCGCCCGCCATCCCATTGCCATCCTCATGCTGCCTCCGTCCGTTCTCCTTGCGAGCGCGAATCTACGGGAGCAGGTCGGCGACGGCGACCTCGACGCCGCGGCGCGCCAGCGGCGCGATGCGGTCCCCTGCGCGCAACGTCGTCACGCTGCGATACCCGGTCGCCGCCGGTTCGCGGTGCACCTCGAGGCAAGCGTCCGGGAGAGCGAGGATCCAGTACTCCGGCAGGCCGTGGCGCGCGTAGAGGCGCTGCTTCACCGTCCGGTCGCGGCGCAACGTCTCGTCCGACACCTCCACCACGAGGATCGCAGTCGTCGGGTGGGCCGCGAGGTAGTCGAGCGGTCGTCCCCGCACGACGGCCAGGTCCGGCTCGGGCTCCGAGTCGTCCCCGACGGCCAGCGGGCACTGCGTTCGAACGCTGTAGCCCCCTCCGAAGGTATCCCGCAGAACCTCTCCGGCCTGACTGACGATCGCCGCGTGCCGGCTGCCCTGCGGTGTCATGGCGAGAAGCTGCCCGTCGATCAGCTCGATGCGGTCGTCGGGACCGAAGACGCCGGCCTCCACCGCCCGGTCGTAGGCGTCCCGGGTCCAGCGATAGGTGGCCTCGGAGGCGGTCTCGGGCACGGCTGTTCCTCTGGGAGACGTGAATCGTAGCAGGCCACGATTCGGCGGGCTACGGCGGCGGCTTCTTCCAGCGCGCGAGCGCGTAGGTGAGCACGCCGAGGAGCAGCTCGTCGAGGAACGGGATCGGATCCGGAATCAGCAGGTCCGCGAAGAACAGCGCGCCCGCCAGCAGGAGGAGTTGCCAGGAGCGAAGGCTGTCGAGATAGCGGAGCATCGGAGGTCGAGTCGCGCGCCCGCTGGCGCCGCGGGGACTGCCGTACGCATACTACAGGCATGGGCCGGCGCGGCGGGCGGTTCTTCGGCGTCGCGCCTACCGCCAGGGCGGGGGCGTTGCAGCCCGAGTCGCGCCGATGAGACTGGCGGGGGAGCGTCCACTTCGCGTCGTTCGAGCCCCCGCGATGGGATGACACGGCGATGGCTCAACCGTCGATCCTGCTGACCGGCGCCACCGGCTGCATCGGCGGCCGGCTCCTCCAGGCGCTCGAGGCGCGCGGCGACGCCGTCCGCTGCATGACGCGCCACCCCGCCGCGCTCGCGGCGCAGGTCGGACCGCGCACCGGCGTCGTCTTCGGCGACTGCCTCGATCCGGCATCGCTCGCGGAGCCGTGCACAGCGATCGACACGGCCTACTACCTCGTCCACTCGATGGGCGGGACGGCCGACTTCGCGGCCCGGGACCGCGCGGCGGCGCGGCACTTCGGGGCGGCGGCACGGGCCGCCGGCGTCCGCCGCATCGTCTACGTCGGCGGGCTGGGCGCGGCGGCCGGGCTCTCCCGGCACCTGCGCAGCCGTCACGAGACCGGCGACGTGCTGCGCCAGTCCGGCGTGCCCGTCATCAAATTTCGTAGCGGCATCGTGCTCGGGCCGGGCAGCCTCTCCTTCGAGCTGATCCGGGCCCTCGTCGAGCGCCTCCCGGCCATGCTGTGCCCGTCGTGGGTCCGCACGCCGACCCAGCCCATCGCCCTCGCCGACCTCGTGGCGTACCTCGTCGCGGTGCTCGACCATCCGCCCGGGGCGAGCCGCCGCTTCGACGTCGGGGGTGCGGATGTCGTCTCCTACGACGCGATCATGCGCGAGTACGCCCGGCAGCGCGGACTGCGGCGGTGGTTGATCCCGGTGCCGCTCCTCACGCCGCGCCTCTCGAGCCTCTGGCTGGGCCTGACCACGCCGGTCTACGCGCGCGTGGGCCGGGAGCTCGTCGACGGCCTGCGGACGGCAACGGTGGTGGAGGACGACGCGGCCCGGACGGCGTTCCCCATCCGGCCGCTGGGGCTGCAGCGGGCGATTGCACGGGCCATCGAGGAGGAAGACGAGGCGTTCACGGCCCAGCGCTGGTCGGCCGCGGCCCTGGCGGCGGGGACGGCGCTCCGGTGGGGCGGCACGCGCGTCCGCTCGCGGCTCGTCGACTCGCGCGCCGTCGATCTGCCGGTCGCCCCGGCGGCGGCGTTCGCGCCGATCCGGCGCATCGGCGGCGACAACGGCTGGTACTACGGCGACTGGCTGTGGCGCCTGCGCGGTCTCGTCGACCGGCTCGCCGGCGGCGTCGGCCTCGGGCGCGGCCGGCGCGACGGCGAGCACCTCGCGGCCGGCGACACGTTCGACTGCTGGCGCGTCGAGACCTGCGAGCCGGACGAGCGGCTGCGGCTCGCGGCCGAGATGAAGCTGCCGGGCCGCGGCTGGCTGGACTTCGAGGTCGCTCCCCGCGAGGAAGGAGCCTCCACCGTCCGCCAGACCGCGGTCTTCGACGCGCGCGGGGTCTGGGGCCGCTGCTACTGGCACCTCCTCTATCCGGTCCACGCTCTGCTGTTCGCCGGCCTGCTGCGCGCCATCGCCCGCCGCGCCACCGGCGGGAACCGTGATGCCGTCGAACAGGCATCCCGATAGCGCAGAGGCCGGGAATCGGCGTCAGCCACTGATCCAGGAAGTTCGCACTTCCGTCCGTGGATTATCATGGTTCTCGACCCCAATGGCGAGAACGCCGATCCCGCGGGCGGCGGAGGAACAGCTCCGTCGGGCGCTGTTGCGCAGCCCCGTCGTGGCGCTGGTGGGACTCGCCAGTGCGGCAAGACCACCCTCGCGCGCCGGTTGGTGGCCGCGGACGCGGCGAACTACTTCGACCTCGAAGACCCGGTGAGCCAGGCGCGTCTGGACCAGCCGCGGACGGCGCTCCAGGACCTCGCGGGCGTCGTCGTCATCGACGAGGTGCAGCACCGGCCCGAGCTGTTCCCCGTCCTGCGGGTCCTGGTGGACCGGGACGGCAGCCCGGCCCGCTTCCTGGTGCTCGGAAGCGCCGGCCCGGCCCTGCTTCGGCAGAGCGCCGAGTCGCTCGCCGGCCGCATCGAGTACGTCGAGCTGACCGGCTTCCAGGTTTCCGAGCTCGGAGCGGAGGGGATGGAGATGCTGTGGGTGCGGGGCGGCTTCCCGCGCTCCGTGCTGGCGGCCAACGACGCTGACAGCCTGGCATGGCGGAGGGCGTACGTCCGGTCGCTCGTCGAAAGGGACCTGCCGCAGTTCGGCGCCGACCTCCGTGCGCCCGCGCTGCACCGGTTCCTCACCATGCTCGCGCACTACCACGGGCAGATCCTGAATGTCGCCGAGCTCGCGGCCGCCCTCCGGATCGGGCAGGCGACCGTGCGTCGCTACCTCGACCTGCTGGAGCAGCTCTTCCTGATCCGGCAGTTGCGCCCGTGGCACGAAAACCTGCGCAAGCGGCAGGTGAAGCGCCCCAAGCTCTACGTCCGCGACCCGGGCCTCTACCACCACCTGATCGGTATCGACACCAGGGACGCCCTGCAGACCCACCCGCGCCTCGGTGCGTCCTGGGAAGGGTTCATCCTGGAGAAGGTGATCGCGGAATCCGGCGCCGACCAGGTCCACTTCTGGGCCACCCACAACGGTGCCGAGCTCGACCTGCTGCTCGTGGCCGGCGGACGGCGGGTGGGTGTCGAGATCCAGCGCGTCGACGCACCCCGGCGGACGCGGTCGATGGCGGTGGCGCTGGAAGACCTGAAACTCGACGCGTTGCGGGTGGTCTACCCCGGAACGATGGGGTACGACATCGGCGACCGGATCGCGGCGGTCCCCGCGCGCGAGCCGTTCCGCCCGTTCGACGGGGCGCGGGGATGACGCCGGCCTGCGTCTGCCTGCGCTCGACGAAGCAGGGCGTATGTGGTTGACTAAGTCCATGCGAGGGACTACGCTCGACCGATGACCCTGGTCAACGTTCACGAAGCCAAGACCCAGCTCTCGCGGCTCCTCGAACGCGTGCAGACCGGAGAGGAGATCGTGATTGCGAAGGCCGGCAGACCGTGCGCGCGCCTGGTGCCGTTGGAGCCGCCGCCCGAGCGTGTGCTCGGACGCTATCGCGACCGCGACGGCGACGTGCCGGACTCGGTGTTCGAACCGCTGGCCGAGGCCGAGCTGGCTGCGTGGGAGGGTGACGGATGAACCTGCTGCTGGACACCTGCACGCTGATGTGGGCGTGGGGCCAGCCCGACCGCCTGAGCCGCCGGCTTCAGACCCTCCTGCGCGATCCGCACAACCAGGTCTGGGTCAGCGCCGCGAGTGCCTGGGAGTTGGCGACCAAGCATCGCGTCGGCAAGTTCCCGCAAGGCGGACACATCCTCGCGGAGTGGAACGATCGAATCGCTCGAGACGGGTTTCGCCCGCTTGCCATCGCCTTCAGCCATGCGCTGCGTGCGGGGTCGATGCCCGGACCGCACCGCGATCCGTTCGACCGGATGATCGCCGCGCAGGGCCTGATTGAGAC
>JAPOYG010000436.1 GCA_026706755.1 Acidobacteriota bacterium
CGGATGGTCAACGCCACGTCCGGGCTGGACATCGGTGTGCCGCCCTTCTCGCCGGTCAGGTTTACGGAGGTGCAGGAGGACATACACCTCGTCGGCGGTCGCGTCATCATCAACGCCACCGACATCGTCAGCGTGAACGGCCTCTTCGGGAAGGTGGTCAAGGGACGGAACACGGCTTCGTCCAGTGTCTTCGGCGTCTCGCTCGGCTCGCCTTCGATACCTGGGACATTCCCGACCCGACGCGGAACGCGGGACAGGTCCGTGCGGCGCCGCGGATGCAGACGAGCAATGGTGGCGACGCGGCCCAGGTGCACGGCCGCGAGTGACAGGACGGTGCGACTCCGGACATCGGGCGTCAGTGCGGCGCTGCGAATATTGGCGGTGCTGATGGCCAGCTCGGCCGCGGCACAGACGAAGCGATCGTGGCGGTGTCGAGGGCGCTACGCACGCTCGGAGAGTCGATGGTCGTTCCGGTGAGCTGGTATGGGGCGGCCCTGAACGTCCCGAACGTCGGGCCATGCGAGACCGCGAATCTCTGGGAAGTACCCTCGCCGCTCGCGACGGGCGCGGTGGACATGACCGACGGAAGCCGCATCATACTGCGGCGGCACGGCAACCCGGACGGTCCACGGCTCGTGCTGAGCCACGGCAACGGGCTGGCGATCGATCTGTACTACCCTTTCTGGTCACTGCTCGCAGAGCGATTCGATCTCGTCCTGTATGACCTCCGAAACCACGGCTGGAACCCGCCGAGCGACATTCGAAGCCACAACATTCCGACCTTCGTCTCCGACAACGAGCACGTCTTCCGGGGTATCGACCGATACTTCGGGAAGAAATCCGGGATCGGCGTCTTCCATTCGCTGTCGGCGGTGGCGGCGCTCAACCACGAGCCCCCGGGAGAAGGGTTGGCGGCCCTTGTTCTCTTCGATCCGCCGATCTGCCCGCCCAGCGGCGACCCACTCGAGCTCGACGCCCTGTGGAAGAAGCTCGGCATCCTCACGCGGCTACGCCAGGAACGGTTCGAGACGCGCGAGGAGCTCGCGGACAACATCCGCCGCACGCCGGCGTTCGCCCGGCTGGCGCCCGGCGTAGCGGATCTCTTCGCGCAGACGACGCTCCGCCACGCATCCGACGGCACGGGCTACCAGCTCCGTTGTCCGCGCGCGTGCGAGGCCCGGGTGTTCGAGTACATCTTCGCCTACAACTTCGAGCCCGAGACGAGTGGTTTCGCCTGTCCGGTCAAGGTGCTCGGGGGAGACCCGACCACGGGTTACTCATTCCTGCCGAGCATGGACCTGCGCGGCATCGCCGCCCTCGACTACGACTTCGTGCCGGAGACGACCCATTTCCTCCAGCTCGAGGACCCGCAGGCGTGCGTCGCCAGGATGCTGGAGTTTCTCGAGCACCGGGGACTCGTATGAACCGGGGGCTCGTAGGGCGACAGCGGGGCCGGCGCCGACGGGAACGGGGCTGATGGAACACATCGACTGGCAGTTGCAGCGTTTCGGAGAGGGCGCGGATCGTGCGGCCATCATCTGGCGCGATCGCGCCTGCGACTACTCCGAGCTGACCGATCGCTACCGGCAGTGGCTCGGCCGACTGGAGGCGGCGGGCGTGCGTCCGGGCGATTCCGTAGGCGTGCTCAGCGACTTCTCGCCGGGCGCCGTGTCGTGCCTGTTGGCGTTGCTGAAGATGCGGTGCGTACTCGTGCCTCTTGCGTGGGAGTCGCGCGATCAGCACCAGGCCTTCTTCAGGACGGGCGAGCTGGATCACCGCGTGGAGATTGACGACCAGGACCAAGGTGTGGTTGCCAGGGTGGAGGAGCATCGCCGCAATCACCCATTGATGGAGCGACTGCGGGCGGCGGGCAAGGCGGGACTGGTGCTGTTCAGTTCGGGTTCCACCGGCAAGCCGAAGGCGATTCTGCACAGCCTGCCGGAGCTGCTCAACAAGTTCCGCAAGCCCCGGCACTGCTACCGGACGCTGACGTTCCTCCTGTTCGATCACATTGGCGGATTCAATACGCTGTTCTACACCCTGGCCAACCTCGGCTGCGTGGTGGCGGCGGCCGATCGCAGCGTCCCCAGCGTCTGCGCGGTCATCGAAAAGCACCGGGTGGAGCTGCTGCCAACCTCGCCGTCGTTCCTGAACCTCATGCTGCTGTCCGGGGCGCACAAGTCGTACGACCTCTCGTCGCTCAAGTTGATCAGCTACGGTACCGAGGTCATGCCGGAGCGCACGCTCAGGATGGCCAACGCGGCGTTTCCGAAGACCCGTTTCCTGCAGACCTACGGCCTCAGCGAGCTCGGCATTCTGCGCTCGAAGTCGGAGTCCGACGAGTCGCTGCGGGTCAGGATCGGCGGGGAGGACTACGAGACCCGCGTCACGGACGGCAGACTTCAGATCCGCGCGCAGTCGTCGATGCTGGGGTATCTGAATGCGCCCAGCCCCTTCGACGAGGACGGCTGGTTCGACACCGGAGACTCGGTGATCCGCGAGGGTGACTACTATCGGATCCTCGGACGGCAGTCGGACATCATCAACGTTGGCGGCCAGAAGGTATACCCCGCCGAGGTCGAGCAGGTAATCGCCGAAATGAACGGGGTCATCGACGTGTCGGTGAAGGGCGAGCAGCACCTGCTGATGGGCCAGGTGGTCACCGCCACCGTGCAGGTGGCGGAGCCCGTGCCGGCCGTGCAGATGCGGAAGCGAATCGCCGAGCATTGCAGGGGACGCCTGCAGCCTTTCATGATCCCGGTGAAGGTCAAGGTGGCCACCGAGGGACAGGTGAACTACCGGTTCAAGAAGATCCGGCGATAGGGGAGCGAGTCATCCGTCATGGCGAAGAACACGCGCAAACCGGTCGTTGTCGTCGGCGGCGGACCGGCCGGCAGCGTCGCCGCGCTCTGTCTCCGGAAACTGGGACATGACGTGGTCGTGCTCGAGCGGGAGAAGTTTCCCCGCTACCGACTGGGCGAATCTCTGCTGCCCGGGACCATGTCGATCCTGACCCGGCTCGGGGTGATGGACCGCATCGACGCCGCGAACTTCGTCAAGAAACGGGCCGCGACGTTCATCTGGGGCCCGGAGCAGGCCCCCTGGACCTTCACCTTCGCGACGCCGAAGACCGCGCCCTGGGTCTACGACCACGCCTACCAGGTGACGCGCGCGGAGTTCGATCAGCTCCTGCTGGACGCCGCGCGCGAGCGCGGCGCCGACGTCCGCGAAGCCCACGAGGTCACCGGGATTCGGACGGACGGCGACAGCGGTCCCGTGGCGGTGAGCTGGAAGAACGGCGCGTCGAGCGGGACGCTGGAAGGTGACTTCATCATCGACGCCTCGGGATCGCGCGGAATCGTCGCCACGAAGCTGAAGATGCGGCGGTTCGACCGGTACTTCCAGAACATGGCCGTGTGGTCCTACTACAAGGGCGGCAAACGGTTCGAGGGCGACCTGGAAGGCAACATCTTCTCGGTAACGTTCACGGAAGGCTGGATCTGGATCATTCCCCTGAAGGACGACATCTACAGCGTGGGGGTGGTGACCGACAAGTCGGCCAGCGCCCGCATGCGCGACGTCGGAATCGAGACGTTCTACCGGGAGTGCCTGGAGATGTGTCCGCTGGCGATGGAGATCCTGGAGAGCGCCACCCGCTGCGAGGAGGTGCGGGTGATACGCGAGTGGGCGTACGACGCCTCGTCGCTGTCGCTCGGCCGCGCCTTCCTGTGCGGCGACTCTGCCTGCTTCATCGACCCGCTGTTCTCGCAGGGCGTGCATCTGGCGACCTACTCGGCGATGCTGGCCGCCGCGGGCATCGATCATCTGTACCGCAACCCGCAGGACGCGGACGAGATCCGCAAGTGGTACGAGAAGTCCTACCGGGAGGCCTACAACCGCTACCATGAATTCCTGGCCGCATTCTATTCCGCCAACTCCGCGCACGAGTCGACGTTCTGGCGGAAGCGCAAGATCGCCGGGGCAGAAGACAGCCGCTTTGCCGGCAAGGAGTGGTTCACCGCGCTGTCCGGCCAGCAGGTGGAGGCCGGCGCGCAGGGCGTCGACGAACTCGAAGCGCGTGCGGCGACGCTGGCTGACCTGTGGCAGCACAGCAGGAACGAGGTCACCGACCAGTTCGACGAGACCGAGCTCTCGCTGCGCCGCATGCGGTGGGCCGGCCAACTGATGAAGGAGTTCAGGCGGATGGCCCGGATCACCTGGGTGTCGGACGAGGTGCGGCTGGTGCCGTCCTTCAAGGTCCATCCGACCTCGTTCGCGCTCGAGCGCCAGCAGTTCATCGCCGACGAACATGGGCGCGCCATGACCGCTTATGCCCTCACGGAAGAACACCGCCGGCTCTTCGAGAGCCTGAAGAGCCAGCCGCTGAGCTATACGGCGCTGGCCGGCAGGCTGAAGGCGCTTGCCGGCCAGGGCACGCCGGTGCAGATCATCGGCCGCCTGACCGAGAACGGCTTCCTGCGGGGATTCGACAAGAACGGCGATCCGGTGAAGATTCGCGCCGCCCTGCGCTTCGGTGGGGTCGGGGCCGAGGACGACATCTCCTGACGGAGCCGCCGCCACGGTGGGGAAAACATGCAGAAAACCGATCTGATCGAGATGATGACGGCGCTGCTGGTCGACGCGCTGAAGGAAGAGGGCTCGGACGATCCCGAGCGGGCCGGGGCGGGCGCGCCGCTGTTGGGGAGCGACGCCGTGCTCAGCTCCATCGGCCTGGTCACCTTCATCACCGGCGTCGAGTCGGTCCTGGAGGAGGAGTACGAGGTGGCAGTGACACTGGTGAGCGAGGAGGCGTTCTCGCGCCGGCAGAGTCCCTTCCGCACGATCGACACGCTGGCGGACTACATACTTGAACTGTCCGGCGACGCGACGAACGATGCCGTGCAGGAAGCCGTCAGCGAGTAGGCCGACCAGCCGATGAATGGCAGACCGTGGCCGGTGGCCCTGGTGACCGGGGCCCGAAAAGGGATCGGCAGGGCCCTGGCCGAGCATCTGCTCGACCGCGGGTATCAGGTGGTCGGCTGTAGCCGTCTGGACGCGGACTGGAAGGCCGAGGGCTTCTTCCACCTGCGGACCGACGTGGCCGACGAGCGGCAGGTCAAGGCGCTGTTTCGCGAGATCAAGCGACGCTACGGCCGTCTGGACGCGGCGATCAACAACGCCGCAGTAACCTCGATGAACCATGTTCTGCTGACGCCGGCGGCTTCCGTCGAGAAGATGATGAGCGCCAACGTCGTCGGCACGTTCCTGGTCAGTCGCGAAGCCGCAAAGCTGATGCAGAGGCGGGGGTACGGGCGCATCGTGAACTTCAGCTCGCTGGCCGTACCCATGCGTCTGGGCGGTCAGTCGGCCTACGTCGCGTCCAAGGCCTCCGTGGAGAGTCTGTCGCAGGTCATGGCCCGGGAGCTGGCGGAGTACGGCATCACCGTGAACGTGATCGGCCCCTCCCCAATCGAGACCGACATGATCCGCGGGTTGTCGAAGGACAAGGTCAATCACCTCCTCGACGCGATGGCGGTCAAGCGGATGGGAACCTTCGCCGACGTCGCCAACGTCCTGGACTTCTTCCTGCGCCCGGAGAGCGATGCGGTGACCGGACAGGTGATATATCTCGGCGGAATTCCCAACCTCTGATTCCGTACGGCTTGCCCCGTGTGCTCCACCATGCGGGCGCCCCGGAGGTGGCACTGCGCGTGCGCCGTTCCTTCAACGCGCCGGCTCTGGCCGGAGACCTGTTCGGCGGGGTGACGACGGCGGCCGTGGCTCTGCCGGTGGCGTTGGGCTTCGGCGTCGCCTCGGGGCTGGGCCCGCTCGCCGGCCTGTACGGCGCCGTGATGGTCGGATTCTTCGCGGCGGTCTTCGGCGGGGCGCCCGCGCAGGTGTCGGGCACCGCCGCACCGATGGCCGTCGCCATGGCGGTCGTGGTGACCCGGCACGCCGACCACCTCGCCGAAGCGTTCACCATCGTTATCCTCGCCGGGTCGATCCAGATTCTGCTGGGGGTCCTTCGGCTCGGCAGTTTCGTCGCCTACACGCCGTACTCGGTAGTCTCAGGGTTCATGTCCGGCATCGGCATCGTCATCGTCGTCATGCAGGGAGCGCCCATGCTCGGTGCCGCGACCGCGCCGGGAAGAGCGCTGGACACGATCCGGTCATGGCCCGACGCGGTGGCCGCCGTCAACCCGGATGCTGTCGCGGTGGCTGCCGTAGCGCTGGCGGTGAGCTGGGGTTGGCCCCGCAGAATCCGCCGTTTTCTGCCCGCGCCGCTGGCTGCCCTGATCATCGGCAGCCTGGCCGCCTCGCTCTGGTTCGGCGACGCCCCTGTCCTCGGGGCGACGGTGTCCGGTCCGCCCAGCTTCGAGACGCCCGCGTTCTCCTTCGACTTCGTCGCCAGCGCCCTGCAACCGGCGTTCATACTCGCCCTCATCGGCTCCGTCAACAGCCTGCTCACCCTGCTGGTGACCGACTCGCTGACCCGCAGGCGTCACAATCCCAACCGCGAGCTGGTGGGGCAGGGGATCGGCAACATCGCTGCCGGACTGATCGGCGGCCTGCCCGGCGCAGGATCCCCCCCGCTCACCGTGCTGAACATCAGCGCTGGCGGCAGGACCGCGCTCGCAGGCGTCGTGCGCGCCGCCGTCCTGCTGGCGCTGGCCCTCGGGATGGGCGGGATCGCCCAACCTGTCCCGCAGGCGGTCCTCGCGGGCATTCTGGCGAAAGTCGGCTGGGACACGATCGACTGGCGCTTTCTGACCCGGATCCGCCGAATCGGACGCAGCTACGCCGTGGTGATGCTGATCACGCTCGTCCTCACCGTGTTCGTGGATCTCGTCACCGCCGTGGCGCTCGGCTTCATCGCCGCGGCCATCGCGCAGGCGCGGGATGCCGAGCGCCTGGAGCTGGACGGCGTCGTCTCCGCGCCGCTGCTCGACCAGTCGTTCCTCCCGGACGGGAAGGGCGCGGGCGAGCTTGACCCCTACATGGCCCGCGTCGGTCTCGTGGCGCTGCGGGGCCGCTTCTCCGTCGCCTCCGCCAACGCGCTGGCGCGCGTCGTCGGGGCGGACATCCGCGAGCACGATGTCGTGATCTTCGATTTCTCGTCCACCACTCACATGGACGACAGCGCCGCGTTGATCATGGAACAGCTTATCGGCATCGCCGCCGAGGACGGGACGGCTTGCATCGTGATGAATCTCTCCGAACCGGTCGCCGGTGCCCTGCAATCGCTCGACGTGCTCCGGCGCGTCCCCAAGCACCATATCGTCGACAGCCTGGACGAGGCGAGGTGCGCGGCGAAACGCGTCCTCGACAGCAGAGACCGGTCGCATGCGCCGAGCCGATCGGAGATCTGAAACGTGCCGCTCGCGTGCTCCAGGGGATGCCGGCGCATCCGGCGAGCCGCGCGCGTCTCTCTCGCCCGCCGCCACGGTCGCGCTGCCGCCTGACGCCCGTTCCGCTCCGCAGCCGACGGTTCGCGCGTTCGCGTGGCCGGCGAGACCACGATGGAGCAGGTCCTTCAACCGGAAGGCCAGGTCGTACAGAACCGGGCCTGCCGCGCCTGCCACCGAGTGCCCGTTCCGCGATTGGCTCGGCACCCCGATGCGGAGGCTCAAGCCAGCGTCATCGCCCGCGGCGGATCGCTCGACCACAGCCATCGCGGCCGTATCCTCACGCGTCGCCCCACCGCTTGCGCAATTCGCGATCCGGGTCCTGCTCGATGCGCGATGCGGCGTCCAGGATCAAGACCCCGCGGCGGTCCGCCGAATAGGGAGACCAGTGCGGCAGACCGGCACCGTTGGGATCGCCCGTGCGCGCGAAGGCCAGCACCGTGTTCGACCACTGTTCCGCCAGTTGGCGGACCACCGGGTCCTTCGGATCGTAGAGGGTCAAGGGGATGCGCGAAGTCTCCGGACGCGCATAGTGGTTGAACGTGAACGGAACCTCACAGCCATGCGTGGCGCCAAGGGCACCGTCCATGACGGACGAGGGCAGGTCGAAACGGTACAACCAGCCGCTGGACCCGGCCGCGGTAACCGCTTCGCTGGTGCGGATGGCAGCGCGCCGGAACATCTCGGTCCAGACCCGCTCGGTGAGGGTCTTGTCGGTATCGTCGGGATACGCGTCCCGCAGTGCAGCGAGGTACTCGCCGGGGTCCGCGCCGGCGCGGAGGAGGTCGACGGTCATTGCCCCCAGGACCGCGCTCATCGGGTCGAAGGTCGTTCCTTCCGGGGCGAGGGCCGTGACAAGGGTCCCTTCATGCCGATTGGATCCGGCGATGTAGGGCACGCCGCGCTCGGCACGCTCGGCGATCGCCTGATAGGTATCCCGAGTCACCACCACGCCGTCGACGCAGGCTTGGAGCGTAATACCGGAGGCGAGTTGCGCCGCCAGCAACTCTTCGGCGGGAAGCTGTCTGAGGTGATTGAGCAGATCTCCCTCATCCACCTTCAGGTGCGCGGCCAGTGCCGATGCCAGGGGCGCCGGTGCGGTGGTGATGGCGGTGCCGCTGTGAGCGATGGCGCGGTGATACAGGCCGTCGGCGGACGGCGCGGCCAGAAGGGCGTTGACGGAGCCGCCGCCGGAGGACACGCCGAAGATGGTCACGTTGTTGGGGTCGCCACCGTAATCGGCGATGTTGTCCCGCACCCAGGTCAGGGCCAGGATCTGGTCGCGCAAACCGTTGGACGCGGATCCGGGCAGGTCGTCGTCGTCGTCGTCGTCGTCGTACTTCGACAGGTCGAGAAAGCCAAACACGCCGAGCCGATAGTTGACGGTAACCACCACCACGTCGCCCTGGGCGGCAAGGACGGAGCCGTCGTGGTCGTTGCCGGAACCGATGCTGTAGGCGCCGCCGTGAATCCAGAACAACACCGGCCGGGCGCGACCGTCCGCGGCGGGCGTGTAGATGTCCACAGACAGACAGTCCTCACTGATTGCCTCCGGCGACGGCGGGCCGACCGGGCTCTCGGGTTGCATCGCGCGATTACCCGGCCTGGTGGCATCCAGCGTGCCCGACCAGGGCCCGTGGGGTTCCGGCGCACGGAAGCGTCGTTCACCCACCGGGGGCTTGGCATAGGGGATGCCCTGGAAGCTCTGGATATCGTTGGCCGATTTGCCAACGACAGTCCCAAGCCGTGTAGCTGTAGGGGTCATCCTGCGGACTCCGTTGTTGCGGAGTGCGGCAAAGGCCGGGACCACGCCGTCGAGCAGCGGGAGCGCAATGCTTGCGCCGAGGCCGCGCAGGACGGTACGGCGGGGGAGCGCCTTGCTGGTGACGATCATGGTCGGATCTCCTCATCGTGAACGGGACGCTTCGGTCTCGTTGCTGTCCGTGTCGCCGGAGTTGGCATCATAGCCGACCAGCAGCATCCGGAAGCGGCGACACCCGCGGTCCGGCGGTCGGCGACGAACTGCCGCCCCGCGAAACCGGCGGCGCAGATCCCTATCCGTGAGTCCCCTCGGCCCGCCGCAGGCTCCTCCCGTGCGGATAGAGTACGATGGGGTTGAAGCATGGGGAATCGAGGTCACCATGGAGAATCCGTCTCGTCGCTGCAACCCGCAACTCGCCGGCCGCATCCGGACAGCCCTTCTGTTCGCCGCGCTGGTCCTGGCCGGTACAGCAGCGGTGATGCCGGCCGCCGCGCAGAGGGTCGAGCTGGCATGGAAGCTGGAAGCCGGAACCGACCTCGTCTACCGCGAGTCGCAACAAGTCGAGACCGCGTTGCCACAAGGCATGGGAACGTCAACCATGCGCTCGGGCAGTACGCAGCACTGGAGCGTCTTGGAAGTCGACGGCAACGGCAACGCCACCGTGCGCTTGACCACCGAGCAGGTGCATATGAACCTCGATGGGCCGTTTGGAGCGACCCGTGTCGAGTCGGCCGATCAGGGAGGTTCCGAGGCGTTTCTCGATGCGATTGCCGGCACGAGTTACACGGTCGTCTCGATCCGCGGGGAGTGGTGATCGAGATGTCCGGCCTCGAGGAAGCGCGCGAGGCGTTGCGCGAGCAGGTGGAGGATCTGCGCAGCCTGCCGATGCTCGACGGCATCCTCAGCGACGAGGCGCTGCTCAGCCGACGGGCGCTGGGACCCCTTGCATTGCCCACCGAGCCTGTCGCCGTCGGTTCGACGTGGGACAGCGACTTCACGTCACCGATCCCGGGCTTCGGTTCGATGACGGCCGCTACCCGGTACCGCGTCGAGTCAATCGAAGGAGACATCGTGGTCATCGGCAGCTCCGGGAAGATGTCGCTGCCCGACGGGGCCGCCGCCTCGTCGCCCGTCCCGGTGCAGTTCGGCGACATGACGACAGTCGGGTCCAGCCGCTTCGATGCGGGCAAGGGTCTGCTCCTGGGCACGGAGAGCACCACGCGTGTCGAAATGACCATGGCGATCGTTGGCCAGGAGATCGTCACCGAGATGATTATGACGACGACTCTGGAGCTCCTCGAAGGCGGCGACTAGCGCTCGTCCCGGCCGGCCAACCCCGGGGCCTACATGAATCCGATTGCGGCTCCGATATGCCGCTCACAGGATGACCGATTCAGGACGAGGACCTGGGCAGTGAATCCGCGGAGTGTGTCGTGAGGTCGAGAACCCGCCGGGGGCGGCGCCTTCTACGGCGTCACGTCCCACGGCCGTTCCCAGGGCCGGAGCGGACGCAGGCGGGCGATGAGGGGGAGTTCCTGGCGTTGCAGCTCGAGTAGGACGCGTACCTTCTCCCGCAACGGCGCCGCGGCCCGGGCCCGGTGCCAGGCCCGCTTCCGTTCCAGGAGGTCCCGCACCTCGTCCGGTAGGCGATCCTCAGGCATCGTCGGGAATCTCCGCCGCAATGGCATGCGTGGTCAGGACCTTTCCCAACCGCTCCCGGTCCACCGCGCCCGCCTCCAGGAGTTGCCAGGCCCTCTCCCGGCGCCGCGCGCCGCCGGCCTGCAAGGCCAGGGCCACCAAGTGCTCGGGGTCCACGACATGGACCGGGACCCCGGCATAGTCGTGGCGCCGTGCGGTCGCGAGCGCGGCTTCTACGAGGGCATTGTAGGCGGGCAGGAGCTGTACCGGAACTCCCGCAATCAGCAGGTGCTCGGCCTGCACGCCGAACCCTTGGCCTCGCGCCCACTCGTACGCGCGCGACAGGGGCGCCAGCACGTCCTCGCCAGCCGTTTCGAGGGTGACGAACACGTCCAGATCGTAGGTGCGGGTCGGCTCGGCGTAGAAGAGGACGGCCGTCGCGCCGCCAACGGCGTACTGTGCCACGATGCCCTCGTCGCGCATCCGGTTCAAGACGCGGAACACGTCGGCCAGGGAAGGCATCGGGTGATTGGATCCTGCCGCCGGGGACGGCCCGATGGGGCGTCGCGCAGGGCGGCGGGCCGAGTAGTCAGGCGGCCCGATCCTCGACGACCAGCGTGCGGCTCACCGCGCGCAGGCCCTCTCGACTTGGCCGATGTGTGAACGACGTCACCAGCCTTCAGTCTCGCATCTTGGGTTCGATTCGGCAACCCCGGCCTTCGGCGGCGCCGGTGATGAAGTGGAGCGCCGTCCAATGGCGTGACGCAAGTGCGGCTTCGAGGCGCGCGTCGCAGGTGTAGGCTTGACCGATGACGAGACAGAACTGGGCGCTCGCGGCGGTTCTCGTGGCGATCTGCGTGCTCTCCATCAGCTTGTTGGAAGCGCACCGGCGGGTCGATGCGTTGGCCGCGGTCATCGATGCGGGCGGGCTGGACGTCCGTGACGTCGAACAGCGGCTGCGCGACGTCGAGGCCGCACTCGAACCAATGGGTCAACGACAGGTTGAGGCAGATGCGGAGCGGCTAACGGCTCTGGAGG
>JAPOYG010000097.1 GCA_026706755.1 Acidobacteriota bacterium
AGTTGTAGAGGCTGTCGCCGATGGTCTGGTGGGTGAAGCCGTCGAACTGCGTGCCGACCTGGCCCATCTCGGCGACGATGACCTCCTCGTTCGAGCCCCGGCGGTTCGTGCCGACGTTCATGCCGGTCGGCTTCATGTAGACGTCGAAGTGGCGTGCGCCGAGGGGCATCGAGCCGTGCAGGATCTGCCCGAGCTCGAACACCTCCCCCGTCCGGATGAGCTGAGCCGCGCGGAGCACCGATGCGGGGCCCATGTGGTTGGCGGCGCCGCGCTCGTCGCCAGCGCCCCACTTGCTGGGGCAGCGCTCCTCGGGCGGCGGCGGCCTCCAGGACTGGGCGGAGGCGGCGGGCGCGGCGATCGCGACCGTGGCGGCGGCAACGGTGACCATGGCGAGGTGAGCGAGTCGCATTTGCATCTCCCTTGGGAACGGCAACCGGGAAGAGATCGGCCGTATCGTAATCGAGAGCAGGCGCGGGCCGCGAGCCGGCACGGTGCCCGACGATCCGTGTGGGGATCCCGCTCGTGCGCTCCCGGCACGCCGGTCGCCGGCGATCCCGCTCGGGCGCTGCTACCAGGGATCGTTGACCGCGAAGTAGTCCTCGATGAACAGGTCGACGATCTGCAGCACGACCTCCTCCACCTGCGGCAGGTTGCCCTCGCCGACGAGGCCGAGCGATTCCAGGTCCCAGGTGTCGACGATGGCGCGGTGCCGGTTGCCTTCGATCGTGACGAGCTGCTGCAGCGAGACGCGGGCGAAGTAGGCGTAGAGACCGGTCGAACCGCGGTGGGTGCCGATACGCACGTAGAGGTCGCCGGCCAGGCGCGAGCGGCCGATCGGCACGCGCCGCTCCCGCAGCCGGTCTTCGATCGCCCGCTCGATGCCGTCGCGGGTCAGGCCGGCCGCCTCGACCGCGGGAGGCAGCTCCTCCACGAGCACGTTGACCTCGCGAAGGTCCTCCAGGTACTCCCGCTCGTCGTCGTTCTGGGCGCCTGCGCTCGCGGCGGCGCCGAGAAGTAGCGCCGCGACCGCCGCCCGCTGCATCGTCGACATCGCATCTCTCCCCGACTCCGCGGGGCAGCCGGCGCGCGACCGCCCACCCCGCCATGATATGGGAGTTGGGAGATAATGACCGGACGCCTTGGAAGGGGAGAAGCGACACGATGAGACCATTGCGACGGGGGAGTGCGCTGGCCGCGGGGGTGGCGCTGGCAGTCCTGGCGGGAGGCGGCGTGGCGGCGGCGCAGGACGGCGGCTGGACCCATTGGGGCGCCGACGAGCGAAGCACCCGCTACACGCCGTTCGACCAGATCGACGCCGGCAACTTCGAGGACCTGGAGGTCGCCTGGCTCTGGCGCGGCGACAACTACGGGCCCTCGGTCGACAACGTCATGCGGTCGACGCCGATCTACGCCGAGGGCAAGCTGTTCGGCGTGGCCGGCTACCGGCGCACCGTCGTCGCGATGGATCCGGCGACCGGCGAGACGCTGTGGACCTTCCGCGAGCCGCCCACCAAGCGCTGGGCAGATTCCATGCGCAAGAACTACGGCAAGGGCGTCGCCTACGAGGTGGTCAACGGCGAGGGCCGCATCTACGTCGTCACGCCCGGGTTCTTCCTCCACGCCCTCGACCCGGACACCGGGTACCCGATCGAGAGCTTCGGCGACCGGGGGACCGTCGATCTGCTGGCCGACTTCGGCTACGAGTACCACCCGACCGACGGCCTTCCGTCGACGGTCGGCTACATCACGAACTCCTCGCCGCCGATCGTGGTCAACGGGGTGGTCGTGGTGGGCAACTCCCACGAGCAGGGCTACCGCCAGACGCGCCACGAGAACGTGCCGGGGCACATCCTGGCCTACGACGCGGCCACGGGCGACCACCTCTGGAAGTTCAACGTCGTCCCGCAGTCGGAGAGCGAGTTCGGCTTCGACACGTGGGAGAACGACGCCTGGCAGTGGACCGGGAACGTCTCGGCGTGGGCGCCGCTCTCCGCCGACTCGGAGCGGGGCCTCGTCTACGTCGTGACCGACCCGCCGACCAACGACTACTGGGGCGGCTTCCATCCCGGCGACAACCTGTTCGCGACGAGCATCCTCGCCCTCGACGTGCGCACCGGCCAGCGCGAGTGGCACTTCCAGACCGTGCACCACGACATCTGGAACCGCGACAACCCGACCGCGCCGAACCTGCTCGACGTCACCATCGACGGGCGCGAGGTGCCGATCCTGGTCCAGACGACGAAGCAGGCGTTCGCCTACGTCTTCAACCGCGAGACCGGCGAGCCCGTCTGGCCCATCGAGGAGCGTCCGGTGCCGCGGGGGCACGTGCCCGGCGAGTGGTACTCGCCCACCCAGCCGTTCCCGACGAAGCCGGCCGCCTACGACCTGCAGGACGTGACCGAGGACGATCTGATCGACTTCACGCCGGAGCTCCGCGAGCAGGCGCTCGAGATCCTCAACCGGTACGAGTACGGGTCGATGTTCACGCCGCCGCTCCATCCCGACAACGACCTCGGCAAGCGCGGCGCACTGCACTGCCCGGGTCCGGGCGGCGGGACGAACATCACCGGGGGTACGGCGGCCGACCCGGAGACGGGCATCCTCTACGCGGCGTCCATGACGCTGTGCGCAGCCCCGATTCTGAGTCCCGGTGCGGAGGGCGACGCCGCGGATCCGAACCCGATCGGGCGCACCGTGGCGAAGTACGCCACCGACAACGGCTTCCTGCAGGGGCCGCAGGGGCTGCCGCTCTTCAAGCCGCCCTACGGCCGCATCACGGCCATCGACATGAACACGGGCGACACGCTGTGGACGATTCCCAACGGGGACACGCCCCCCCAGATCGCCAATCACCCGGCGCTCGAGGGCGTCGACCTGCCGAACACGGGCGTGCGGAGCCAGGCGCTGACGCTGGTGAGCAAGACGCTGCTGATGTACAACGAGGGCCGCGGCGGCCGGCCGCTCCTGTACGCCGTGGACAAGGCCACTGGCGAGCGCCTCGCGACGGTCGATCTGCCGGCGCCGGCCACCAGCATCCCGATGAGCTACCTGCACGACGGCCGGCAGCACATCGTCATCCCCGTCGCGGGCGGCCCCGACCGCCTGCCCGGCTCGCTCGTCTCGCTGGCCCTGCCGCGGTAGGGTGACGGTACGAGCTATGCGCATCACCTTGACGATAGACGATGACGTCGCCGCCGCGATCGAGGCGCGTCGCCGCGATGGAGAATCGCTGAGGTGGGTCATCAACACGCTGTTGCGCGAAGGGCTGCGGAGCGGCAGGCAGGCGTCGCGGCCGAGGAAGTACCACACGAAGCCTCACAAGCTCCGCATGCGGGCGGGCCTCGATCCCGTCCGGCTCAACCAACTCGTCGATGAGTTGGAGATGGACGCATAGGAAGGGGACGGGCAGCGTCACGGACGATGTTGATCGCGAGGATGCCGTCAACGCGGGAAGGACGGCAGCCCCGGCTCGATGCCGTCCGGGAGCGGTGTCCGCGCGGTGTTCATCACCATCGCCAGCAACTGGTAGTAGCCCAGGATGCCGATGGCGTCGATGACACCCTTCTCGCCCAGTTGCTCCACCATCCGGGCGTAGGTAGGGTCGCTCACGCCCTGGGTCCGCAGCAGCTCCTGGCAGAAGTCGTAGACGGCCGCCTCATCGTCGGCCATCTCGGCGGGGCGCCGTCCGTCGGCCACCGCTTCGATGATGGCCGGGGCGAGTCCCTCCCGCTCGGCGATCGCCGCGTGCGCGTACCACTCGTAGTTCTGGGTCCAGTGGCGGGCGGTCAGCAGGATGACGAACTCGCTGAGACGGGGCGGCAGGGCGCTGCGGTAGCGGACGTAGTCGCCGACGTTGCGCGCGCGGCGCATCATCTCCGGGCTCCGAAGGAGCGGAACGAAGGGCCCGCCGAAGCGGTTGGTGTTCCGGACCGCCTTGAACTCGTCGACGGCGGCCTTCTGCTCGGGGGTCATCCGGTCCTCCGGGATCGGAGGCATGCGGTCCTGGGCGGTAGCAGGCATCGTGCTTGTCAGGGTCAGCAGCAGCGTGAAGGTCAGCACCGCACGTCCGGCGGCAGGGAACCGGCTCGGTCGGGGGCTCGCTCGCATCGGTGACTCCTCATGTCGGATCCTGCATGCCGGGAGGACGGCGCCGGTCCCCGCCGGGTCGCCCGAACTCGCCCGTTGGGCACGGCATCCCCGTCGGGGGCATCTGGATCATACGCCCATACGCCCATACCCCGATCCGCCGTGGCGCCATCCGCCGGAGATACCGTCACGGGGTGCGGCGCGCGCTCCAGCGGGAGGCCCGTTCGCCGGTCGCCGCCGTGCCCTCGAGCCGGTCTCCCGAGACGCGGCCCCGGTAGCGGAGGCCGCCGGCCCGGAACGTCAGGTCGGCCCCGGACAAGCGGCCTTCCTCGACCTGGTAGCGCTCGCTGCCGCGCCGGAGGACGCCCGACACGGTCTGGTACCGCTGGATGAGGGTCAGCGATCCGTCGGACGCCGCCCAGTCGCCGCCTACCTGCGCCGGGACGATCCAGAGCAGGGCGGTGCAGAAGCCAGGGCAGGGATCCAGGACGACGGTTTCGTCGGCGGCCCAGTCGCCCATGTCCCACGTATTCGAGACGACCCGCGTGCCCGGGGGGAGCTGGAGTAGCCGGGGGCGCAGCTGGAGGTTCAGGTCCGGCAGCAGGAACAGGGTCACCACGGTCGCCTCGGTGAGATCGACGTCGAAGAGGTCGGCCTGGACGAACCGCGCGCGCTCGCCGACGCCGGCCGCCTGCGCACGCTCGCGCGAGAGGGCCACGAGCCCGGCGTCGTACTCGACGCCCAGGGCCCGGGCGCCGAGCCGCGCCGCCTCGATTACGGTGCGCCCGTCTCCCGATCCCAGATCGACGACGAAGTCCTCCGGCGTCACCTGCGCCATCGCGAGCATGGTCTCGACCAGGGCGTCCGGGGTCGGGACCCATTCGACGTCCTTCCCGTCCTGGCCCAGTGTTGGCGTGTGCTGGTCGAGGGTCGGCCGATCCTGAGGGACCGCCGTTCCGCCGCTCTGCGCCGGCGCCGTGACGCCTGCAGATGCGATCAGCAGCAGGCAGGCGACGCTGAGGCTCCGGGCGGGACACCGCCTCCTCGCGGGCATGCCGCCGTTGTAGCACACGGAGGGTTGCCCGCGCCCCGCTGGCGCCTCCCGGAGGCGCCCGATACAATGGCGCCGGTCGCGAAATCGCCGGGGCAGCGCGTCGCTGCGAACGGAACCAGGGAGACAGCACCATGCGCATACATCGCCGGAAGTCGTGCACCCTGCTCGCAACGGTCGCCGCCGTCGCGCTGCTCGTCCCCGCGGCCGCGCTCGGGCAGGCGCCCGAGGATTGGACGCTGCCCCGGACGCCGGACGGCCAGCCCGACCTGCAGGGGGTCTGGGCCAACAACAACATCACGCCGCTGGAGCGCCCCGAGGCCTGGGCCGGCAAGGAGAGCCTCAGCGACGAGGAGCTGGCGGCGCTGCGCGTCGCCGCCGCGCAGGCCGTCGACGACGGCGACGCGCTCTTCGGCGACCAGCTCGTCCTGGCCGCCATCGCCAACCAGCAGGCGACCTCCTACGACCCGACGACCGGCAACTACAACCAGTTCTGGATCGTCGAGCGCGACTTCACGAACCGGACATCGCTCGTGACGGACCCGCCGGACGGCCGCGTCCCGGCCCTGACGCCGGAGGCAGAGGAGCGGCGGGCGGAGCGCTTCGCCTACGCGCGCGCCCACCCCGCGGATTCCTACGTCGACCGGCCGCTCAGCGAGCGCTGCGTCACCTACGGCGTGCCGCGCCTCGGAGCCGGCTACAACAGCTACTACCAGATCTTCCAGAGCGCGGACCACGTCGTCATCTACATGGAGATGAACCACGACGCGCGCGTCATCCCGATCGACGGCACGCCGCACCTCGACGAGGGCGTCCGCCAGTGGCACGGCGACTCGCGCGGCCGGTGGGAGGGCGACACGCTCGTCGTCGAGACGACCAACTACTCCCCGCAGGCCACGTTCCGCGGTGTGCCCGCCGACGGCATGCGCGTCACCGAGCGCCTGACGCGGGTAGGGCCGCGGACCCTCGACTACGAGGTGACCGTCGACGACCCGGCCACCTACACGCGCCCCTGGACGGTGTCGATCCCGCTGATGGGGACCGACGACGCCGTGTACGAGTACGCCTGCCACGAAGGCAACATCGGGATGGACGGCATCCTGGCCGGCCATCGCGCCGAGGAGCGGGCCGCCGAGGCGGCGGCCGCGGCGAAGTAGGGCGCGACACCGCGGATGCCGACGACCGGTCGCGCGGCCGTCCTCGGCTTGGCGTCGAGCCTGGTCCTTCTGGCGGGGGCGCCCTCGGCCTCCGCCCAGGTCGCCACCCCGTGGTTCGTCCACGACTGGGGCGGGTGCTGCAACGGCGACGGCCGCCTCTTCAATCCGCGCGGCGTGGCCGCCGATGCCGCCGGTCACGTCTACGTTGCCGACACCTTCAACGCCCGCATCCAGCAATTCGACCCGACGGGGGCGTTCGTCGCCGCGTGGGGCGGCGCCGGGAGCGGGGCGGGCGAGTTCGCGTTCCCGGCCGGCGTGGCGGTCGGCCCTGCCGGCCGGGTCTACGTGGCCGACACGTTCAACGACCGGATCCAGGTCTTCGACCCGGACGGGGCGCTCGCCGCGTCCTGGGGCGAGCGCGGCGGCGGCCCGGGCCAGCTCCACCGGCCGCACGGCGTGGCCGTCGCCGCCGGCGGGCGCGTCTACGTCGCCGATACCCTCAACGATCGGATCCAGGTGTTCGACCGCGACGGCCGTCCCCTCGGCTCGTGGGGTGGGCGCGGTGACGGCGACGGCCGGTTCCGCGGTCCTCACGACGTGGCGGTGGATCCGGCAGGCTGCGTCTATGTGGCCGACACGTTCAACGACCGCATCCAGGCCTTCGACGGGGACGGCGCGTTCCGGCAGTCTTGGGGTGCGAGCGGCAGCGGCCCCGGCGAGCTGGCCTCGCCGTACGGCGTCGCCGCCGGGCCGGGGGGCCGCGTCTACGTCGCGGACACGCTCAACCATCGGATCCAGGCGTTCGATGCCACGGGTGCCTGGCTCGCGGCCTGGGGGACGAACGGGAGCGGACCCGCCCGGTTTCAGGGCCCTCGGGCCGTGGCGGTGGACGCCGCCGGCGCCATCTACGTCGCCGACGAGCAGGGGAGCCACCGCGTACAGAAGTTCGCGGCGTCGCTCGATGCCCTCATCGTGGGTCTCGGCGAGCACGCGGCAGCGGCGTTGGCGCCGGCGGCGGGCCGCTCGGACGGCTCGGTCGGTGACGAGGCGTCGGGAGCCGGGAACGCCATCGAGGCGTTGGAGGCCTTCATCGACCGCGTCGAGGCGCAGCGCGGCATCCGGCTGGCCGACGCGCAGGCCGACTTCCTGGTGGCCGCCGCCCGCGTGATGATTGCTTCGCTCGGCGGCTAATCTCTCACCGCGCGCCCTGGTCGGTCTGCCGTGGCGGCGCGTCCGGCCCCATCAGCTCCCGCAGCAGGGCCGCCGTGTGGTCGTGGGCCTGGAATCCGCCCCGGCGGCGGAAGCCGTCCGCCACCGTCACCGGCAGCAGCCCCTTGTCGTCGGCCGCGTCGAGACGCGCACCGCGCTCGACCAGGTAGGTGACGATGCTGTTGGCGCCGCGATAGGCGGCGCCGTGCAGCGCCGTCTCGTCCATGTCGTTGGTCTGGGCGACCGACTCGCCGCGCTCCACCAGCATCGCGACCGCCTCGAGCGCGTGGGCTTCTTCCGCCAGGACCTGGCCCTCCAGGAAGCCGATCCCCGCCGCTACGAGAAGCGGCGTGGTGTTGTCGTCGTTCCCGAGCCGGACGTCCGCGCCGTGATCGAGCAGCAGGCGCATCAGTGCCGTGTCCGAAGCCTTCACGGCGAGGAACAGGGGTGTGGCGCCCACGAGGCTCATGAAGTTGCCGTCGTAGGTGCCCTTCGTCGGCGGACGCGCCGTCATCCGGGCGTTGACGTCCGCGCCGTGGGCCAGGAGCAGCCTCGCGAGATCGAGGCTTCCCAGGGTCGAGCTCTGCTCGGGGCACGGCATCGCGGTCCGCTCGCAGTTGCGCGCGCGCACCAGCCCGTGCAGCGCGGTGCCGCGCGGCCCGTCCCGGTTGACGTCGGCCCCGGCGGCAACGAGCCAGGCGGCCAGTTCGTAGTGGACGTTGCGGATGGCGGTCGCCAGGGGCGTCGATCCAAGGCGCGGAGGAAGAGGCTCGGCGGCGTCATCGTCAGCGGCGTCAGCCTCAGCGCCCTCTTCGCCGTCCCCGTCGTCGGCGGTCGGCGGGCGCGGGATGGCGTCGCGCGCGGCTTCATCGATGTCCGCCCCGCCCGCGAGCAGGGTGCGCACGGTGTCGATGTCGCCGGACCGGGCGGCGAACAGCAGGGGGGTCATTCCGGCCTGGGAGCGGGCCGCCACGTCGGCGCCCGCCTCGATCAGCACCTGCGCCGCGGCGGCGTTCCGTTCTGCCGCCGCCCACATGAGCGCCGTCTGCTCGCGCCAGGCCTCCTTGGCGTCGACGTCGGCCCCGGCCTCGATCAGCAGCCGCACGACCTCGGGATCGCCCGTGCGGGCCGCCGTCATGAGCGGCGTCTCGCCGTACGGCGTCGCGGCATGCGCGCTCGCGCCAGCGTCGAGCAGCGCGGCGACGAGGCCGGGGTGCCCGTTGGTGGCGGCGAGGGCCAGCGGCGTCACGCCGTAGCGGTTCGTGGAGTTCGG
This sequence comes from Acidobacteriota bacterium, assembly GCA_026706755.1. Taxonomy (GTDB): domain Bacteria; phylum Acidobacteriota; class Vicinamibacteria; order Vicinamibacterales; family UBA8438; genus JAGWAJ01. The sequence goes on from JAPOYG010000097.1 coordinate 8,777, forward strand.
GTCGGCCCCGGCCCGGAGCAGACGGGCTGCGACGTCCTGCGCACCGTGGCGAACCGCCCAGTGCAGGGCGGTCGTTCCGTCGGGCTGGGCCGCGTCGACCGGAACCCCGGCCTCCAGGAGCGAGCCGGCGGCGCCGAAGTCCCGCCGCTCGACGGCGTCGGCGAGCCGACGGTCCGCGGCCGAGGCGGCCACGACCGCCGCCAGCACCACGATGGCAGGTAGCGCCGCGCGCAGGTACCTTCGGGCCACGGTGGCCTCCTCAGCATGACGGATGACGAACGACTCGCAACCGGTTGGTCGGGTCAGCCCCGCAATATATGCTACGGGCGTTCGGCCGCTCAAGCGAAGCCTCATCGGCGGGGATCGCTGGTGGGCATCGGCCCGAGAAGGGGAGGCGCCGTGGGAGCGACGCGTGAACGGCGGCTCGGAGGGGCGGCGGCGTTCGTCGCGCTCGCCGCGGCGATGACGGTTCTGTCCCCTGCGGCCCGCGCCCAGGGGCCGGCCGCCGCCCCGGAGAGCGGGGGCGCTGGCGAGGCACCGTCGCGGGAGCTCCTGGACCGTTACTGCGTGGCGTGCCACAGCTCGCGCGTGGTGCGCGGGGAAGGCCCGGCGCCATCGGCTCTCGTCGGGCAGTTGCGCGGCCTGGGGCTGGAGCTCGACGCGCTCGATCCCGCCGCCGTCGGCGCGGACGCCGAGACGTGGGAGAAGGTGGCGCGCAAGCTGCGGGCCGGCGCCATGCCCCCGGCCGGCCGCCCGCGGCCCGACGACGAGATGCGCGACGCGTTCGTCGAGCGGCTCGAAGCGGCCCTCGACGCGGCCTGGGCGGCTCGCGCGGACCTGCCCCGGACCGCGGTCTACCATCGTCTGAACCGCGCGGAGTATCGGAACGTCATCCGGGACCTCCTCGATGTCGACGTGGACGTGACGGAGCTGTTGCCGCCCGACGACGCGACCTACGGCTTCGACAACATCGCCGACGCGCTCACGGTCTCGCCGCTGCTGCTCGAGCGCTACCTCTCGGCCGCGCGGCGCATCGGCCGCCTCGCCATCGGCCCCGCGGCCACGCGACCGACCATCGCCACCTACCTCGCGCGGACGGACCTGACGCAGGACGATCACATCGCAGGCCTGCCGCTCGGCACGCAGGGAGGCATGGCCGTCCGGCACCACTTCCCGCTCGACGGGGAGTACGTCGTTCGGCTCCGCCTGCGGCGGTCCGTCATCGACACCATCCGCGGCCTGGCCGAACCGTACCAGGTCGAGATCGGCCTCGACCGCGAGCGCGTCCGGCTCTTCACCATCGGCGGCGAGCAGCCGTGCGGCAGCATCGACATTCCGTGCGGACCCGGGCAGCGGGCCGCGGTGCGCGACGGGGAGCGGGCGCGCGAAGCCGCGCTGGCCTATGCGATGGATGCCGATGCCGAGCTGGAGGTCCGCCTGCACGTGCCGGCGGGACCGCGCGAGATCGCGGCCGCCTTCCTGCGCAAGACTGCCGCCCAGTACGACGGGATCCGCCAGCCGCTGCTCAAGAGCTACATCGACCCGGTCGACGAGGGTTGGCGGCCGCCGCACCTGCGGAGCCTCGAGATCATCGGCCCCTACGACCCGACCGGTCCGGGCGACACGCCGAGCCGCCGGCGCATCTTCGTCTGCACGCCGGCCGCGCCGGCCGACGAGGCTCCGTGCGCGCGCCGGATCCTCTCGACGCTGGCCAACCGCGCGTACCGGCGTCCGGTGACGGACACCGACCTGGATGTCCTGTTCGACTTCTACCGGTTGGGTCGCGGCGAGGGGAGCTTCGACGATGGAATCCGGCGGGCACTGCAGCGCGTGCTGATCAGCCCGTCGTTCCTGTTCCGCATCGAGACCGACCCGCCGGACGGCGTAGCAGGGGCGCCCCATGCCCTGAGCGACCTGGAGCTGGCGTCCCGGCTGTCGTTCTTCCTCTGGAGCAGCATGCCGGACGACGAGCTGCTCGCCCTGGCCGAGGGGGGGCGGCTGAGCGACCCGGCCGTGCTGGCGTCGCAGGCGCGCCGGATGCTGGCGGATCCCCGCTCGCGCGCGCTGGTCGAGAACTTCGGCGGGCAGTGGCTGTACCTGCGCAACGTCTCGTCGGCCACGCCCGACCCACTGCAGTTCCCGGACTTCGACGAGAACCTGCGGCTGGCGATGCGGACGGAGACCGAGCTCTTCTTCGAGCGACTGATCCGCGAGGACCGGAGCGTGCTCGACTTCCTGACGTCCGACACGACGTTTCTCAACGAGCGCCTGGCGCGCCACTACGGCATCCCGCACGTCTACGGCAGCCACTTCCGGCCCGTCGCCGTCAGCGGCGGCATCCGCGGCGGCATCCTGGGTCACGCCAGCCTCCTGACCGCCACGTCCTACGCCAACCGGACCTCGCCGGTGCTGCGCGGGAAGTGGATCCTGGAGAACGTCCTCGGCGCGCCGCCTCCTCCGGCGCCGCCCGACGTGCCGGAGCTCGAGGAGAGGACGGACGACGGCGAGCCGCGGTCGATGCGCGAGGCGATGGAGCGGCATCGCCGGAATCCGGCCTGCGCCGGGTGCCACCGGCCGATGGACCCGCTCGGCTTCGCGCTCGAGAACTTCGACGCGGTCGGGCGCTGGCGGGAGCTGAGCGAGGCGAGGACGCCGATCGACGCGTCCGGGGTCCTGCCCGACGGTACGGCGTTCGAGGGCCCGGGCGGGCTGCGCCGCGTACTCGCGAGCCGTCCGGAGGGGTTCGTCACCACGTTGGCCGAGAAGCTGCTGACCTACGCGCTCGGCCGCGGGCTGGAGCTGGCCGACGGCCCGGTCGTGCGCGGCATCGTCCGCGGTGCGGCCGGCGACGACTATCGCTTTTCGTCGGTTATCATGGGCGTCGTTCAGAGCACGCCGTTCCGGATGCGGAGAGCACAGGCCGGTTGAGGGGAGCTCAGGGATGATCATCACGAAGATGTCGCTGCCGCGCCGGACGTTCCTGCGCGGCGTGGGGGCGACCGTGGCCCTGCCGTTGCTGGACGCCATGGTGCCGGC
>JAPOYG010000513.1 GCA_026706755.1 Acidobacteriota bacterium
GCCGGCGTCGCCACCGTCACGAGGCCGGCCCCCGAGCGCAGGGCGCCGGTGCCGGCCAGACGGGCCGCGCCGGTCTTGCCCGGCGAGCCCGCCACCACCACGATCCGCCCGTGATCGCCCTTGTGCGCGTCCCGCGCCCGCACCGGCAGCCACGCCCGCACGACGCCCCCGGTGAGCAGCTCGACGCGCGGCCCGCCCAGCTCGTCCACGACTCGCGACGGGATCCCGATGTCGGCGACGACCATCTCCCCCGCCCGCTCCGCGGCCGGCGAGACGACCAGCGGGACCTTCGGCGCGCCGAGGGTGACCGTGACCCGCGCGTCGACCGAGGCCCCGATGCACGCCCCCGTGTCCGCCGAAAGGCCGCTGGGCAGATCGACGGCCACGACCGGCCGGCGCGCTGCGTTCACGTCGGCGGCGACCGTCGCGAGCAGCCCTTCGAGCGGTGCACGGAGTCCCGTGCCGACGAGGGCGTCGACCACGAGGTCGGCCGCCGCGACGTCCGGCCGGCACGCCTCCCAGGCCGACTCGTCGGGGGCCTCGGTTATCGGGAGGCCGAGCCTGCGGGCAACCTCGAGATTGGCGCGCGCGTCGCCCCGGACGTCCTCCCCGCGGGCGAGGAGGACAATCGCCACCGCCGCGCCGCGCTCCGCCAGCACGCGGGCCGCCACCAGCCCGTCTCCCCCGTTGCTGCCGCGCCCGCACAGGAACACCGGGCGCCCCCGCGCCGCCGCCGCGAACCGCGCCTCGATGGCGCGGGCCACGGCCCGGCCGGCATTCTCCATGAGGACGATCGACGGAATGCCGATCTCGTCGATCGTGCGACGGTCGGCTTCCCGCATCCGGGCGGTATCGAGAACACGCATCGCGGTCGCTTCGGACAGCCTCCGGCAAGGGATTATGTTACGAATGCAGCATGCGCATCGCCGTCAACGTCAACGGCCGCCTCTCGGATGACGGCCATGCCACCATCTCGGTCTTCGACCATGGCTTCCTCTATGGGGAGGGCGTCTACGAGACGCTGCGGACCTACGACCGGCGGCCGTTCCTGCTCGATCGCCACCTGAACCGCCTCCGCGCGTCCGCCGCCGCGATCGGCCTCGCCGTGCCGCTGGACGACGCCGCGTTCGCCGCGCGCATCGACGCCACGATGGCCGCAGTGGACGTGGCGGAACCGGCGGAGCGCTACATCCGCCTGGTGCTCACGCGCGGCGTCGGCGATCTCAGCTACGACCCCGGCTCGTGTCCCCACCCGTCGCTCGTGATCATCGTCCGGCCGCACCGGGAGGTCGTCCCGGCCGTGCAGGCCCGCGGCGTTGCCGTCGTCGTCTCGTCGATTCTCCGGAACCACCCGGAGGCCCTGAGCCCGCGCATCAAGTCGAACAACCTCCTCAACAACGCGCTGGCGATGCAGGAGGCGCTTCGGGCCGGGGCCGACGAGGCGTTGATGTGCAACTACCGCGGCGAGATCGCCGAGTGCGCCCAGTCGAACGTGTTCCTCGTGCGCGACGGCGAGGCGCTGACGCCGCCGCTCGCGACCGGCCTGCTGGAGGGCGTGACGCGCAACCTCCTGTTCGAGATCGGCCCGGAGATCGGCATCCCGGTCCGGGAGCGCACGCTGCGGCTGGAGGAGATCGACACCGCCGACGAGATCTTCATCACGAGCACCACGCGGGAGGTGCTCCCCGTGACGACGCTCGACGGCCGGCCGGTCGGCTCCGGCGCCCCGGGACCGGTCACGCGTGAGCTCGCCGAGGCGTTCCGGCGGAGGTCCCGGAGCGCAGCGTAGGGTGATCCCATCTTCGAGCAGCCAGCGGAGTGCGCGGTCAAGGCGCGAGCGTCTCGCGCCCCTCCGGACCGCGTCCGGGGACGCCGCGCATCGGCCAGCCCGACGCCCACCTGCATGTCCGCCCGTTCCCGTGCCGTGGCGGGGTTCGCCCGCACGCCGAGCAATGGCGCCTGTGAAGCTCCGCGCCGGCGCCCGACGTATCAAGGGGGGACCGGAGCGACGCGACACCGTCGGCCGGCCGGCCTTCGCGAGCGGGTGACCGTGGGCTGGCCGTCACGATCCCGACCTCGCTAGAATAGCCCCGGTTGCCTATGGAAAAGGTACAGAGTGGCACCCGCTTGACGGGGTTCCTCCTGGGGCGGGTCGTTCGGTCGACCGGGGCGCCGTGGCCGCTGTACGAGATGCAGCACTTGCGCGTCCAGGAATCCGCGGCGTCTGCGACGGCGAGGGGGGCGAGGATGTTGAACCCGATTGGCGAGTTCGAGCTGGCACGACGCGCCGAGCGGTACTGGACGAAGAAGCGCGAAGATCGGGCGGCCGTGATCTTCGGGCTCGTATGTCTCGGAATCGTCCTGGGGCTCACGTTGTTCCGGTCCGCGGCAGTCTGACCAGGCCGCCCTGCCGGCAGCTTCCAAACCGCCGGATAGCCGGTGGCGGCGGCGTTCAGCCCTTCCCTCCAGCCCGCCACGGATCCTGGCTGTCGAACACCCAGCCTTCGGCCCGGTCGCGCGCCCGGCGGATCCTCTGCATCAGGTACGGTTCGTCGACCGGTCCGTGGTTGTTGAGGTAGCCTCCGATGCCCGACACCACGACGCCGCGTTCTGCGTCGTCCGGTCCGTAGCGCTCGGGCGGGAGCGCTCCGCGGCCGATGGTCTTCCGGATGGCGAGGCCCTCCTCGCCCACCTCGATCAGGATCCGCCGGTAGCGGTAATCGAGCAGCGCCTCGGCCGCCCTCGTACCCAGGGTCTTCCGATCGAGCTGCCGCGCCGGCTCCAGGACCTGGACTCTTGCCTCGAACTGGCTCCGGAGCATCGCGTCCGCGTTCCGCCACATGTTCGCGACGGCGGCGGCTCGTTGCGGCGCCAGCAGGCTGGCCGCCGTGGCCAGCGCCGGGGGATCGGCCTCGGCCGCCACGAGGACGTCGACGACGTCGCGGACCAGCACCCTCTCCGGGCGGTCCAGCTTCCCTCGCAGGATCTGGGCATTCGTCAGCACCATCTCCCTCCGGCCGTCGATCCAGGCTTCGTGCTGCCCCTCGGACGGCACGGGTCGGACAATCGACAGGTCGACCTTCCCGTTCGGAAGCGCGACCTTGATCCGAGCCCCGGACACGGATTCCGCCGTTCCCCCCAAGCGGCGGATGACGTTGGCCTCGTTCTCCTGGGCCAGGCTGATGAGACTGTAGCGCCCCGGCAGGAAGACGTCGATGTCCGTGCTCAGGCGGTGCCGGAGCCGGGCCGCGAGGACCGTTCCGCCGCCCAGATGGGGTCTCACGACCCGGCCCGTCGCTTCCGGGGGCACGCCGTGGATGATGTCGCGCACGGCGCGCCACAACGAACGCGCGGGCTCCGGGAGCGTCAGCGTCTCCACCTCATGCCCCGACGGGTCGCGCCAGACGCTTCAGGAAGGCCGTGCGTTCGGCGGGCAGGGCACCGTGCTCCTGGAACGCCCGTGCCAGTTGCCGCCAGGTGAACGCTCCCTCCAGGTGCGCGTTCATCAGCTCGTCGAAGTCCGCCTCGTTGACCAGGACACCGGCGGCGTTGCGTTGCCGCGGCGTGGGCCGTTCCGCCCGCATGGCCTCGTACACCTCTTCGCTCGTGGGCGGGTCCGGCCAGCCGGCGCAACCGCCGCAGATGATCCCTCGCACGGTCTGCGACCGCGGCCCCGTTGCGGCCGCGTCGGCGCCCGGACGAAACGCGGCGAGAATCTCGGGCGGTGTGTATTCGTCGTCGTACCACTCGAGGGGCCCGAGGTCCGACACCTCGGCGGCGGGCCGCTCCTCGACCGTCCGTCGCTCTGTCTCCACCGCCGCCCACGCGCGGATCTCATCGTCGGTCATGGCGCCCCGGCCATCTCACGGCACTGTACCCTTCCGAACGGCCGCGGGTCTGGCGTTCCGCCGTCGCGCCCCTCGCGGGACGGACGCGGAACCGCGCGCCCTGCCGCACGTCGCCCCACGACTCCGCGGCTGGGCCGGCGCCTTGACCCCCCGGCAGGCGCATAGTACGGTTGGACCACGCCCCGCCGCCATGACGCAAGCTCCGTCCGCCGCCCCCAGGACAACTCCGCTGCACGCCCGGCACCGAGCGCTCGGCGCCCGCATGACGACGTTCGGCGGCTGGGAGATGCCGGTGCAGTACTCCGGTGTAGGCGACGAGCATCGCGCCGTGCGCACCGCCGCCGGGCTCTTCGACGTCAGCCACATGGGCGAAATCGAGATTGCGGGCCGCGACGCGCTGGCCGCCGTGCAGCGGATCACCAGCAACGACGCGGCCCGGCTCGACGTCGGTCAGGCACAGTACTCGGCCCTGACGACGCCGGCCGGCACGCCGGTCGACGACCTGCTGGTCTACCGCCTCGCCCCGGAGCACTTCCTGCTCGTGGTCAACGCGGCGAATACGCGCAAGGGCCGGGACTGGATCACGTCCGCGCTCGAGGGGGCGGGCGACGCGGTGGTCGTCGATACGAGCCGGCGCTACGCGCTGCTGGCCCTCCAGGGGCCGCGTTCGCGGGAGATCCTGCAGGCGCTGACCGCGGTCGAGCTCGAGGCGCTCCGCTACTACACCTTCGCGACCGGCGAGGTGGCCGGCGTGCGCGCCACGATCTCCCGCACCGGCTACACCGGCGAGGACGGCTTCGAGCTGTTCGTCGCGCCGCAGGCCGCCGAGGCCGTCTGGACGGCGCTGCTCGAGGCCGGCGCGCCCGCCGGGTTGCGGCCGGCCGGCCTCGGCGCCCGGGATTCGCTGCGCCTCGAGGCGTCGATGCGCCTGCACGGCCAGGACATGGACGAGACGACGACGCTCCTCGAGGCGGGGCTCGGGTGGATCGTCGCGTGGGACAAGGGAGAGTTCACGGGCCGGGAGGCCCTCGCCGCCCAGCGCGCGGCGGGCGTCGAACGGCGCCTCGTCGGCTTCGAGATGCTCGACCCCGGCATCGCCCGCGCGGGGTACGACGTCTACGCCGGCGACGAGCGCGTCGGGCGGGTCACGAGCGGGACGTGGGCGCCGTCGCTCGGCAAGGCCATCGGCATGGCCTACGTCCCGGCCGCGGCGGGCGCCGTCGACACCGGCATTGCCGTCGGGATCCGAGGCCGGCGGGCGCAGGCCCGCATCGTCCGCATGCCCTTCTACCGGCGGCCCAGGAGCTGAGCCGATGTACCCGGCGGACCGGAAGTACACGAAAGACCACGAGTGGATCCGCGTCGCGGACGGGCAGGGGCACGTGGGGATCACCGGCTACGCGCAGGAGCAGCTCGGCGACGTCGTCTACGTCGAGCTCCCCGCCGTCGGCCGGACCTTCGCGCAGGGAGAGCAGTTCGGGGCGGTCGAGTCCGTCAAGGCGGTCTCCGACCTCTACTGCCCCGTCAGCGGCGAGGTCGTGCAGGTCAACGAGGCGCTGGCCGACCGTCCCGAGACAATCAACGGCGATCCGCACGGGACCTGGCTGATCGTCGTCAAGCTGAGCGACCCCGGCGAGCTGGACGCGCTGCTCGACGCCGGCGGCTACGGGGCCCACGTTGCGTAGCAGAGCCCTCCCAGCGGGCGCCGCCGCATGAGCGAGGCCGCCGCGGACCTCTTCGAGCAGCGGCACGTCGGTCCGCGGCCGGCGGACGTGGACCGCATGCTCGATGTCGTGGGCGCCCCCTCCCTGGGCGCGCTCATCGATCAGGCCGTGCCGGCCGGCATCCGCCTGGCGGAACCGCTCGACCTGCCCGACGCGGAGCCGGAAGCGCGGTACCTCGAGCGCCTGCGGGCGATCGGAGCCCGGAACGAGCAGTGGCGCACGTTCATCGGGCAGGGCTACCACGACTGCGTCACGCCGAGCGTGATCCTGCGGAACGTGCTCGAGAACCCCGGCTGGTACACGCCCTACACCCCGTACCAGGCCGAGGCCGCGCAGGGCCGCCTTGAGGGGCTGCTGACCTTCCAGACCGTGGTCGAGGACCTGACCGCGATGGAGGTCGCGAACGCCTCCCTGCTCGACGAGGCGACGGCGGCGGCCGAGGCGATGACCCTTGCCCATCGGATCCGCGCCCGCCGGCCGGGCCCGGCGAACCGCTTCGTCGTCGCCGCGGGCTGCTTCCCGCAGACGGTCGCCGTCGTGCGCGGCCGGGCCGAGCCGCTCGGCATCGAGGTCGTGGTGGCGGAGCCCGACGCGCTCGAGCGGGCGATCGGCGAGGCCGGCGGGGAGACGTTCGGCGTGCTCGTCCAGTCCCCGGATGCGTACGGCGCCGTGCGGGACGTCGGGGCGGTCGCGGAACGGGCGCACCAGGCGGGCGCGCTGGTCATCGTCGCCAGCGATCTGCTCGCGCTCACCCTCGTGCGGCCGCCCGGCGAGGCGGGGGCCGACGTCGTGGTCGGCAACGCGCAGCGCTTCGGCGTGCCGCTGGGCTACGGCGGACCGCACGCCGCCTTCTTCGCCACCCGGACGGCCTACGTCCGCCAGATGCCCGGCCGCCTCATCGGCGTCTCGGTCGACGCCCACGGCCGGCCCGCGTACCGCATGGCGCTCCAGACGCGGGAGCAGCACATCCGCCGCGAGCGCGCGACCTCGAACATCTGCACGGCGCAGGCGCTGCTGGCCAACATCGCCGCCTTCTACGCCGTCTACCACGGCCCGGACGGGCTGGCGCGGCTCGCCGGGCGCGTGCACGGCCTCGCCCGCGACCTCGCCGCGCGGCTCGACGCGCTCGGCTTCGCACTGTGCAGCGACGCGTTCTTCGACACGCTAACCGTCCGCTCGGCGGGGGACCCTCGGGCGGCGCGCGTGCGATCCCTCGCCGAACGCGCCCGCGTCAATCTCTGCTACCACGCGGACGGGGACATCGGGATTGCTTTCGACGAGACGTCGAGCGAGGACGACGTGGAGGCGCTGGCCGGCCTGTTCGCGGAAGCCGCCGGCCGCGGAGACCCGCCGGCGCAGGACGGGCGCCGGCCTCGGGGCGGCCTCCCGGAGCCCCTGCGGCGCACGACGCCCTTCCTGACCCACCCGGTCTTCCACCGCCACCGGTCCGAGCTGCAGATGATGCGCTACCTGCGGCGGCTGGAACGGAAGGACATCGGTCTCGACCGGTCGATGATCCCGCTCGGCTCGTGCACGATGAAGCTCAACGCCGCCGCCGAGCTGCGGCCCGTGACCTGGCCCGAGTTCGGCCGCCTGCACCCCTTCGTCCCGGCCGGGCAGGCCGCCGGGTACCGGCAGGTGATCGACGAGCTCGAACGCGCCCTGTGCGCGATCACCGGCTTCGACGCCGTCTCGCTGCAGCCCAACTCGGGCGCCCAGGGCGAGCTGGCCGGCCTGCTCGTGATCCGCGCCTACCACCGGGACCGCGGCGAGACGGGACGCGACGTCGTGCTGATACCCGCCTCGGCCCACGGCACCAATCCGGCGAGCGCCGTCATGGCCGGCATGCGCGTCGTCGTCGTCCGCTGCGCGGAGAACGGCGACGTCGACGTCGCGGACCTGCGCGCGAAGGCGCGCGAGCACGGCGACCGCCTGAGCGCGCTCATGGTCACCTACCCGTCGACGCACGGCGTGTACGAGGACGCGATCACCGAGATCTGCGCCGTCGTCCACGAGCACGGCGGCCAGGTGTACATGGACGGCGCCAACATGAACGCGCAGGTCGGGCTGACGAGCCCGGCCCGCATCGGCGCCGACGTCTGCCACCTCAACCTGCACAAGACGTTCGCCATCCCCCACGGCGGCGGCGGCCCGGGGATGGGCCCGATCGCGGTGGCCGCGCACCTCGCGCCCTTCCTCCCGGGCCACCCGCTGCTGCCGGCGCCCGGCGGGCGTGCGATAGCCCCCGTGGCGGCGGCGCCGTGGGGCAGCGCCAGCATCCTGCTGATCGCGCACGCCTACATCCGGCTGCTGGGGGGCGGGGGCGTACGGGCGGCGACCGAGATCGCCATCCTCAACGCCAACTACGTGAAGGCGCGCCTCGAGGGCCGCTACGACGTGCTCTACACCCGCGCCAACGGCCGGGTGGCGCACGAGCTGATCTTCGACCTGCGCCCGCTGCGCGCCGCGACCGGCATCACCGAGGAGGACGTCGCCAAGCGCCTCCTCGACTTCGGGTTCCACGCCCCGACGGTGTCGTTCCCGGTCCCGGGCACCCTGATGGTCGAGCCGACGGAGAGCGAGCCCCTCGACGAGCTCGACCGCTTCTGCGACGCGATGCTGCAGATTCGGGAGGAGATCCAGGCGGTGGCCGACGCCCGGGCCGACGCGGACGACAACGTGCTGAAGCGAGCCCCGCACACGGCCCGCGAGGTCACGGCCGACGAGTGGCGGCACCCCTACAGCCGCCGCGCGGCCGCCTTCCCGCTCCCGTTCGTCGGCGACGACAAGTTCTGGCCCCCCGTCGGGCGCATCGACAACGCCCACGGCGACCGCAACCTCGTGTGCGCCTGTCCGCCGGTCGCCGACTACGCGGAGGACTGAAGCGGTGCGCTGCGAAGTGCCCGCGGCTCAGGCGCCGGCCCGGTCGGACCGGTCACGCAGAACCGCGACGGCGCGGGCGACGGGGTGAAGGTTCCGGCCCCCTCCCCTGCCCGCACGGCATGCTCGGATGGGTAGTCTCTACCCTCCCCGGGGGGAACACCACCCGAACGGGCTGCGCCTCACGATGCCGCCTTGCCGAGCGCGGCCCGATCAGAAGCGCACCGCCATCCCCAGTCCGTAGCGCCCGCCCGTGATCAGCGGCGCCACCCGAACGCCGCTCGTCGGGCCGGGATCGACGCCACTGTAGGCCATCTCCCGTCCCCGCCGGAACACGAGGTCGACGCCAATCCCAGCAAGGGCACCGAAACCGGTGAAGATGAAAAGAGACCTGTTGTCTACCTCACTTTCCTGACCCGGGGTGGTTCGAACCTGCATCAGGAACGAGAAATTGAAGATCGCCCCTATCACCGCGCCATTCAGGACCGAGTCCTGACGTCTCCGCTGGATGAAGCACACTTGATCCGGTTTCAGTTCGATGACCCTGGCCCCGGTGTGCCGGCTGAACTGCCTTCTCCACCAAGGGACCGCTTCGGTCACAGTCAGCATCTTCGGTGCCAAGTCGGTGACTCGCGCCTGCAATGCTTCGCCGTGAAGATCGCACGCAGCGCCGCCGGTCGCCGCTGCGTTGCGCACCGTCACTGCGACATGGTCTCCATGTCGAACCACGCGCCAGAGCTCTTCGAAAGAGGAAACGGGCTGCACTTCGGCAACCGCCGGCGTCGCCGCAAGCCCGGCCAGCGCGAAGCAGCATATTCTCGCGATGCGTCCCATTTTCCGCGTTCCCCTCTCCCCCAACCCTACGCTGCCCGGCGCCCGGCCGAGGCGTCGACGCTCTCCGGCCGGTGCCGAATCCGGACCTAGGGAAACCGCAACTCGATCCCCGACTGAACCATGCCGGGGCCAATCGTGGCCGTCACGCTCTCCGATTCGCTCCCGTCGTCGAGAACGGCTCGCAACGTAATCGCCGTATCCGGTACCAGGCCACGCAACGCGAAGGTGCCGTCCCCATCCGTAAGCGTATCGCCGCCGATGTATCCCTCGAGCGTTCGATTCAGGCTGCCGGCCGCGTACCGCCCCACGACTGTCGCCCCCTGCACAGCGGCACCGGTCCGGTCCCACGACCCGCCCCGCAGCCCTCGACTCAAGGAGCAGGCCGATACCCACGTTTCGATTCCCACCCTTGCCCAGGGCAACGGTCCCGATGGCGCCCGCGCCCCGCCGGGGAGCGGATTACGCGGAGGACTGAAGCCGTCCCCGGGATGAGGCTGGGCTCCCGCGCAGGCCTGCGGGTTGTCGTGCGCCTCGGGCGCCCGCGCGGTCGGACCGGTCGCGCAGAACTGCGACGTCGCGGGCGATGGAATGAAGAGTCCCGCCGAACTCGTCAAGCCGGTTCCGATTCTCTTGAACGCGCTCCGTGATGGCCGCGACGTTCTGCGTGATGGCCGCGACCTTCTCTGTGTTGGCCGCGTGCGCGGCCTCGTTCTCCTTGAGGATGCGTCGCCCGTAGGCGAGCAGCACGAGCGCCGCAATCAGCCACCCGGCCGCTGCGCCGAAGTCGCTCAGGACCCGCAGCACGCTCGCAACGCTGCCCATGCGTAGAATCACCACCCCTCAACGGCAGGCCATTCCCGGCCCATCGCGCGTCAGCTTCTCCACCCGTCGCCGCGCCGCTCTACCGCTTCGCCAACCGCCGGTCCCCGAGTACCGCGACGCTGTGAGGAAGCAGCGCTCCTGAAGCCGGCGCCTCGACCGGTCCCCGAGGGCTCCGCGCCCCACTGCTCCAGTATACCTGTACGGCCGGGTAGGCAACTACCCATCGGTCGGTTCCGGCGGCGGTCCCTTGCGCTTCCGCGGCTGGCCGCCGGAGGCGGGGCGGGGGTAGCGCAGGTAGGACTGCAGCGTGTGGTAGCTGATCCCGAGCACGCGACAGGCCCTGCGCTTGTTGTTGTCGCAGCGATCGAGCACCAGCCGCGCGTAACGACTGCCCCACGCTCGCATCGTGTCATCCCGCACCAGCGAGGGCATCAGCCGCTCCGCGTACTCTCCGGTGACTTGGGGCGGGAGGTCCTCGGGAGCGACACGTCCCGTCGGCGACAGCGTGACCGCCCGCTCGATTACCCGTTCGAGCTCGCGGACGTTGCCGGGCCAGTCGTAGGTCATCAGCGCATCGACGGCCGCCGGAGACAGGTAGAGGTTCCGACGGCCGGGGTAGCGCTGCACGAAGTGGTCCGCCAGCAGCAGGATGTCCGACCGTCGCTCGCGCAACGGAGGCACGCGGATCTCGAGACCGCTGAGGCGATAGAACAGGTCGGCCCGGAATCGGTCCGACGCCACCAGGTCGCCGAGGCACTGATTGGTCGCGACCACCAGGCGCGTGTCCAGTGTCCGCGTGACGTGCCCGCCCACACGCTCGACCGCCATCTCCTGAATCGCGCGCAACAGCTTGGCCTGGGCCGGCAGAGACAGGTCGGCGACCTCGTCGAGGAGCAGCGTGCCCCCGTCGGCGAGCTCGAACTTGCCGGGTCGTCCCCGGACACCGGTTGCCGTCCGATCCTCGATGCCGAAGAGCTCCGCCTCCAGCAGCGTCTCGACCAGCGCGGCGCAGTTGACGGCGACGAACGGTCCCTGGGACCGCGGGCTCTGCTGGTGGATCGCCCGCGCGACGAGCTCCTTGCCCGACCCGCTCTCACCCTTGACGAGCACGGTGAAGCTGGTCGTCGCCATCCGTCCGATCTCGTGACGGAGACGGACCATCGAAGGGCTGGTTCCGATGAGCGGTGACGCGTCGGAGCTCTGTGCCATGGCTCGTGGGGCAGTCGTGCCTCCCGGCGGCGGAGTGACTATCAAACTCGGTGCCATCCGCAGCGCGACCCGTGATTACGGACGCCGAGCGAAGCCGCGCGCGCCCGACGCGTCGCCCCGCAGCCGCAAGGGGTAAGCAACTACCCTTCCACCGTTGCCTTGCTGTCGCCGGTTCGATAGGGAGCCGAACGCGGACGACTGAAATCCACCGGCTTGTCGAACGCGACCGCGGCCCGATAGCGAAGACCTCCGGGCCCGATGGCGGCCACCGCTGCGCGCACGATCTCCCCTCGCACCAGCAGGTGTCCGCGCTCTGCCAGTAACTGGAGCGTCACGGTGCGGCCGGGGGCGAAGCGCACGCCGGCCTCCATCAACACGCCAACCGCGGACCAGTTGATGATACGCACGCGCCGACCGGGCCACAGCCGTGCCGCGGC
>JAPOYG010000440.1:0-6386 GCA_026706755.1 Acidobacteriota bacterium
CCGCCGATCACGCCGCTGGCCTACAACCAGAACATGCAGCTCTTCCAGACCCCGGACCACGCGGTCATCTACACCGAGATGGTCCACACGCCGCGCATCGTGCCGCTCGACGGCCGGGCGCCGCTCGACCCGAGCATCCGGCTCTGGTCCGGCGACTCGCGCGGGCGCTGGGAGGGCAACACCCTGGTCGTCGAGACGGCCAACTTCAACGCCGAGCGGGCCTGGATTCCGCTGACCTCGGGCGGGTCCGGGATGGCCTCGTCGGAGAACATGACCCTGGTCGAGCGGTTCACCCGCGTCGACGAGGACACCCTGGAGTACACCTTCACGGTGACCGACCCCGAGACCTGGGCGAGCGACTGGACGGCGTCGATGCCGATGGCGCGCACGGACATCCCGCTGTACGAGTACGCCTGCCACGAGGGCAACTACTCGATGGAGGGCATCCTGTCCGGCCATCGGGCGGATGAGCGCAGGGCGGCCGGGGAGCAGTAGGCGCCGCCGGCTCCAACGGGCAATTACACATCGAGCCGGGGTCTCGCCGCGCGCGGGGTCCCGGCTCTCGACTTTTCGCGAGGTGACGATGCAGCGTTCGTTCGTCCGGGCCGGAGTGCTCTGCGCCTGCATGGCGCTGGCGGTGACGGCGGGACCGGCCCTGGCCCAGTCCGATGCGGACCCGGCGCCGCTCCGCACGCCGCACGGCGACCCCGACATCGCGGGCGTGTTCACGTTCCGGACCCTCACGCCGCTCCAGCGCCCGGTGATCGACGCCGGCGCGTCGGCCGCGCTCAAGGGGCGCGAGACCCTGACCGAAGAGGAGGCGGCGGCCTACGAGGCCGCGCGGCGCTCCGAGTTGAACCGCGACAACCAGAACCTGGAGGTGCGCGCGCCGGGCGTCCGCTACCAGTCGCGCGCGGAAGGGGGCGTCGGCGGCTACAACGAGTTCTGGTACGAGCGGGGCGTCGAGCTCACGCGCGACCGCCGTACGTCGCTCATTGTCGATCCACCGTCCGGGCGGGTGCCGTTCCGCCAGTCGTATCTCGACGCGGCGGGCATCCGGCGCCTCAACATCCAGAACGGGTTCGCCGACTCCTACACCGACCGGAGTCTCTCCGATCGCTGCCTGCTGGGGTTCAACGCCGGCCCGCCGATGGTGTCGAGCGCCTACAACAACAACGTCCACATCCTGCAGACACCGGACCACGTCGTGATCTTCAACGAGATGGTCCACAACGCGCGCATCGTCCCGCTGGACGGACGCCCCCACGGCGTGCTGCGGCAGTACTCGGGCGATTCGCGCGGCCGGTGGGAGGCCGACACGCTGGTCATCGAGACGCGGAACTTCCTGCGCGAGACCAGCCTGGGCGGATCGAGCCGGGACACGCGGCTGGTCGAGCGCCTGCGCCGCCTCGACCCCGACACCGTCCTCTACGAGTTCACGGTCGAGGACCCGAACAACTTCACGCGCCCGTGGACGGCACAGATGCCGCTGCGCCGTACCGACGACCTGCTGTTCGAGTACGCCTGCCACGAAGGCAACATCGGGCTGAGCGGGATCCTGGCCGGCGCGCGCCGCCTCGACACGCAGCGCGTCCCGGAACCCTGATTCGCCGGAGCACGAGCCGCGAGGAGTCTGTACCGCAGCGGGTCCGCTCAGGAGTCACGGCGTGCAGATTCCCAACGCGCCCGCAAGGGCGCCCGGGCACTTGGTTCAGGAGGTCATTCTCATGCGTCAACGAATCGTCGCGATGGTCGGCGTCGTCGGACTCGCGTGCGCGATGGTCGCCCTCGCACCCGCGCTCGCCGCGGGCCAGGGCGAGATTCCGCGGACCCCGGACGGCCAGCCCGACCTGCAGGGCGTCTGGAACTTCTCGACCGCCACGCCGATGGAACGGCCCGAGGAGCTCGCCGGCAAGGAGACGCTGACGCCGGAAGAGGCGGCCGAGTGGGAAGCGAACCTCGCCGTCCAGCGGGAAGGACTGGAATCGGAGCGCGACGACGCCCCCCTCGAGTTCCGGGTCGGCTACAGCCTGGGCATCTGGTTCGAGTGGGGCGACTCGCTCGCCGAGGCGCGCACCTCGCTGGTCGTCGATCCGCCGAACGGGCGCATCCCCGCGGTGCGGCCGATGGTCGAGGCGCAGCGCGAGCTGACGCGGCGGCTCCGCGCGCGCCACGCGCACGGCCCCGAGGACCGCGGCATCTCGGAACGCTGCCTCCTCGGCTTCAACTCCGGGCCGCCGATGACCCCGAGCGCCTACAACAACAACGTCCAGATCTTCCAGTCGGCCGGCCACGTGGCGATCCTCAACGAGATGGTCCACAGCGCACGGCTCATCCCGCTCGACAGCCGGCCGCATCTGCCCGCGAGCGTCCGCCAGTGGGTCGGCGACTCGCGCGCGAGCTGGGAGGGCGACACGCTGGTCATCACGACCCGCAACTTCCTCGCCGAGACCTCGCTCGGCGATTCGAGCGCCAGCACGCACCTCGTCGAGCGCTTCACGCGGCTGAACGCCGACACGCTGCTCTACGAGTTCACGGTCAGCGACCCCACCACCTGGTCGGGCCCGTGGACCGCGCAGGTGCTGATGACGCCGTCGGACCAGCCGCTCTACGAGTACGCCTGCCACGAGGGCAACTACTCGATGGCCAGCTCGCTGTCCGGCGCGCGGGCCATGGAGGCCCGAGAGGCCGCCGCGGGCGGCTCGCAATAGCACCCTGCGAACCGGAGGCCGGGCACGGCGGGCGGGTGCCAGACAGCCTGCATCCGCCCCGCCGAGCCTCTCTCCCGCCACCGCCGAGCGCGACCGGGGCTACAAGCGGGTGCTCTACGCCCGGCACTGCTCCCCGGGTTCGAGGCGGACCTGGACGATGTCTTCGCGTAAGGCTTGGCTTCAGCGGGCGATCACGGCCTTGAAACGGCGCACCAGGATCCAGACGAGCAGCCCCTGGTAGGCCAGTCCGGCCAGGAAGTAGAGCCAGGCGCCGGGCTCGCGGGCCTCCAGCATCCAGAACACCTTGAGCGGCCAGTAGAGGGGGTCGATGCCGATCGCCACCTGCCACGGGGAGGTGACGAACCAGGCGAAGACGGGGGGCCAGGTGAGCACCCCCACCCCCTTCAGCAGCGCGAAGCCCTGCACCTTGTTGGTCGCGAACGCGGCGACGAACAGTGCGTAGAGCGGCGCCGCGGGAGCCGCCTGGAGCGATGCGGCGAAGGCCGCCGGGGCCCCCATCGTCACCAGGTCCGCGATGGCGATGGACGCCATCATCACGGGGATGCTGACCAGCATCGGGAGCGCGATGCGGTAGGCCAGGTAGCCTTCCACGCTGAGCGGCGTCACCTGGAGCGCGGTGAGGGTGCGGTCGTCCCGCTGGTCGAGCAGCAGGAAGCCGACGACCGCCCCCAGCAGCGTCGGCACCATCAGCACCAGGAAGCTCGTCAGCAGCGGGTAGTAGGGCGCGAGGTCGAAGCCGTAGCGCTCGGCGAGCCAAGCGTGCAGCACGGGGACGCCCCAACGGAAGGCCAGGGCGAAGACGATGGGCGTCCCGACGAGCCACCGCAACATGCTGTCGCGGGCGACGCTCCTGGCGTCGATGGGCCCGAGCGAGCGGATCACGGCGGTCGCGGTCGGCATCAGCCACCTCCCTGCCGGCCGACGATGAAGCGGTCGAACGCCCGCCGGCTGGCCACCAGCAGCAGGCCGGACCAGGCGGCGGCGTAGAGCACGCCATAGGTCCACTCCCACGCCACGAGCGGCCGGAACGCCCCGGCCAGGAGCACGAGCGGGGCCGTGAAGGGATGAAGATAGAACAGCCACGAGTCCCAGACGCCGAAGTAGTGGAGCATCGGGAGCGAGATCGCGACGGTGAAGAGGCTCGACGGGAACAGGAACTCGTTGATCGACCGGTAGCGGGCGACGAGGACGAAGCCAGTCAGCGTGTACAGGACTCCGGCCAGCAGGGTGCCGGCGACGAGCGGGACGGGCGCGAAGCCGGCGCCGTACGCGGACCCGACGAGGACGAGCTGCTCGACCACCGAGAGCGCGGCCAGCGTCCCCGTCTTCGAGACGAGGTACTCCCAGTCGGCGAGCGGCGTCACCACCTGGGCCTCCAGCGTCCCCTCGCCCTTCTCGAGCAGGACGAGCCCGCCCACGAAGTAGAAGTTCACCATCACCAGGTTGCCGAAGACGACTGCCGGCAGCACGTAGCCCCAGTCGATGGCGGGCAGGCGCGTGAGGACGACGAACCAGCAGAGCAGCACGAAGGCCACCGCGTAGTAGAAGCCGTTCCGAAGCTGCAGGCGGAGATCGAGGCGCACGGTCGCGGCCAGCCGGCGCGCGGTGGCGGGCGCGTTGGGAGTCTGCCCGGTCGCGCATCCCTTCATGTCGAGCTCTGCGGCCCAGACTCCTGGCGCGCGAGGGCGGGCGCGGCCGGAGTCTGCCCAGTCGCGCCTCCCTTCATGTCGAGTTCTGCGGCCCCGACTCCTGGTCCAGGCGGTGGCCGGTGACGCGCAGGAAGACGTCCTCGAGCGTCGCCTCCTGCGTGTGGAGGGTGCGCAGGGTGGCGGTGCGCAACAGGGTCAGGAAGTCGGCGTCGTCGCCGAGCCCGTCGAGCGGGAACTCGCGCCGTCCGGATGCCCCGTCGAGGTCGTATTCGACCGCCACCGTGCGCGCGCCGTGGGCCAGCTTCAGAGTCCGCGGCGACTCGACCACGCGGATCTCGCCGCCCACGATGAACGCCACCCGGTCGCACAGGTCGTCCGCCACCGTCATGTCGTGCGTCGTCAGGAAGACGGTGCGCCCGGCCTGCTTCATCTCGCGAATCAGGTCGCGGATGCGGCGTCCGTTGACCGGGTCGAGCCCCACCGTCGGCTCGTCGAGGAAGATCAGCTGCGGATCGTTGAGCAGGGCGCGGGCCACGCCGAGCCGCGTCTTCATCCCCTTGGAGTACTCGGAGACGAGGCGCGCCGCGTCGTCGGCCAGGCCTACCATCTCGAGCAGCGCCTCCGGACGCCGAGTCTCGCCCCGATAGAGGGCCCGGAAGTAGCCGAGGTTCTCGGCGCCGGTCAGCCGCAGGTAGTGGTTGGGAAGCTCGAACGAGACGCCGATGCGCTCGTAGTAGTCGGCGCCCCAGGCCGCGAGGTCGCGCCCGAGCACGGAGACGGCGCCCCGGTAGCCCCGCAGCAGCCCGATCAGTACCTTCTGGGTGGTCGACTTGCCGGCCCCGCTCGGCCCGAGGAACCCGAAGATCTCCCCGCGATCGATGCGGAAGGACAGATCGCGGACCGCGGGGCTGGTCCCGGACGCGTAGGTGAAGGTCAGCCCGTCCGCGTCGACAACTGACATGCGAGGGTATCTCGGTTACCGGAGTGGCGACCCGACGCCGAGCAGCTCTTGGAATCCTACCAGCCGCCGCGGGCAGCCCGTATAGAATGACGGCTCGGAAAGCGTCCCCGGGGGACACGGCGCCGGCGCAAGCGCGCCCTTGCCGGCGCGTTGGGAGGGACCATCCATGCCTCTGAGACTCCTCGTCGGCATCGCCTTCGCCGTGGTCGCCGTCTTCGTCGTCGTGTTCACGCCCCGCGCCCAGCAGAACGTCGACTGGGACGCGGTGGAGATCACCACCCATCACGTCGCCGGCACCGTGCACTACCTCGCCGGCCGGGGCGGCAACATCGGCCTGTCGATCGGCGACGACGGCGTGGTGATGGTCGACGATCAGTTCGCGCCGCTCACGGATCGCATCGTGGAGACGATTCGCGGCATCTCGAATGGCAACATCCGCTTCCTCGTCAACACCCACGTCCACGGCGACCACGTGGGCGGCAACGAGAACCTGGGGCGGATGGGCATACCCATCGTCGCCACGGAGCGGGTCCGTGTGCGCCTCGCGGAGCGGCTGCCGGCGGTGGCCCTCCCCGTGCTCACCTACGACGAGCCGGTCACGATTCACCTGAACGGCGAGGACGTCCGGCTGATCCCGGTGCCCCCGGCGCACACCGACGGCGACACGTTCATCCACTTCCGGGGTTCCGACGTCCTGCACCTGGGCGACGTGTTCCGGACGGTCGCCTTCCCGGTCATCGACGGCAACAACGGCGGCACGCTCGACGGCACCATCGAGGCGCTCGGCATCGCGGCCGGCATCGCCGGCCCGGGCACGAAGATCGTCCCCGGGCACGGCGTCGTCTCCAGCCGCGAGGACGTCATCGAGTTCCGCGACATGATCATCGACGTGGGGGCGAAGGTCCGGGCCCTCGTCGCGGACGGCGCCACCTACGACGAGGTGCTGGCAGCGGGGCCGACGGCCGGGTACGAGGCCAAGTGGGGCGACCCGCAGCGCTTCCTCACCGCGGTCTACGCTGAGCTGTCGGGCAACTGACGGGCGCG
>JAPOYG010000440.1:6525-11689 GCA_026706755.1 Acidobacteriota bacterium
CGCGCTATGATGGGCCGGCACGGGAGGCATCCTTGGACATGATGAGACCGCCCAGATCGCCGCGCGCAGTCCTGTACGCCGTCGCCATCGCCTTCGTGGCCCTGCTCCCGGCGGGGAGCGCGCAGGCGCAGATCACCGACTTCGCGCTCGAGGTGGTCGAGTCGCCCGCGCTCGGCGGCCGCCACTTCGGAGCAGCCGGGCAGTACGAGTGGCTTCGCGGCGTGGTCGAGGGCGCCATCGACCCGGCCGATCCTCGCCACCGGCACATCGTCAACCTCGACCGCGCCCCCCGCAACGACGCCGGGCGCGTGGAGTACCGCGCCACGGTCGAGGTCTACCGGCCGCTCGACATGAGCCGGTGGAACCGGGCCATCTTCCACACCGTCGCCAACCGCGGCCGGGGCGGCGCGGCGGAGACGGCGCTCCTCGAGCGCGGCTTCGCCTTCGTGCGCGTCGGCTGGCAGGGCGACCTCACGCCCACCGCGTCGAACATCGTGGCCTACCTGCCGGTGGCGACGAACGACGACCGGTCGCCGATCGTCGGGCCGGCGCTCGAGGAGTTCATCTTCAACGACGGGGAGCGCCGGTCGCGCGCGCGGCTGACCTATCCGGCGGCCTCGCTCGAGGCGCGCGGCGGGATGCTCTCGGTCCGAGCGACGCAGGACGCGCGGCGGGAGCGGCCGGACGGCCTCAGATGGCGCTACGCTGGCGAGCGGGAGATCGAGATCGACCGTCCCGCCGGCTTCGACGGCGGCGCCATCTACGAGTTCATCTACCAGGCCCGGGACCCCATCGTGCTCGGCATCGGCTTCGCCGCCATGCGCGACGCCATCTCCTTCCTGCGCT
This sequence comes from Acidobacteriota bacterium, assembly GCA_026706755.1. GTDB lineage: Bacteria > Acidobacteriota > Vicinamibacteria > Vicinamibacterales > UBA8438 > JAGWAJ01. The sequence continues at coordinate 7,372 of JAPOYG010000440.1, forward strand.
ACGAGACGGCCGACGCGGCCGGGAACGCGAACCCGCTCGCCACCGGGGACGGCCTGGCCCGGACGGCCATGTCGCTCGGCATCTCCCAGAGCGGGCGCATGCTGCGCGACTTCCTCTACCAGGGCTTCAACGAGGACACGGCGGGGCGCATCGTCTTCGACGGCATGCACCCGAACATCGCCGGCTCCCGCAAGACGTTCACCAACTACCAGTTCGGGCAGCCGGGCCGGTGGCAGAAGCAGCACGAGGACCACGTCTACCCGGGCGATCAGTTCCCGTTCACCTACGCGACGCTGACCGACCCGCTGACCGGCCGGACGGACGGGCTGCTCGAGCGCTGCCGGGCCTCCGGCACCTGTCCGAAGATCGTGCACAGCGACGGCGAGGCGGAGCTGTGGCAGGCGCGCGCGTCGCTCGTCGTCACCGACCCGGCCGGCGAGCACGTCGAGCTCCCCGACAACGTGCGCGTGTACCTGCTGGCCGGTACGCAGCACGGCGGCGGACCGGGCGTCCACACCCAGCCGCCGGGCCGCGGCATGTGCCAGAACCTGACCAACCCGCTGGCCCTCGCCGACACGCGCACCGCCCTGAGCGTCGCCCTCCACGAGTGGGTGGCGAAGGGCGTCGAGCCGCCGGCCAGCCGCTTCCCGACCGTCGCCGGCGGCGGCCTCGTCGCCTCGCACGCCGTGGCGTTCCCCGACATCCCCGGCGTGACGTACTCCGGCTCCTACAACCCGCTGCACGTCGCCGACCACCGCTCGCTGCCCCCGATGCAGGGCGATGCCTACACGGTGCTGGTGGGACGGGTGGACGCCGACGGCAACATGGTGGACGGCGTGCGGCACCCCAACCTCGCGGCGCCGATCGGCACGCACACCGGCTGGAACCTGCGGCGGGCCGGCTTCGCGGAGGGAGCGCAGTGCGCCGGGGCCGGCTCGTTCATCCCGTTCGCGCCGACCGAGGCGGCGCGCCGCGCCTCCGGCGACCCGCGCCCCTCGTTCGAGGCGCGCTACGCCGACCACGCTGCCTACGTCGAGGCCATCTCCGAGGCGGCCGACGCGCTCGTGCGGGAGCGGCTGCTGCTGCCGGCGGACGCGGAGCGCATCGTCGGCCTCGCGCGCCGCAGCGGGGCGACGACGCAGCAGTAGCGCTGACGGTCGGAAGGTCTCCTTCCGCGATACTCCGCCCGGGACCGGCGGCCCCGTCGGTCCAGGTCCGCCAACACGGGAGCGTGGTCGGGCGCGGTGTGGCCGTCCCTGGCGTCTTGCCGTTGGGCAGCACACCGAGGCGCGTCGCGATGCGCCTGGTGTCATGCATGGGGCCGTTGCCTCGGAGTGCAGAAGAGGCGGCCCGAGGTGTCGCGAGAGTCCAAGCGGCGACGGACGGCCGCGGCGCGACGATGGGGGTGTCCGTAATAGTAGTGTAGGAGTCGTCGGGCAGGAAGCGGCAGCCACCCGATCTCCGGCATCCGGGCCGGGGCACCCGTCGGACCTGCCGAGCGCGCGCCGGTTCCCGAGGAGGTCGCCGATTCCGGAGATCCGCCTGACCCTGCGTGTTCCGGCGGTTCCGAAGGGCGTGGGCATCGCGGCGGGGTTCGCCGCCCTCAACCTGCTGCTGTTCGTACCGCTCTATCTGCTCGTCGCGCAGGAGAACGACTTCTGGCCGTTCTTCCCGCCGGGACATCCGCGAGGCGCGTACGACTGGGGATGGTCCGGAATCGGACGCAGCACGTATGAGTACCTGATGCAGCTGCTCGTCCGGCGCCACAACAAGGACATCTTCCGGGTGAGCGCGGACTGGATCCTCCTTTTCTCGTCGCTGGTTCTCGCCGGCCGGCTTGCGGGCGGGTCGCGGCGCGTCGCGGTTCCGCTCGCGGCCGCGGCCTATCTCTCGCTCCTCGCCTTCCTGGCCTACAGCGGCTTCGTGCAGGACCTCCTGGAACGTCCGGGCACCCTCCTCGACGACATGCTGATGGTCGAGAGTGCGTGGATCTTCGTGCGGGACGCCTGGAGCGCGGCGGACCTGCTGCTCGCCGCCGCGGGGCTGGCCGGGTTCGCGGGCCTCGGCGTGCTGGTGGCGCGCCATCTCGACGCCGCGTGGCGCTGGGGCGCCGGCCTCGGCCGGCGGCGGGTGGTCATCGGATGGGCGGCCGTCAACGCCTACTGCGTCCTGTCCCTCGCGTGGTTCGGCGTGCCGCGGGACGATCCGATCATCCAGCTCCAGGCCAAGCACCTCTACTACAACTGGCAGCGCTCGCAGGACGTCCTGGCCACCGTGGAGGCGATGGACGACTCCGCCGTGGCCGCGGCGGTCCGCCTGGCGGAGACGGTGCCGCGGCGCCGTCCCGACATCTATCTCTTCACCGTGGAGTCCTACGGCGCGGCGCTCTGGGCCGACGACGACTACCGCGAGGCGCGGCAGGGATTGATGCGCCGCGTGGAGAGCGAGCTGGACGGACTGCAGCTTCCCCTGCTGACGCGCTTCGCCGCCTCTCCGGTGTACGGCGGCGGGTCGTGGATGAGCACGGCGTCGGCGTTGAGCGGCATGCGGATCGGGAGCCACTCCCACTACTGGGCCTGGAAACGCATGGCCGGCCGCTATCCGCACCTCATCTCCTACCTGCGGCGCCAGGGGTACTACACGCTGGCCGTGCAGCCCGGGGCCACCTGGGCGGAAGACGTCTACGGCTACGACGAGGTGATCATCCGGGACGGCTTCGAGTACGACGGCTCCTTCTACGGATTCGGCCGCGTGCCGGACCAATGGGCGCTGGAGTACGCCTTTGCCCGGCACTGGGACGGGAAGCCGCGCCCCAGGCTGCTGCACTTCTCCGCCGTCTCCACCCACTTCGCGTGGGAGCCGCCGCCCCGGATCACGGCCGAAGTGGCGGAGCTGGAGGAGGAGCAGCCCTCCTTCCTGGAGACCCGGCCGGACTACGTGGAGCTGGCGCTGACCGTGCCCCAGGGCTGGAAGCGGGACTACTTCGTGACCGTCGCCTACGAATGGGAGCTGCTGCTGGACGTGTTCCGCCGGCGCGTGGAGCCCGGATTCCTCGCCGTGGTGCTCGGCGACCACCAGCCGCCGTTCATCGCGGACGGGCAGGGCGGCAACGACGTGGCGGTGCACGTCGTGACCGACCTCGCCGAGTTGCCGGAGCCGCTGGCGGCGGCCGGTTTCGTCGCGGGGGGTGACGTCCCCTGGAGGCCCTCGACGTCGCCCCCGGAGTTCCGTCTGGAAGCGATGTACCCGTTTCTGCTGGGCCTGCTGGCGGTGGAAGCCGGCGGGAAGCTGCAGTTCAGCCCGACCGGAATCGCGGTCCGGGAAGCTCCGGAATGGTAGGCGTGGGGAGGCGAGCATGAAAGGCATGATCGACTGGTTCGCCCGCAACGGCGTCGCCGCCAACCTGATGATGGCGTTCATCATCGTGAGCGGCATCCTGGCCGCAACGATTACCAACGAAGAGGTGTTTCCGGAGATGGAGCTCGACCGCATCAACGTCGAGGTCCCGTACCTCGGCGCCGCCCCCGAGGAGGTCGAGCAGGCGGTGAACGTCCGCATCGAGGAGTCGATCCAGGGGATCGACGGCATCAAGCGAATCCAGTCGACCGCCTCCGAGGGCATGGGAACGGTGATGATCGAGCTCGACCTCGGCGCCGACGCCCGACGCGTCGTCGACGAGGTCAAGAGCAACATCGACGCCATCACCACCTTCCCCATCGAGACCGAGAAGCCGATCATCCGCGAGCTCACGAACCGGCAGCAGGTCGTCGACATCGCGGTCTCCGGCGACGTCGACCCGTTCACCCTGAAGCAGGTCACCGAGCGGGTCCGCGACGAGCTGACCGCGACCCCGGAGATCACGCAGGTCGACATCGTGAGCGCGCCGCCCTACGAGATCTCGATCGAGGTCTCGGAGGACGACCTGCGGCGCCACGGGATGACGTTCGACCAGGTGGCGGACGCGGTGCGGCGGTCGTCGCTGGACCTGCCGGGCGGGTCCGTGCGGACGGAACGGGGGGAGATCCTGCTGCGCACGATCGGGCAGGCGTACCGGGGAGCGGAGTTCGAGAACCTGGCTCTCTGGACGCGGGCCGACGGCAGCCGCCTGCACCTCGGCGACGTGGCGACGGTGGTCGACGGGTTCGAAGAGACCGACCAGGAGGCCCGGTTCGATGTCGAGCCGACCATGATGGTCTCCGTCTTCCGCACCGGCGACCAGAGCGCGATCGAGATCGCCGCAGCGGCCACCGAGTACGTGGCGGAAGCGCAGGCCCGGCTCCCGGAGGGCGTCTCGCTCACGGTCTGGCAGAACGAGGCG
>JAPOYG010000007.1 GCA_026706755.1 Acidobacteriota bacterium
TTCGCGGGCGAAGGCGGAGGGCTCTTCGCCACCCCCACCTGGGCGGGCGGCGAGATGTTCTACGCCTACGACAAGCAGACGGGAGAGACGGTCTGGGAGATGGAGCTCCCCAAGCGCCAGAGCGGCATCCCCATGACCTACCGGATCGACGGCAAGCAGTACATCGCGCTGGCGATCAGCGCCCGCGGCGAGCCTGCGGAGCTGGTGGCCCTGGCGCTGCCGTAGCCGAATGCCGACGTCAGAGGCGAGGGCACGGTCCCGCCGAGTACGGAGTCCGACAACGAGGGCTCCGGCCCGACTGACGCCCTGGCAGGGTCCGCTGTTCGAGTACGCTCGCCACGAGGGCAGCTACGGCAGGCCTACTGTCGGGAACGCGCGCCGAGGAGCGGGGCGCCTGCGAGGCGCCGGCTCCAGGCCGCTGACGGGTCCGCTCACATGCCCCAGACGGTGACCGGCGCGCCGCCGGGGCCGGGCGCTGCCTCACGGCGGAAGATCTTGTCCTCCCACGCCCGGCTGGGCGAGCGGTCGAAGACGACCAGGTGGCCCGCCTCGGCGTCGGACCGGTCCATGTAGCCGCGCGTCTGGGTCAGCCCGTTCGCGATGGTGCGCTCCGGGTCTGCGTGCAGCACCTTGCATTCGACCACGAACCTGCGGTCGCGGCCGCCCTGCCGCCACACGATCAGCAGGTCCACGCGCCCCCGGCCCAGGGCGTACTCCCGCTCGATGCGGCCTCCGCCGTTCACGATCCGCTGCAGCCAGGCTTGCAGTAGCAACTGCGGACCCGCCTCGTGGTACTGCTCGAAGCGCTGCACCCAGTGTTCCGAGTGCTCGCGAAAGAACGTCTGGAACGCTGCGATCAGCCCCGCCACGTCGAGGCCGCCAGCGGCGTCGACATACCACGCCATCCGGTGCGGAAGCCCCATCTGCACCGCATGGTTGAGATGCCGGGGCACTACCTCCGCGTAGATGGGGTTGGCGATGCGCGGCGTGCCCTCGTCGTCCAGCACCACCAGCCCGAGATCGTGGACGTACTCCACGTCCTCCGTCGACCAGGCGGGCACCGACGCTCCGGCCAGGATCGGCTCGACCACCCGGCGCACCCGTTCCTCGCGCAACTTGTCGGCCAGGTGGTCGAGATGCGTGACGCGGGCCAGGATCAGCCGCTCCTGGGCGTCCAGGATGTCGGCCTCGGTGATGTCGCGGGAGCGGTCCCGGCCCGCCTCGCTGTCGAAGCACGCCTCCCGACACAGGGCGTTCACCAACCACGGCTGACCGGCCGAGCGCGTCTGAATCAGCTCCCGCGCCCCCGGGTTGAACGCCTGCCCGGTCTCCGCCGTGTGCTGGGCGAGCAGCGCGTGCGTCTCCGCCGCGGTGAAGTCGCCCAAGCGCAGGGACTTCGCCTTGACGTTGAAGGCACTGCCGCCGAGCACCAGAGCGTTCTGCGCGGTGGAGTGGATTCGGTAGTCCCGCACGTCGCGCACACCGCACAGGACGACGCTCTGCGGGAAACGGGCGGGCCGGCCCGGGTAACCGGCGCGCAACTGCCGCAGCACGGACAGCAGGGTGTCCCCCACCAGCGCGTCGATCTCGTCGAGCAGCAGCACCAGGGGCCTGGGGTCGGCCATGCACCAGCGCAGCAGAGCCTGGCGCAGCGCCTGACCCGGCCCCGCCCGGTCCAGCACGCCGGGCCAGATGCCCTCCAGCGTCTCGTCGCCGAGGGTCACGCTCGCCTCGAGCGCCAGCTCGGACAGGACGGCGCGCATGCCCTCCGCAACGTCCTCGCGCATCGCCTGGCCGGCCTCCACGTTGGCGTACACGCAACGGTATTCGCCGCGGGCGTTCAGCAGGTCGCGCAGCGCCAGCAGCGCCGACGTCTTGCCGGTCTGCCGGGGCGCGTGGAGCACGAAGTACTTCTTGTCGCGGACGAGAGCGAGCAGCTCGTCGACGTTCACGCGGTCGAGAGGCGGAACGTGGTAGTGGTCCTCGGGACGGATGGGGCCCTCGGTGTTGAAGAAACGCATGAGCGGTTCGCGCGACGCGTCACGGGACGGGATGGTCGCGGCCGGGCTCGCACGTGAGGCCGTTGGCGTCGTGGTCGTAGCGCGCGTTGTAGGCGCAGTGGCTCCGCGGGATCCTCGCCGGGAGGGTTTCCCGGGCGGTGGCGCAGTCCCCGAACATCTCGCACAGCGCGTCGGGGGCCGTCGGATGGTCGTCGCCGCACGCGGCCAGCCCGAGGATGGCTGCGAACGGCACGCATTGCGTCATCGCTTCAGTCTACTTCCCTCGGCACCCCGGCGCGGCACGCCGCCGCAAGGCTCGACCGAAGCCCATGACCGCGCGGTTCTCCCGTGATCGTCGTGAAAGAATCCCGACGTGGCGACCAGGAACACGCACAAGGGCGATCCAGCGCGGACGCGCCGGGCCACCTACTGGGACCTGCTCGACGCGCCGGCGCATCGGGTCGCCGAGATCATCGACGGCACGCTGTACACGCAGCCGCGCCCAGCCCGCCGCACGCAGTAACCAGATCCCGGCTGGGCTTCGACCTGGGAGGCCCCTTCGACAGGGTCGCGGTGGCCCGGGCGGCTGGTGGATCATCGACGAGCCGGAGCTGCACCTCGGCAACGACGTTCTGGTGCCCGACCTCGCGGGCTGGCGCCGGGGGCGGATGGCGGAGTTGCCCGACACGGCGTACTTCACTCTCGCGCCGGACTGGGTGTGCGAGGTGCTCTCAGCCTCGACGCGCGGGCTCGATCTGCAAGGCAAGCGCCCCGTCTACGCCCGCGAAGGGGTTGGGCGTCTGTGGCTCGTGGAACCGGCGCACCGCACCCTGGAGGCGTTCGAGCTGCGGGCAGGGCGATGGACGCTGAACGCGAGCGCGAAGGGGAGCGACCCCATCCGTATCCGCCCTTTCGATGCGGTCACCTTCAACCTCGGGGATCTCCGGCCCTGAGCGGCCGGTTGTCACGTGCTTGCGTGAGGGCCCAATGCGGGTGCCTCTCTTGTTCGGCTGCAGGTCGTCGACCGGTGATCCGCATCACGTATACTCGGCACCGATTGAGTCGAACAATGGCAGTAAGACAAGAGTCACTCCTGAGCAAGAGCCGGCACGAGGTGTCCCCGGACGCCATCAAGAAGGTCCTCGGTTGGGTCACCCGAACCCTGACCGCGCTGGCGAAGGCGGCGAAGGCGGATCCAGGCCAGGCGTTCTCCGCTCGGAACAAGGCTATTGTCGCGTTGCGGGATCTCGACACGAGACTCGACGGCTGGCTCCGCGATCTCGACGCCGAGCAGGCTGCGCACGCTCGACAGCGGGAGACGGCCCTGGATCGACGGCGGGACGACTTGGCAAGATCGGCGATGGACGTCGACTGGACAGTGCGGCGACGGCGGGAGTACGACGTAGTCGACTGCTTTCGGGTGGACTACACCAAGAACCGTGTGACCGTCCAACTCGGAAGCGAGAAGTTGGACGCGTTCGATGAAGCGGACGGAAGGCGACTCTTCGCCCGCCTGCGTACTGCCCGGGAGGAACTCGACCAGGTTCCGTTCGACAGGCTGGAGTTCCTCCAGACACTGAAGGACGCCATCGGCTTGGCGGAGACGATGAAGCAGGATCGTAACGGCAAAGTGCCGATTCGGAAGCTGTATCCCATGGTCGTGCTGGCCCGGCAGCTCCGGAACGAACGTTTCCTCAGGAAGCCGGATTCGAAGACGTACGCCGACTATCCGATGACGCCAGTTCGTCTACGATTTCGCCCGGTTCGGACGCGAGGGTTGGAAGACGGAACGCGGGGAACGGATCTCCAACCAGCCGCCCAATATGGCAACCGTCGCCAAGCGCGCGAGCGTAACGCTGCCCGTGCTCGACGGGCGAGACACCGACGGCGTGCAGCTCGGCTCGATCTGGATCGAACGGAGCCGTTCCGCGTGAATCCGCTGGAGATACTGGCCCATCTCGCGGAGGTGGGCACGCCCCCCACCGGCGGGGCCGACGTGATCAGGGTGTCGGCCGGCCTGCGGTCGACGCTGGAACGGATCGCGCGGGAGACCCTGCCCTTTGTCGCCGCGGGTGGCAGCGACCTGCAGTTCGTCTTCGGTCCCTACGGGCGCGGCAAGACACACTACCTCAAGGCCCTCGCGCAATGGGGGCGAGAACACGGATTCGTCACCGCCTACGTCGACGGCCAGGATAATCAGAGCCCGTTCCGGGAGTTGGACCAGACGTACCGCGCGATCGCCGGCCGCATGGCGCCGCCGAGCACGTCCGAGACGCGGCCGTTATTCGGGGCGTCCGGAGTCGCGAAGGTGGTCGAGGCATCGTTCATCGGACGCGACCGCGCCGGACGGCGGGAAGTGGTCGACCGAATCCAGGACGACAGGGCGCTGGCGCCTGATTTTTCGCAATCTGGTTCTGGCCTACTGTACGCAAGCTGTCCTGGGGGACGGTGACGAGGACCTGTCCGAACGTCTGGAGGCGCTACTTGCGGCGACCTCGACCTACCGGGTGACGCTGGGCGAGCTGTATCGGATGCACCGCGACCTGCCGAGGCCGCTGGGCAAGCTGAGCCGGCGCAATGCCCCGATCTGGCTGCGCGCGCTGCTGTCGCTCCCCCGGGTCCTCGGATACGCCGGACTCCTGGTGCTCTTCGACGAGACGGAGACGGCCCTGCAGCGGGGACGCCTCCGCCAGCGCCTGAGGCACTTGGCGCACGTGAGGACGTTCATCGATCACATGGCCACCGGGGCGTTTCGGGGTTGCGGGGTGTACTACGCGGTCACGGAAGAGTTCATCGTCGACGCAAGGGCGCATCTGCAGGCCTTGAGCCAGCGTATCGAGCGGACTCGCCGGCCCGGCGCGAGCAACCCTCGGGCGGTCTGGGTAGATCTCGACGAAGTGACGGTGCCCGGCCCACGGGAACCGGCGTTCTTCGAAGAGGTGGCCGGGCGCATCGTCCAGATCGGTCGGGAGGCAGGGCTGCAGGCAGCGGACGCGGATCGAATCCAGCGCGAGCTCGGCTCACTCGCCGACAGCTATGCCCTGGAGAACATCAACGAGGGCGCCGTGCGCGAGTACGTCAAGGAGGCGGCGGCACGCGTGGCCCAGGAGCTGAGTGCCATGGGGCCAGATCGACCTGCTCCTGCCAGCGCACGCACCGGCGGCCGCACGCGTGGCCCAGGAGCTGAGTGCCATGAGGGATGGGCGTGAACGAGGGTGAGACGCGGCAGATCTGGGCGCAACTGGGCGAGGAGGGCAAGGCGCCGACGGAACTCGGGCGGGCTGCCCGAGTACTTCCGGACTATACCGCGGGCATACAGCCGTGGCTCGATCGGTTGGCCCAGCGCTACCTTCGTGGGCTGTGCCGGAAAGACGCGCACTACAAGCTGGTCCTAGCGGATTACGGCGGCGGGAAAACGCACTTCTTGTGTTCGTTCGGCGCGCGCGCGCTGGACGAGGGATTCGCCGTTTCCTACGTGCCGTGCAGCGCCGGATTGAGCCTGGACGAGCCATTGGATGTATACAAGGCGCTCGTCAAGAACCTGCAACAGCCGGGAGACAGTCCTCGGGGGCTGCAGACGTTGCTCGATGCGGTGATCAGGACGAAGCGGGAGGAGATCGAGCGCGCAGGGGCGCCTGATGTGGACGGCGCTCTTCGGCGGTGGCGCTTGAGTCTGCGACGAGACGATTTTCCGGAGAACGCCTTCGGCCGGGTGATGGCCGCCGCGCTTGAAGCTGCCGAGGGCGAGGAGACGACCGTCGGCGAGGCTGCGTTCCACTGGCTGCAGGCGAGCCGGGAATTCTCAACCGGGGCGACCTGCAGGAGTTGCGTCTCGAGAGAATGCGGAAGGCGGATCGAAGGACGTTCGGCAGGAATCTCCTGCTGTCTCTGGTCAAGTTCCTGCCGCAAGCCGGTGTGCACGGGCTCGTTCTGTTGTTGGACGAGGTGGAAACCCTGTCCCACGTCCGGGGCAAAGCGCTGGATCGGATACTCGCTGCGATGCGCGTTTTTCTCGATTCGCCAGCGGGTGTTCCCGGCGGTGTCCCATTGTGCGGCGTCTTCGCGGCGACGCCGGAGGTGCTCGACGGGGACAAGATCGGCAAGTACGCGGCGCTGAAGCAGCGCCTCGCGGTCAAGGGCGCCTCGTTCGCGGAGGGCAACGACTTGGCCGTGCAGTTGCCCCTCCGCGAGGTCGCGCCGCAGGAGGTGCTGCTGAACGAGGTCGGGCGGAAACTGATCGACATCGGGACGCGCGCCACCGGCCATGCGTTCAATCCGGGGTTGCAGGCCGAGAACGCCCGCCGCCTGGCGGACGTTGCCTCCGAACGGAACCTCGACGTGGACGCCCGCCGCCTCTTCGTCAAGACGTGGGTGAACCTGCTCGAACTCCAGGCGCAGGCCGGCGAGAGGTCGATCGCACGGGATGAGCTGGTCGATCGGTACGAAGGCGTGTTCAAGAGATTCAAGAGCGACGAAGCGCACCCCGAGGGTCACGAAGCATGATCCCCGGGGATCGAGTCAGGCATCCGGCCCTCGGGGCGGGCGTCGTCTTGGCGGTGCCCGCCCCGGGGGCGGGTTCGGGGCGCCCGGGTGGATTTCGGCTACATGGTCGATTGAGTGCCAGCGACGGAGTTGGCGCCGTCCGACGATTCGCGCCTGGCGGGCTCGGAAGACGACGCGTCTCGGATTGAGCCGGAGCGCTGGAAGCCCCTGGGCACGCTGACGGAAGAGGTCGTCGGCGCCCGCCGGGCGGTCCTGGCGCTCAAGCTTGGCCAGGTGCTCCAGGAGAACGTCCTGGACCTCAGCGTGGGCACGGAGTCCGCCGAAGCGCTGCTGAACGAGCGGTTGGTGGCGCAGCTCGGCGGAAGCCCGCTGCCATCCTCGTCAGCGGACCGTACGGCGCAGGGAAGACGCATCTGCTGACCATGCTGGCGTCCCTGGCGGCCCGCGAGGGACTTGCCACGGCGTCGGCGATACTGGACGGGGAGGGCGTGACGCTGGCGGATCCGATGACCATTCTGGAGCCCGTCCTGCGCTCCCTCTGCTTGCCCGGTGAGTCCACGCCGTCAGGGGTAGGCCGGTGGCTGGCCGAGTTGCGCAGACGCGGCAGTCGTTGGGACGGCGGTCGGCGCCGGTGTTCGCGAATCGCCGAAGCCGTCTTCCAGATGCCGGTGGCGGCCTTCGACGATCCCGATGTCCTGGAGGCGTTGGAAGACTACCTCACTACCAGTCTGCCGGTCTCGCACGCGAACCTGAGGTTGCGAAGGCTCGTACGGCAGCCCGTCCAGCTTCCCTCCATGAAGGCGCAGCGGATCATCGATCGGGCCGAGCGGCTCTGTGAACTGCTGCGAGACTGGGCGGAGTTCTGCGAAGCGGTCGGAGCACGAGGGCTTGTCGTCGTGTTCGACGAGGTGGACGTCGAGTATGCCGCCACGCTCTGGAACGTCGAACGCCGCACACGTCGACGGCTTCTGCTCCACGCGTTGAACAATCTGCTCGGCCAGTCGGTTCCGCTCGTGCTGGCGTTCGGGAGCGCGCCCGCCACGGACGAGGAAGCAGCGAACGCGGCGCGGGATCTCACAGAGCGTATGTCGCGGATTCAACAAGTCGACGCGCCGAGGCCCGACGCGGCTCAGATGCGGGAACTGGGCAGGCGGTTGTGCCGGTTGCACGGCATGGCCTATCCGGAGAGGGTCTCCACCGTCGACGAAGGGTCCATCGAACGCGCGATAGACGAGCATGTCGAGAGGTACGTCGACGGATATGGAGAGCCTGACGCCCCTGCGCCACGCCGGTTCGTTCGCGAGCTGTTGGAGTGGCTCGACGTGGCGTTGGATCGGCGTTCCACCGACGCCGAAGAGGCGTCGCGGATATGAACGGGCAGATGATTGACCGTGAACTCGTCCGCGCCCTGGGCCCAGTCGGCGACGCCTTCCTCGGCAGTTTCAGGGGCCTGCGCGACGTGCAGCGCGGCACGATTCCCCGGATACTGGAGGGGCGGGACGTTCTCGTGGCGTCGGCCACTGCGTCCGGCAAGACGGAAGCGATTCTGGCTCCGCTGGTCGCCAGGACCTTGGACCGCCTGCCCACCTATGGATCCGCAATCCGCATGCTGCTGATCGCGCCGACACGCGCGCTCGTCAACGACCTTGCGGCGCGCGTCGACGGTCCCCTCGGGCGGATGGGATTGACGTGTGGCCGCCAGACCAGCGATCACAAGGACAAGCACGCGCGCCCGTTCGTACTCATCACGACCCCGGAGTCCTTCGATTCCATGCTGGTGCGGGGCGGGCGGGTCGAGGGCGGGCGGGTCACCGACCACCTTCTTGCCCAAGTGTCGGTCGTGTTCTTGACGAGGCGCACCTGTTCGACGGCACTGCCCGAGGAGACCAACTATCCTGGCTGATGGGTCGTCTTCGACGCGTTCGGCGCCTCACCGACGACTCGGGGACGAGCGGTCGTGTCGGCCTCCAGGTCTGCGCGGGGAGCGCCACGATCAGCGACTCCCAGGGTCTTGCCAGTCGGCTGCTCGGGCCGTCGGCCGTGGCGATCGAAGTGGCGGGCACACGGGAGATCGAGGTCTTCGGGTCATCCAGCGCTCCTCTCTGGTTCCCGGTCGAACCGTCCCTGGACGCAGTGGGACTGCGTGAGCACCTCGAGCTCGCGCCTTCCGAGAAGTTCGCAGAAGCGGCGGAGCGTCGTATCTGGGAGGCGCTCTCGGGCGAGGGTGACACGCGGTTGCGGAAGGCCCTCGTGTTCGCGCCGACACGCAGGCTCGTGGACACGCTGTCTACGGAACTGGCCGCGATGCTGCCGCGCCGGCGCGCCATCAGCGTTCTCGCCCACCACGGCAGCCTGGAACGCACGGTCCGCGAACGCTCCGAAACCGAGTTCGCGGCCGCCGGGGATGCGGTGCTCGTGGCGACGACCACGCTTGAAGTCGGCGTCGATATCGGCGACGTCGATTTCGTCGTGCTGGTCGGCGCGCCTCCCGGAACGCGGTCCCTGCTGCAGCGTATCGGGCGGGCCGGGCGGAGAATCGGCTGCACCAGGGTGCTGGCCCTGCCCCGGACGGCGGTCGAGCAGGCGGCCCTGGCGAGCATGCTGGTCGCGGCGCGAGACGGACGCCTGGAGCCGGAAGGCTATGCGCGCCGCTGGTCGGTCTTCGTGCAGCAGGCGGCCAGCTTCATCGCGCAGGGCAGACCACAGGGCCGGAAGCGCAGCCACCTGGTCGATCTGGCCCAGGACGTATGGCCGGAGGACGAACCGGCGACCGTCGATGCGATCGTGGAGCACCTGCTCGACGAAGAGCGCCTCATTGAGGATCGAGGGCGGCTCTGGCTCGGCGAGCCGTGGGCCGACCTGTTCGATGCCGGTGGTCGCGGGATGCACGCGAACTTCGATTCACCGGGCACAGGTGTTCCGGCCGTCGACGCGAGCACCGGAGAGGTCATCGCGTACGTTGCGGGCCCGCCCTCGGAACGCAAGGGGTTGGCACTTGGGGGACAGAGCTGGGACCTGGAAACGGTGAGCGGCGAGATTCTGCTTCGGCCTCGCGGTGCCCGGGCGGCTCGGGATGGCTTCCGATACGTGGCCAGGCGCGCGCCGGTCAGACGTGAGTACGCTGTGCACGTCAGGCGCGGCCTGGGCTTGGGGGAAGGGGACGCGCCGCTCGTCGATCTGTCGTCGGGGTTGACTTGGTTCCACTTCGGCGGGACGGAGTACGAAATCGCTCTGTGCGATCTCATTCAGGAGTTGCGGCCGATCGGGGCGCTGGCGGGATTGGCGGTGCGAGTCGATTCCGGCAGCGCGTTGTCGGCAACTCGGCTCGATGTCTCCGAGAGCAGGCTGCGTCAGGTCGTCGACGACCGTTTCGCGGACCTGGAGCGGGTCTTGGCCGTTGGCCCGTATCAGCACGCGTTGCCGGAAGCGCGTCGTCGGAGTGTCGTCGCGGCACTGATGGACGTGCCGGTGTTTCGGCGTTGGTTGCAGAGCCGTCGCGTGTGGCGAATGACCTCAGACGATCCGCGGCGCCAGCACGTGCAGGCATTCTGACTGCCTTGTCCCCGCCAATGTCAGGCGGGATGCAGCAACGCCCGCCGAGTAACGTCGTGCGGGCGCTGTAGTTGGTCTTCCGGCACTTCGACCACGACTCCGGGCTCGGGGGCGAAGCCACACCCCACCCGGCGGCGCTCAGGGTCGCGGACGGGATTCCCGAAGCGGAGTTCGTGCAGTTCGCGTAGCGGCCCACCCGCACCGGCCGGAACTCTGCGGCGCCAGCCGACCAACAGGCAGGGGCTCATCGACCTGATCCTCGGCGGGGCTATCGCGACGTGATGGTACCGCCGACGGATGCGCCGGCCCGGCGCAAGGGGTACGACGGGTGCTCTCGGTCACTGTCCACCGTCTTGCTCGGCAAGATCGTTCGGGTCTTCTCGACGAGGCCGATCGGGTCTGGATGCTTCTCGAGGCCATTGAGCAGCCGGGCTGCGGCCCGCGGCAGCTTTCCGCCGGTTCCGCGGCACAGTGCCCCGATGCCGGCGGCCGTCTGTTCGATGACGTCGATGGCGTCGGCGTCGTCGCCCGGCGGCCAGCAGGCGAGAAGCCCGGTCTGCACCCACCGTTCGAGCGCCGCGTCTTCGACCGTCCACTTGACGAACGTGTCGTCGGCGTCGTGCAGCAGTGGTTCAGGCCGGATGTCCCACTCGGCCCCGTGCTTGACGGTCCACTTGTTGACCTCGATGTGGTCGATGCTGCGCAGGTTGCTGGTGAGCAGCATCTTCGCCCCCAGGACGAGGCTCTCGGCGACTATTCTCGCGTCTGGGCGATCGGGAATGTCCTCGGGGTCGGTTCCCGGAAAGCAGCGCGGGCTGATCTCGGTGAGAATCCGTTCGGCGAGCTCTTCCTGTTCCGGGCTCACCGGGACGATGCGGTACGGGCTCTCGGGGTCCCGCCACATCCTGGCCCACCAGACCTGCTGCCGCAGGTCGTTCGCCCGCTTGGCGGAAAGGTCTGCCGCCCGGGTCTCGAGTTGCTGCTCGGCGACGCTGACGTTCTTCTGGGCGCTGATGGCCCCCAAGGGTGCAAGCTCGGTGGCGACCGTAGGGGTTGCGAGGACTTGTCGTCCGTGAAGCTCCTGCCACGCGGCGTGGAGCTTGCGTTGCGTCGGACGCTTCAGCTCGCTAGTGTCGACTACGTGCATTCGCGTCTGGTTTCGGGCGTCGCGTCTCGGGCCGCTGCGCGCACGCGCTCTTCCCGAAGGCGCTCGAACGGTGTTCTGGTCCCGCTCGCCCGGTGGCGTGGTCCGTAGTACCAACGGTCGGCGAGCTGTCGTATCGTCTCGTCACCGACGTCGGGGCCGAGTTGTTCCCGGGCCCCGTCGTACAGGATCTTCCGGAGCTCGCGGTCGCTCGTCACCGTTCGGCTCGGCATGACTCGGTTCACCCCTTCCGCCGTATTCAGGCGTTCGTCGAGTCTATCGCGTCTCGGGCCGCACCCGAGAACGGGACGGGGCAGCCCCGCCGGACGCGGACGCCCCGCCCCTCGGCGGCTCAATCGTTGGTCGACTCGTGCTGCGCCTCGAGGGGCATCAGGGCCGCCTTGATGGTCGAGGCCC
>JAPOYG010000713.1 GCA_026706755.1 Acidobacteriota bacterium
CCCAGATGCTCGGCGTACCAGTTGGAGGCGCACAGCGGCTGCTCGTGCCAGAAGTGCGTGTGGCCGTAGAAGAGGTCCTCGGTCTCGGCGTTGCCGTTGAACTCGACCAGGATCCCGTCCGGGTCGACGAGGTAGCCGAAGTCCTGCCCGCTGCCGCGGTCGCGTGTCGGATTGGCGCCCTCGCGGGCGGCGCGCTCCGCCATCTCGGCCACCGTCAGGAGCTGATCCCCGAAGGGCGCGAGTCCGGAGTGCGGCACGCCGTCGGTGTCGTCGGGGCCGGTGTAGACGGGAAGGAATCGGAAGCGCTCCCCTTCTGGGTCGAGCGCCGTCAGCCGTTCGTACAGCGCGAGCCCGTCGGTGCTCGGCCCGGTCGTCCAGAAGGGGCTCTGCGGGATCGACTGCCGGCGCTCCGGGTCGAAACCGCCCGGCGCCTGGCTCTCCACCTCGGTGTAGACGAGCGCGACGCCATCGGCCATGAAGGCCGGCAACCCCTCCACCGTCGTCCGCTCGCCGGCCGGCCAGAGGGTCGACCACCAGTCGAGCGAGCGCTCCGGATCGGTCGAGTTGACGTGGATGTGGTGGAAGCTCGGCGGCGGGAACGGCGCCGGCGTCGTCCCGGCCGCGGTTGCGGTGCCGGCAGCCTGCCCGGTCGCAGCCGAGCCGGCGCCGCCGCCGACCCACGAGCCCGCGAGCACGGCCGCCAGCAGGAGCCCGCCCGCCACCCGGCCCACCGTGCCAGCGGGGGCCGGGCTGGACGGCGCCAACCGAGGCAGAGCCCGCCAATCGCCGCCTGACGGCTCCGCGTGGCGCCCGGATGCCCCTCCAGGTTCCCGCGCCGTTCTGAGGCACGGTCTCCCCTCTCCCTCGCGAGCGCTACGCATCGGATTCGATCCCTTCCTTCGTCTCGTCGACCACCAGGTCGACCACGGCGCGCAGCGCCTCGGCCTCCGTGTCGCCTTCCAGCCGGCGGAGACGGAAATGGTCGAGCTGCCGGTCCGCGCCGCTGCCGTCGCGGATGATGTCCAGCGCGTGGCGCAGCTCGTCCTCGCAGCCGAGGTCGCGGGCGTCGGCGGCCAGCTCCTCGACCAGTCGGGCGGCGTCCTCCGCGATGTCCACCTGCCCGCCGCGCCGCACGTCACCGAAGAACGCGAGCACGCCGTAGCGCTGGGCGATCCACCGGTTCTCGGCGATGATCGCCGTGGGCGGGTCGGGCGGCAGGAGCCCCCTGCCGTCCAACCGGACCAGGTGCCGGACCAGCGCGGCGTACAGGGCGACGATGCCCACCGCGTCGTCGAGACGCGGGCATACGTCGCAGATCCGCATCTCCACCGTCGGGAAGGCGAGGGACGGGCGGACGTCCCACCACAGCTCGCTGCTGCTCTCGATGAACTGCATGCGCTGGTAGGCGGCCACCACGCGCTCGTAGTCCGCCCGCGACGACAGCGGAGCGGGGAGGCTCGTGCGCGGCATGGCCCCCATGATGGACAGCCGGTAGGACTTGAAGCCGGTCTCGTGTCCGGCGTGGAACGGCGACGAGGTCGACAGCGCGTGGAGCAGCGGCAGGTGGCGCCGGATGGCGGTCATGATCCGCAGCCGCGAATCGGGATCGCCGAAGCCGGCGTGGACGTGCATGCCGCCGACCAGGAGCCTCCGCATGGTCTCCTGGAAGGTCACCGCGAAACGCTCGTAGCGCTCCCGTGGCGTAATCAGTTGCGCCTCCCAGCGCGCGAACGGATGGCTCGACGCGGCCATCACCGCGACGCCGTGCCGGGCGGCCGACTCGACCACCAGCCGGCGGGTCTCCCGGAGCGCCTCGCGCACCTCGGACACGGAGCCGCAGACCCTCGTGTTGGTCTCGATCTGCGAGCGAAGCGCTTCGTGCACCACCCGGTGCGGCCCGCAGTCGCGCTGGCACGCCTCGAAGATCGCCGGGAGCGGATCCGTAACGAGATCGCGCGTCTCCGGGTCGACGAGGAAGAACTCCTCCTCGACGCCGAGGGTGATGTCGAGACCTGGTTCGCTCATCGGTCCGACCGCCGCGCACGCGCGCGGCCGTCCTGCCGCAGTCTAGCAGGCATGGAGATACACGGGGGACGTCCCGCGAAGGTGCCGGCTGGCGCCTGTCTCCGCACGCCTGCCGTCCGGCCGCGGGCCGGGCTATACTTCGGCTATACTCTCAACCGCATGCGGCTACGTCCGGGAGGCGACGATGCTCACGAGAATCCGGAAGTGGGGCAACAGCCAGGGAATGCGGTTCGCCAAGTCTGTGCTCGAGGAGGCGCACGTCAAGGTCGGCGACCAGGTGCGCGTGTCGGTTCAGCACGGCCGAATCATCGTCGAACCCGTAGCCGACGTGCGAGGTAGGTACGAGCTGAAGGCGCTGGTGTCACGCATGCCGAAGGAGTACTCGGTCGAGGAGATCGACTGGGGTCCTCCGGCCGGCAAGGAGACCTGGTAGGTGCCGGGCTACGTCCCCGCGAGAGGAGACTTCGTCATCGTCTCGCTGGATCCGCAGGCGGGACATGAGCAGAAAGGGCGCCGCCCGGCCCTGGTGGTCAGCAACACGCTCTTCAACCGGCATACCGGACTCGCGATGGTTTGCCCGATGACCAGCACCCGCCGGAACGTGCCCTTCCACGTGGAGGTTCCCCAGGGAGCCTCGCTGACCGGATTCGTCATGGTCGAGCAACTCCAGTCGCTGGACTACGTGCGCCGGCAGGTGAGGTTCGTGGAGAAGGCGCCCGGATTCGTGCTCGACGAGGCCCTCGCCATCCTGGACGCGTGCCTGTACTGACGGCTCCCGGAACGGGCTGCGGGCCCGGCGGTGTGACGGGTGCTGCGAGATCCTGATCCGCTGGTTCGTACTCGAAGGCCTGTTCAACGAGTGTACGCAAGGGCAAGCAGAAGACGAGCCCGCGTGGCGGCTCACTCCGCGCCGATGATGGCGATTCCCCACGGGCGCTCGCCGGCCGGCACGGTGGCGACGACGGTCATCGATTCGGCGTCGACGACGCTGACGTCGTTCGAGGGGCCGTTCGCCGTGTACAGGTATCGGCCGTCCGGGGTGATCCCGATGCCCCACGGGCGCGTGCCCACCTCGACCGAGGCGACCGGCTCGTTCGTGGCCGCGTCGATCGCCACGACCATCCGCCCGCGCCCGGTCGTCACGTAGACGCGCGACCCGTCCGGGGAGACGACGACGCCCATCGGCCGCACGACCTCGCCGGTGAGCTCGATCGTGTGGATTACCTCGTGCGTGGCGGTGTCGACGACGTGCACCGTGGCGCCGTTCTCCGCCGTCACGTAGGCGCGGCTCCCGTCGGGCGTGAAGGCCGAGGCGCGGGGCCGCGCGCCGACCTCGAACACGGCCACGACCTCGTTGGTGGCGGTGTCGATGGCCGAGACCTGGTTGTCCTCTTCCGACGTGACGTAGACGACGCTGCCGTCGGGGCTGATCCGCACCCCCTCGGGCTCCCCGCCCACCGGCAGCGCGGCCAGGACCTCGCCGGTGGCGATGTCGACCACACTGGCCTCCCCGGCGTCCTCGTTGGCGACGTAGAGGCGCGTGCCGTCCGCGCTCACCGCCAGCTGCTCGGGATCGGTCCCCGCGTGGACCACCTGCACGACCTCGCCGGCGGCGCGGTCGAAGACGCCGATGCCGTCCGCGGAGCGGTCGGGCGGCGGCAGGGTGCTCACGTCGATGCCGGGCGGGGCCGGCGGCGAGCCGCTCAGGGCAACGAAGAGCTGCGAGCCGTCCGGAGACACCTTGATGCCGCGCGGCCGCTGGCCGAGCGGCACCGTGGCCAGCACCTCGTTGGTGCCACCCGCGATCACGGTGAGGTCCCCGGAGTACTCGTTCGTGACGTAGACGTGGTACGGGGGTGGAGCCGCAGCCGGAGCGGGGTCGCTCGCGGCCTCCTCGGGCGGGGCGCCCCCGCACGCGACCGCCAGCGCCAGTACCAACGTGACCCCGGGTCGCAACCCGTGGCGCCTCGAGACGTCGTTCATCTCAGCGGTCATGATTCTGCGTCTCCTGCCCCACAAACGAAAGGGACAGGCACCCGGCGGCGCCTGTCCCCTGAACGACGGTCAGCCGTGCGGAGACCGGCCCTACTTGGCGAGCGGGTCGGGCCGGAGCTGGAAGTGCACCATCTTGCTCTTGGTGCCCTTGCCGCCCTCGGTGTGCCAGACGTAGTTCGAGCCGTAGTTGGCCCACAGGCCGCGGCCCTTCCACCCGGCGTCCGGATCGTCGATCCGGCCGTCGAGCCCGCGCGAGTAGAACGCCATCGGGTACGGCACCCGCAGCACGGTCCACTCGTTGGTCTCGGGATCGAGGGCCAGCAGCGAGTCCGATCCCGACCCGTTCGCGATCGGGATGTTCTCGCCCAGGCCGAGGGTGTTGTACTGGTCGACCCAACTGTAGTAGTGGAAGTCGGCGCTGCCGGGCGTCTCGACCCCCTTCATCTGCGGGCCGGGCACCGGGTAGAGCGTCCACCCCTCGGGGCAGTGCTGTCCGGTGGCATCAGGGCCGCTGGTCACGGCGCACTTGCTGCGGTCGAAGCTCGCCATGTGGCTGCTCCCCGACAGCGCCGTCCAGATGATGCCGTTGCGGTCCACGTCGATGCCGCGCGGGGCGGAGCCGGTCTGCGCCGGGTCGACGTCCGGATTCTCGATGGACGGCGGCTCGTAGACCTCCGCGATGCAGGTCTCGGGCGGATTGTCGCCCCGGTCGAGGCGGACCAGCCGGCCGGGGAACGGACCCGTGCGGGTGATCCAGACCGAGTCGTCGATCGAGCTCGCGATGATGCCGTAGCCGAACCCGGCGATGCGGGTGTCGAGCGCCGGGTCGATCTCGGCCTCGCCGCCGCGAACCGGCTCGTTCCACGGCTTCGTGATGCGGCCGTCGCCGTTGGTGTCGATGACGGTCGGGCACCAGCCCTGCGAGGCGATCTCGTCACCAGACTCGTCGTAGGCCTTGGTGTCGATCCAGCCGACCGCGTTGCCGTCGCCGCTGAACCAGAGGGTGTCGTTGTCGTCCTCGCCGAACTGCAGGTGGTGCGTCCCGTAGCAGGTGTCGATCAGGACGAACTCCTCGCTCTCGGGGTCGTAGTACGAGGCCTGCCGGCCGCTCATCCCCAGGGGGAAGTACTGGGCGAACCGGTTGTCCGACCCTTCCTTGCACCAGTCCGGGTTCGGTCGGGCGCGGATGGTCGAGGTCATCCAGACGCGGCCCTCGCCGTCCATCATCGGGTTGTGCGGGTCGGACGAGTTCTCGCGCCCGTCGGGACCGCCGCGCCCCCACAGCAACTGGTCGCCCCAGTAGTAGGACGGCTGGAGCTGCACCTGCGGGAACCGCGAGGGCACCGAGTCCGGATCCTCGGGGCGGACCGGGATCTTGATCTCGACCGCGCTGTTCGCCACCGGGTCGACGACGGTCAGCGTGCCATGGCCCGCCGAAACGCCGTAGACCGGCCCGCCGCCGTTGACGGTCGGGTTCCGCTTGTCGGTCGTGATCTCGTCGTGGATGAAGGAGCTGTCCACGCCCCAGTCCCACAGGGTGACGACGAGGTTCTGCTCGACGCCCGACGGCCGCGGCGGCCGCGGCGGCGTCTCGCCGCCGGCGATGCGGTCCGACCAGTCGGCGAACATCTCGAGCGCGCGCTGCCGCCCGAAGCGGTTCATCGCCGCGCTCATCTGGTTGCCGCGCTGCCCGGTCTGCACGCGGTGATCCCAGGCCGCGACGGTCGAGTCGAAGTCGTCACGGCGCTGCACGATGCGCGTGGCGGTGTTCCCGACCTGGTGGCAGAGCTGGCAGCCCTGCTTCATGATGTCGAGCCACGCGGCCTGGCTGTGCAGGTTCGGCGAGATGCCGTTCCCCTCCGGGCCGGTGCCGGGGAACTCGTCGGGAGCCGGCGGCTCGATCAGCGAGTACCAGTAGTTGCCGGGGTAGTACTGCGCCGCGGCCTGCTCGTTCGGCGCGATGACGGCCGTGAGGCTGACGTCCTCGTCCGACGGCGAGAGCTTCACCTTCTCGGAGTCGACGAGGCCGTAGCCGCGGACCCAGACGTCGTAGGTCGCGTCCGGCATCTGCGGCAGCACGAAGTGACCGTCGTCGTCGGTCACGACGACCTTGGCGAACTTCGTCTCGAGCTCCTCGGTCTCGGCGATGACCCAGACGCCGGCCTCCGGGCCCGCGCTGCTCTCGACGACGCCGGAGATGTAACCCTCGGCCATCTCCGCCGCTTCTTCCGCGCTCGGCAGCGCCGCGAACAAGGCGACCGCCGCGGCGACCGCGACGCTCGCCATTCCGAGGCGCACCCGCGTGCGTCCTGACGCTTGTGTCCACGCCTTCATGAAATCCCCTCCTCCGTCCGATTCCTCAGCCCTTGACGATTTTGCAGCCATCGTCTCACGACGATTCGCGATTGCGATGCCGCGCCTGCGCGATTGCGATGCCGCGCCTGGCCAGGACGCGACCCTGCGGCGTTGATCTCTCGCTCCCTCCGTGGAGCGCCAACCTGCGCTGCGGCCTACTGCTCCTGCTGGGCCAGGGCCAGCCGCTCCGCCGGCGACAGGTCCTCGGGCCGCCGGGAGCCTGCCTCCGGATCGGCGCCCAGGTCGCTCAAGAGCGTCACCAGCTCCGGGTGGCGGTTGAACGTATTGGGGTAGAACACCCCCTGCGCTACCGAGAGCGGCGACCACCCCTTGCCGTTCACGGCGTCGATGTCCGCCCCCTTGTCGACCAGGAAGCGAACGATGCTCCCTGCGCCGCGGTGGATCGCCCCGTGCAGCGCGGTATCGCCGTTGCTATCGGCGGCATTGACGTCGTTGCCCAGCTCCCACGCCAGCTCCACCGCGGCGAGCGCATCCTCGTTGGTGCCCGGGTTCTCGCCGATCTTCCAGATGCCGACCCCGGCCGCCGCCATCAGCGGCGTCACGCCCTCGCCGGTCGTAAGCGCAGGATCCGCGCCGAGCTCGACCAGCAACCGCATCATCCCGGCGTCGGCCACCTTGGCCGCCTGCAGGAAGGGCGTCGACCCGATCCGGTTCAGCATGTTCCGGTTGCCGTCCCGCGGCTCCTGCGTCTGGCGCGCGTCGAGGTCCGCGCCGTGTGCCGCAAGCGCGCGCGCGAGATCGAACGCGTCGAGCTCGCCCAGCGGGACGGGGAAGGGCGGATTGCGCCCCAGGTTGGGCCGGCGCGTCCAGACGAGCTGGTGCAGCGCCGTCCAGCCGTTGCCGGCCGCGTCGGGGTCGGCCCCCCGCTCGAGCAGGGCGTTCGCGAAGTCGTACTGCGCGTTGTAGACGGCCAGCACGAGGGCGCTCATGCCGTTCGCGGGCAGCGTGTCGTCGACGTCGGCCCCGGCGCGGACGAGCGGGTCGAGGATGCCGACGTGCCCCTCGCGGGCCGCGAAGAGGAGCGGCGTGAACCCGCGCGCCGACCGCGCATTCGGATCTGCCCCCGCCGCGAGCAGGGCATCGACCGCCGGCGCCTGGTTCTGGGCCGCCGCCCACATCAGCGCCGTCTGCTGCCGCCACGCCTCGACCGCGTCCACCTCGGCCCCGTGGGCCAGCAGGCTGTCGATGGCGGCGGCGTTCCCGGTCCGCGCCGCGGTCATGAGCGGCGTCTCGCCTTCGGGGTTCGGCAGGTTCGGGTCCGCGCCCGCCTCGAGCAGGCGCGTGATCATCTCCGTGCT
The DNA here is from genome assembly GCA_026706755.1 of Acidobacteriota bacterium. GTDB lineage: Bacteria > Acidobacteriota > Vicinamibacteria > Vicinamibacterales > UBA8438 > JAGWAJ01. Next base: position 7,695 of record JAPOYG010000713.1, read on the forward strand.
GCCGTTCAGCGACGCGAGCGCGAGCGGCGTCACGCCGTAGCGATTGGTCGCGTCGACCGTGGCGTCGGCCTCGATCAGCAGCCCCGCGATGGCCGGATGGTCGTGGTGCGCGGCCCAGTGGAGCGCCGTCGTGCCGTCGATCTCCGCCGTCCGGGGGCTGAGGCCGTCGCCCAGCAGCGCCTGCACGACGGCGGCATCGCCCGCCCGCACGGCATCGATGAGGGGCTCCCCCTCGGGACCGGCCCCGGCTCCCCCGGTCTGGGCGATGCCGGTCGCTCCGAGGAGAGCAGCCGCCAAAGCCACCACCCCGCACCGCCGCACCGCGTTCAGCATCGTCCTCGTTCCCCTCGCGCGTTCCACGGCGGAGGCCCTTAGACGCCGCTCAGCGTCGCCATCGGCAGGTGTCCGGTGCTGTCGCCGAGCTCGTCGACCGGCACGCCCGCCTTGTCGAGCATGCTGACCAGCAGGTTGGTCATCGGCGTCTCGCCCTCGTACTTCAGGTGCCGTCCGCCGCGCAGCTTCCCGGCGCCTCCGCCGGCCAGGATGAGCGGCAGGTCGAGGTGCGAGTGCTGGTCGCCGTCGCTGATGCCGCCGCCGTAGAGGATCATCGACTGGTCGAGCAGGGTCCCGTCGCCGTCCGGCGTCGCCTGCAGCTTCTCGAGGAAGCCGGCCAGGAGACTCACCTCGTAGGTGTTGATCATCGCGTATTTCTCGAGCCGCTCCGCGTCCATCTGGTGGTGCGACATCGCGTGGTGCGGGTCGGGAACGCCGATCTCGGGGAAGCTCTGCGCGGTCTGCTCGCGCCCGATGAGGAACGTGAAGACGCGCGTGATGTCGGCCTGGAAGGCCAGCGCCTGCAGGTCGAACATCAGCCGGGCGTGCTCGTCGAACGATTCCGGGATGCCGACCGGCCGCTCCAGCACCTCGGGCAGGGCCGCATCCGACTGCGCCTCCGAGCGCCGGATGCGGCGCTCGATCTCGCGGACGGCGTCGAGGTACTGCGTCACGCGGGCGCGGTCTGCCTTGCCCAGCGTGCGGTCCAGCCGCGCCATGTCCTCGCGAACCGCGTCGAGGATGCTGCGGTCGTCCCGGAGCCGGGCAACGCGCTGCTCCTCGGTGCCGCCCTCACCGAAGAGTCGCTCGAAGACGACGCGCGGGTTGTGCTCCATCGGGAGCGGCGTCGTGGGCGTGCGCCAGGCGAAGGTGTTGGTGTAGACGCAACTGTAGCCGTTGTCGCAGTTGCCGACGACGAAGCTGTTCTCGAGGGCCAGCTCCAGCGAGGGCAGCGGCGTCTCCTGGCCGAGCGCCGCGGCAGCGATCTGGTCCGCGGTGGTGCCGGCCCGCACGTCGGCGCCCTCGGTCCGCTTCGGGTGCACGCCGTTCAGCCACACGGCGCTGGCGCGGGAATGCTCGCCGTTGCCGTCGCCCCAGGCCTCGGCCTGCCGGTGATCGAGCCCGGTCGGGATGACCACCTGGTCGCGCACCTTCTCGAGCGGCGTGAGCGTGCGCGAGAGCTCCAGCGTCCCGCCGTCGCCGGCCGGGGTCCACTGCGCCATGTTCGCGCCGTTCGGGATGTAGATGAAGCCGAGCCGCGGCGACGGCTTCGCGGCGGTCTTCGCCAGGGCCGTGGCGGCCGGGACCATGGCGTCGAGCAGCGGCAGCGCCAGGGTGGCACCGATCCCCCGCAGGAAGGTGCGCCGCGGCAGCGACATCCGGGTGATCATCATGACGGCGATCTCCTCATCTGGAACGGCGTGCTGCGGGCGACGCCCTTGACGAGCGCCGACAGGCGGTAGTCGTCGCGGGCGGCGTCGCGAACGATGGCCCGGATGGCGGGCGCGTCGTAGTGCTCGATGCCCCGTCCGAGCGCGTAGGTCATCAGCTTCTCGGTCACGGTGGTGACGAAGCGGTCGGGATGGCGCAGAAGCGCCGCCCTCAATCCCGACGGCCCGTCGAACGGCGTGCCGTCCGGCAACTCGCCGGAGGCGTCGATCGCCGCGCCCCCCGCCTCGCGGTCGCGCCAGCGGCCGATGGCGTCGAAGGGCTCGAGCGACAGCCCGAGCGGGTCCATCAGTCGGTGGCAGCTCGCGCAGACGGGGTTGGCCCGATGCTGCTCCATCGCCTCGCGCATCGAGAGCGGCTCGGCGCCCTCTGCCGTCTCGAGCTCCGGGACGTCCGGCGGCGGTGGCGGCGGCGGCGTCCCGAGGATGTTCTCCAGGACCCACTTGCCGCGGTTCACGGGCGACGTGCGGTTCGCGTAGGACGTCACGGTCAGGATGCTGCCGTGGCCGAGGAGGCCGCCGCGCGCCGCGTCTGCATCATCCAGAGCGACGCGCCGGAAGTGGCTGCCGCGCACGTTCGGGATGCCGTAGTGCTGCGCGAGCCGCTCGTTGACGAAGGTGTAGTCGGCGGCAAGGAGGTCGAGGGTGCTGCGGCCCTCGCGGAGCACGCTGTCGAAGAGCAGCTCCGTCTCGCGCCGGAACGCCTGCCGGAGGCCCTCGCCGAAGTCCGGGAACTCGTCCTCGTCCGGTCGGACGGCGGCAGCGTTGCGCAGCGTCAGCCACTGCCCCGCGAAGTTGCCGACGAGCGCCTCCGACCGCGGATCGGCCAGCATCCGCTCGACCTGCGCCTCGAAGGTCTCCGGCTCGCCGAGCTCGCCGAGCTCGGCCACGGCGAGCAACTCGTCGTCCGGAATGCTGCTCCACAGGAAGAACGACAGCCGCGACGCCAGCTCCAGGTCGCTCAGCCGGTAGTTCCCGCCCGGTGCGATGTCCTCGGGGTCCCGCTCGACGCGGAAGAGGAACTCGGGGCTCACCAGCAGCCGCCGGAGCGCCATCTCGATCCCGTTGTCGAAGCTCCCCGCCGCGCGCCCGCGATCGTAGAAGGTCAGGAGCCGCGCGACGTCGTCGTCGCCCACCGGCCGCCGGTAGGCGCGCCGGGCGGCGGTCGAGAGGATCTCGCGCGCGCACGCCGCCTCGTCGGCGGCCGATGCGTCGCCCGCGGCCGGGCGGCAGGTGAAGATGCGCTCGCGGCTCGGCGTCCCCTCGACCGGACGGGCGCCGCTCGACTCGTAGGGTCCGGCGATGGTCACGCTCTCGACGTAGGGCTGGTAGCGCGAGTCGCCGCCGGAGCCCTCGCCGGTGAACGGCCGCAGGTAGAGCTTGCGGATGCCCTCCGGCTCCGCCGAGGTCTTGCGCAGGAAGGCGACGCCGATCGCGTGCGGTCCGGCGGTGACGGGGGTCCTGACCTCGAGGGTCTCGATCTGCGGCGTGTAGAGCCCGCGCGGATCGTCGGGATCGGGCCGCTTGCCGACCGTCAGCAGCGCGATCCGCTCACCGTCGATGGTCACCTCGAGGTCGTGCGGCTCGATGCGCAGCGGCCCGTCCGGCAGGATCTCGAAGACGTACTCCGCGTCCTCGGGGAAGTTGTAGTCGACCACCATTCCGCCGCGGGTGCCGAACGGCAGCCCCTCCATGCGGCGGTCCTGGCCGAGGTCGGAGGCGATCCGGAAGGTCTCGGCCGTCGGCGACGGCACCGGCGAGGCCACCGCGAGGCGGCTGATCTTGCGCGCCGCCGACAGGTAGCGCTCCATCAGCGTCGGCGAGACGCCGAGGACGCCGGCGATGTTGTCGAAGCCGTAGCTGGTGTCGTCGGCCGGCAGCAGCTCGCCGACGTCGACGTCGAGCGCGAGCAGATCGCGCACGGCGTTGCGGTACTCCGTCCGGCTCAGGCGGTGGAACGTCTCCGTACGCCCGGGATTGGGGTCGGCCGCGGCGGCGGCGTCGAGCTCGCCCTCGAGCCAGGAGCGGAACTCCGCGTAGGCCGCGGGCTCCGGGCGCGGCCTCGGGCGGGGCGGCATCGCCCCGGCGCG
>JAPOYG010000636.1 GCA_026706755.1 Acidobacteriota bacterium
TCAACGACTTCGAGGGGCGGCAGTGGGAGAACTTCGAGGCGCAGATGCGCCGCGTCCTGCCGGACGGGCGCTGGCTGCGGCTCGACCCCACGCACCCCATCTTCGACGCGTTCTTCCTCGTCGAGGAGATCGACCTCCCGAACCCCTACAACCACCACCTGGCCGGTCTGACGCCGGAGTACTTCGGCCTCTTCGAGGACAACGACCCGTCCGGCCGCCTGATGTCGATCGCCAACTACAACACGAACCTCGCCGAGTACTGGCAGTCGGGCGGGACGGGGTTCTTCCCCATCGAGCCGATGAACAACGGCTTCGAGCTCGGCATCAACTACTGGATGTACGGCCTGACCCACTGACGCACCGGCGCGGCCTCCCGCAACGGGCGCGCGCCGCGCCGCCTCCCGGCTCGACGCACCGACGCGGGCCGGCACTCCGTCGTCCCGGCGGCGCCGCCGGCGGTCGCGCACTCGGGCTCGCGCCGCCCGACAGGACATGGAAGCGCGGGGACCGCTGGACGGCGTCCGGGTGATCGAGCTGGCCGGGCTCGGGCCGTGCCCGATGTGCGGCATGCTGCTGGCCGAGCTGGGCGCCGACGTCCTGCGCATCGAGCGCCTCGGACCTTCCGGCCTCGGCTTCGACCTTCCTCCCGAGGCGGACCTGCTGCACCGCAGTCGGCCGGCGGTGGCGGTCGATCTCAAGCAGGCGGCCGGCGTCGATCTGGTGCTGGCGCTGGTCGAGCGGGCGGACGCGCTCATCGAGGGCTTCCGCCCGGGAGTGACGGAGCGCCTCGGGCTGGGACCCGAGCCGTGCGCGCGCCGCAACCGGCGGCTCGTCTACGGCCGGGTCACCGGATGGGGGCAGAGCGGCCCTCTCGCGAGGACGGCGGGACACGACCTCGGCTACATCGCCCTGACCGGCGCCCTGCACGCGATCGGCCGGGCCGGGCAGCCGCCGGTGCCGCCGCTGAACCTCGTGGGCGACTTCGGCGGGGGCGCGCTGTACCTGGCCGTGGGCGTGCTGGCGGCGCTCGTCGAGGCGCGGGGGTCGGGACAGGGGCAGGTGATCGACGCCGCGATGGTCGACGGCGCGGCATCCCTGATGACCGCCGCCTACGCCCTGCGCGCGGCCGGGCTCGCGGACGACGGGCGCGGGACGAACGTCCTCGACGGCGGCGCCCACTACTACGACGTCTACGAGACGCGCGACGGGCGCCACCTCGCGGTGGCCGCCATCGAGCCGAAGTTCTACGCGGAGCTCCTCCGGCGCCTCGGTCTCGATCCGGACACGCTGCCGCAGGCGCCGCGGCGGGACTGGCCCGCGCACAAGGCGGAGCTGGCCGCCGTCTTCCGCACCCGGACGCGCGACGAGTGGATGGCCGCGTTCGAGGGGAGCGACGCGTGCGTGGCCCCCGTCCTCGACATGGACGAGGCGCCGCGCCACCCCCACAACCGCGCGCGCGAGACGTTCGTGCAGCGTGCCGGTCGCTGGCAACCCAACGCCGCCCCCCGCTTCAGCCGCACCCCGACCCGGATCCGCAGCGACCCCGCCCCGGCCGGCGCGGAGCCGCGCGAGACGCTTCGGGCTTGGGGCGTCGACGTCGACGCGCTCATCGCCGCCGGGGTGGTCGGCGCGCGAGCGCCCGGAACGGACGGCCGAGCCCCGGAGCAAGCCTCGCCCGACGGAGCGACAGGTCGCCCGTGATGGCTGATGGCGTCCGCCGTTCCGGCTCGCCCCGGCGGAGGGCGCGTCCGGCCGACGGCCCGCTCAGAAGCGGAAGAGACGGTTGAACTTGACGACGAAGGCCCGGTTCCGGAGGCCCGGGAAGCGGCGGGTCGTCGTGTCGCGGTCCTCGTTGTAGACGACGAAGAGCTCGCTGCCGGGCTGGTACTCCCAGCGGAAGCGGACGTTGGCCGATACGCCGTCGATGCTCGAGTTGTACTGCACGAGGGCGCTGGTGAACATGAGCGGCGTCATCGTGTAGGTCACGCGGGTGCCGAGGAGATTGGTGGTGAACGCTCCCTCCGCGAGGTCGATCCAGTTGATCGACCACAACGGCTCCACCGAGAGCTGGCTGGTGACGCTCGCGCGCCCGCGCGTGACCGTCAGCCCGGTCTTGTGCCCGCTGTAGAAGGTCCCGTGCTCGGCGAGGACGTTCGCCGACCAGGGCCGCTGCTGCCCGAAGTCGTAGCCTGCGTTGACGGTCGCGAAGTCGTAGCCGCCCACCGGCAGGGTCACCTCGCGCGAGATGGGGAACGGCTGGGGCAGGAACTCGTACGACCGCAGCCCCCCGACCGTGAGCACGTCGCTGTTGTCGAGCTCGATGGCGAACGACGCGAGCGTCTCGCGGGTCTCGACCTGCCCGGCGAGGTTCTCGACGTAGGCGAACGAGCCGGTCCAGACGAAGCGGCGCACCCAGTCGATCGACCGCGGCCGCGGGCTGAAGCGGAGCTCGGCGAAGCTGCGGCGCATGTCCCGGCGGCGGACGAAGCCCACCTCGGGGTTGAAGGCGTCCCCTACCAGCAGGTGCTCGAGCTGCACGCCGTAGCGGTCGCCGGCGTAGTCGAGGTGCCCCCGATAGCTGGTTTCGTCGCCCTTCCGGCCCTCGCTGCGCGTGCTGGCCCAGTGCGTGTTGATGGTCAGGTCGTCGAAGAACCCGAAGGCGCCGTCCACTCCGAACGCCGTGTTCCGGCCCCGGCCGTCGATGGCGACCGAGCGCCCCGTGAACATGGCGCCGACGCTGGACCGCCGCAGGAGGTCGCGCCGCGCCCGCAGCACGGTGAAGCTGGTGGCGCGGCCGCCCGCGCCCCCGGCGGATCCGTCCAGCGCCGGCGGCGCGTCCCCGGCCCGGATGTTCAGGGCGCCGAAGGTGAACGCGCCGGCGCGCCCCGTCACCCGTCCGCCGGCCCGCAGCGGCACGGCCCGGAAGTCCTGGGTCAGGCCGATGCGGCGGCTGTAGAAGAGGACCGGGGTGTCGCTGACGCCCGCGAAGCGTCCCGCGGTGGCCACGCCGCCGAAGCCGAAGATGCCCTGGTTCTCCAGGAAGAACTCGCGCTTCTCGGGGAAGAACAGGTTGAAGCGCGTCAGGTTGATCTGCTGCTCGTCGACCTCCACCTGCGCAAAGTCGGGGTTGACGGTGAAGTCGGCGGTCACGCCCTGCGTCACGCCGAGCTTCACGTCGAGCCCGCCGGCGGCCCCGAGCTCGTTGGCGAACGGTTCCGCGGTCACCGTGCTGGTCGTCAGGTCGCCGATGACGTAGGGCTTGGCCTCGAACAGCCGGGACGCGGGCGGCGCGTCGATGCCGACCAGGGTCGCCGCGAGCGACGCCCGGAAGTGTCCGCGCAGGCCCTGGGCCGCCGTGAGCGGCGTCAGGTAGGACGATTCGTTCCGCCACCGGTTGACCCGCCGCGCCTGCACGCCCCACACCTGCGGACCGGCGCCCCGGTAGCGCAGGGACTTGAAGGGGAGGGCCGCCTCGACCGTCCAGCCGCCGTCGAAGCGGCCGACCGCGACGTCCCACACCGGGTTCCAGTCGATGCTGATTTGCTGCTCGTTCGTGACCTGCGCATCGATCCGCCCGCCCACCGCCGAGACCTCGAACAGCACGGCGTTGCGCCGGTCGTAGAACGTGTCGAACGACCAGGCGAAGTTGTCGTCGCGGACGATGCGGGTGTTGTCGCGCCGCATCTCGCTCGCCATGACGAGGTCGGGCCGGCTCTCCCAGCAGCGGGCCACGACGTAGACGTGCTCGCGGTCGAAGAGGATCCAGAGCTCCGTCCTCTCCGAGGCCGGCGCCCCCTCCACGGGGTCGTTCTGGACGAAGTCCGACATCGCCGGCACCCGCGCGAACACCGGCTCGTCGAGCCAGCCGTCGATGCCGAGCGGCTCGTCGACCCGCACGGCGCGGACGGTCACCCCGCCATCGGGACCCCGGTTGATGACCGCGGGCGGAACGGGCGGCGGGGGGCCGAAGAGCCGTCCCGCCGGAATCTGCAACCCGGCCTGGCCGCCGGCCGCGGCCGGCGCCGGAAGTCCCGCCACCGCGGCCAGCAGCAGGAAGCCGAGGGCGGCGAGGCGCGCCGTCCGGCCCGCCTTCACTCGGGAGGCTCCCGGCGGCGCTGCAGGCCGGCCAGGCTCATGGCTGCGATCTCCCCGAACTCGTCGCCGAAGAAGCCTTCGGGCACGTTCCGGATGTTCCCGAAGCGGTCGAGCTCGAGCGGGGTCAGGCTGGAGTGGCTGTCGGTCGCCGTGCAGTGATACAGCGCCACGTCGTCCTCCGCCACCGTCTTGTCGGCGAGCCGGCGCTGGAGCCGGCGCAGCAGGCGCTGGCTGTGGCTCTCGAGCAGGATCTGCAGGCCGCGCTTCTGGCAGGCATCGACCAGGACGTCCGCCAGCCCGGACCGCGCCATCGGGTGCAGCCCCAGCTCCGGCTGCTCGAGGATGACCGTCGATCCCGCGGGCGCCCGAAAGCAGAGAGCGAGCACCGGGAGAACCTGGGCCAGTCCGGCCCCGGCGTCCGCGGCGAGCACCTCCGGCGAGTCCGCGGACTTCGCCACGCGCACCTCGAAGACCTGGCTGTCCTCGGGCCGCGAGGCGAGCCGGAAATGGTAGGCCAGATCGAGATCGCGCAGCCACTGTGCGACGTATTCCTCGAGCGTCAGGCGCCGGCCGGTCCGGCCGCGCCCCACCGTCTCGCCTCGTTCCCGCGACGCCAGCAGGGCGCCCACCGCCGACTCGCCGGCCCGCCCCACGTCGGCCGGCTGCTCGCCGGCCCAGCGGTAGCGCCGCCGGAGCGCCGCCCTCCAGGGGCCGAGGTAGTGCAGGTGGTGCAGGCGCTCCTCGAAGGCCGACTCCAGCCCGGTCAGGAACCCCGCGTTCTGGTAGTGGAGACGGGCGTGTCCCGGGAATCCGTAGCACTTGTTCGGCGCCGGCAACGGCCACATGCTGCGTCCCATGCGGCTGACGAACTGGAACTCCGTGCCCTCGACCAGCAGGTCGTACTCGCCGCGGGCGTTGCGGCGGCGCATGCCGAACGAGGTGCGACCGACCCGGTGGCCCATCTCCTGCAGGATGGTTCGCCGCTGGGCCCGGCCCGCCGGGTCGCTCCGGAGGCCGGACGCCGGGGACTGGCGGGCGACCACGGTGAACCCGAGCTGCGTGTCCTCCGCCAGGGCCCGTCCCTCGTCGTCCGGGTTGGCGAGCCGGAGGGGCGTCGGCGCGTTCCAGTCGAGGGCAATCGACAGGCGCGAGTCCTCCCGGTGGCGGTGAACGGCGCTGCGGAAGTCGCCCAGGTCGGCCGGCGTCTCGCCGTCGCCGAAGTCGAACACGATCCCCCGGTTCGACGATTCCGCGGTCTGCTTCAGCAGCAGCGGCGCCTGGAGCAGGTTGGTCTTGCCGGCTCCGTGGGGGCCGAAGAAAGCGGTCAGCGGTTTGAGGGCAACGTCGCCGGTGTCGGCCCAGGACTTGAATGCCTTGAGTCGCAGACGGGTCAGCATCGGGAGGGCTCGGGTCGCGGGCGGCTGGGGTCAGCTTACTGCACGTGCTTCCGCCAGGCGCCTATGGCGTCCTCGAGGGCGGTGCGGAAGACTGCGATGTCGCCGCCTCCGCCGTGGGCCTCCAGCTTGCCGACCGTGCGCGCCACCTGCTGCTCGGTGCGGTTGAGCTCGTCGGCGAGGGCGGCCAGCGCGGCCCTCGAGCCGGGCCGTTGCCGCGGCACGCCGTCGAGCAGGTTCTCGAAGTTGCGCATCAGCGCCCGCAGGTCGTCCGGGGCGAGGCCGAACGCGCTGGCGTAGGAGGGCGCGTCCCGCGAGAGCATCTGCCACACCCAGGCCTCGGGCGGCCCGTCGCCCGGCAGGAACAGGGGGCGAACGCGCCGCCCGAACTCCTCCGCGACCCCCGCCAGCCGCGCCTCCAGGTTCCGGGAGCTGCCGTCGAGCACGAACACGAACTCGCTCAACTTGCCGCACTGTCCGAGCGTGCGAACCTGCGCGGGCAGGTCGCCGGGGCCCGCGTTGCGCCCGATGTCGAAGTCGTCGGGGCGCAGCCCCAGCCGCGAGCCCAGCGCGTCGAGCACGCCCACGATGAGCCCCTCGGCGACGTCGTCCTGGCACAGGATGGACAGGCGGTCGATCGACTGCCCGTACAGCGAGCGCTGCACGACGTCCCGATAGGCGGGCAGGCGGCGGACGTCGCCCGGCCAGCGCTCGCGGTCGAGCACGATGCGGGCGTCGGGCGGCACGCTGTTCAGCACCACGGCGCTGTGCGACGCGACGATGACCTGCAGGCGCTGTCGGAGCGCGATACGCTGCAGCTCCAGCATCACCTGCTGCTGGGTGTGCGGATGGAGGCCCGTCTCCACCTCGTCGATGAGGACCAGGGCGTCCTCGAGCTCGGAGAGGTCCTTGGACATGCGCAGGATCGTGCGCTCGCCGGACGACATGTGGAACTCCGAGTAGCGGACGTTCCCCGGCCCGTCGACGGCGGCGAACAGGACGTCGCGGGGGCGCATGCGAACGAGCGACAAGCGCCGGTAGCGGAGGGGCAGGATGCGGTGGGCGAAGATGAGCAGCTCCGGGGGGAGGTCGGTCACCTCCGCCGCCCCGGTTCCCGAGCGTCCCGCGAGCCGCTCGGCCTTCGAGCAGACGCGGCCGGAGAAGCGCCGGAGGTAGAGCGGCCGCTGCGGCTGCCGGCCGCCCCGGCGACCCATGAAGCTGCGCGTCCACGACTTGTTGCGGCGCCACACCATGGACAGGCGCTCGGCGTCGTGCAGGTAGTAGAACTCCAGCTCGGTGGGGTCGACGGGGTCGGCGAGACCCGTCGACTCCCCTCCGGCGAAGTGCGGGAAGAGGGTGGCCGGCGCATACTCCCACGCGCCCCGTCCGGGCACCCGGTATGCGCAGGCGCAAGCGAATAGCACGGTCGACTTGCCGCACCCGTTCGGCCCCGCCAGCACCGATACCGGGTAGTCGAACGTGATCCGAAGGTCCCGAATCCCGCGCAGGTTGCGGATTCGAACGTCGTACAGACCGAAGCGACGCTCCGTGCCGCTCGCCCGCAGCGATCGCCAGACTTCCTTGAGCTCCCGGGTGACGAGCGACATGCTGATGCGTCCTCGACGGGGCGACGGTGCAAACCGTATCACGCCGCCGCGTGTCCGGTGCTTGCATTAGCACGTCGCGTGCCACTCGTGCGGACCCGAGCGCACCGCGGGCGTATGGGCCACCGCCGGCGACCGGCTCCGGGGAATCCGGGAGGGGAGAGTCCCGGGGCGGAGGCTCCCGCCCCGGGGAACGCCGTTCCTGGCCCACCATTCGTCGCCGCGACCGCGAGGACGCGCTGCGGCCTCCGCCTGGCGCCCAACCAACCCTGCAGGAGTCCGCGCCGTTCCACGGCGCCGACTCCTAGCCGTCGGCCAGCTCGTCGTAGGCGACGCCGAGCACGCCGGTGAGGCTGAGGAGTGGGAACGGCGAGACGTAGTCGTCGAACCCGTCGAGCGACTCGGTCGCCGTGATCTCGTCGCGGGACCGGCCGGCCTGCATCTCGCGGCGCGTGAGCTCGAGTGCGGCGCTGAAGTAGTCGCGCAGGTGGCTGAGGTCCGCCGCGGTCCCGGTCACGCCGGCGGCGGGGCTGCCGTGCCCGAAGACGTAGATGGTATCTGCGTCGTGCGCGGCCACCACCTGTTCCAGCGTGGTGATCCAGCCCCCGATCCGCGCCCCTGACGACCGGTCCACGAAGGGGTGCAGGCGGTTGAACATCAGGTCGCCCATGTGCACTACGTTGGCCTGCTGGAACGTCAGGACGGCGTCGCCGCTCGTGTGCCCGGCGCCGTGGTGACGGGCCACGATCGTCTCGTCGCCGACGGTCGCCTCCCAGACGTCGGTGAACGTGACGTCGGGGAAGGGATCGGCGCTTCCGGTCTGCTCGCTCGTCTGCCGCTGCCAGTCGGCGCTGTTCTCGTGGGCCACGATCGAGCCGACGGCCGGCCGGAAGGTCGCGTTGCCGCCGGTGTGGTCGCCGTGGTGATGCGTGTTGATCAGCAGGTCGATGACCCGGTCGGAGCGCTCGCGGATGCCGGCGATGCAGGCCTCCGCCGCCGCGGCGTTCTGGCTGTCGATGACGACGATGCCGTCGCCGTTGATCAGCCAGCCGATCGTCCCGCCCTGCCCGTTGAAGATGCCCACGCCGCGGCGCAGGTCCTCGAACGAGGTGACCAGCTCGCCCTGGGCCCACCCGGGCAGGGGCCGGAGCGTGGCCGCCAGGGCCGTCATGGCCGAGGTTCCGAGAAACGTCCGCCTGTCGATGATCATGATCCCGTCCTCCTCAACGTGCTTCCCCCAAGGACGGGGGGCCGGCCCGGAGAGGCCGCACCACCCGCAGTTCACGCCGCCGCACGCCGCCGTGCGCCGCGCGTCAATCGACGATGGCGTCGTAGACCAGCGTCCGAACCTGCGCCTGGTCGTCGATGTCGCCGGCGGGAATCAACTGCGTCAGGTGGACGACGACGAGCTCTTCCTCGGGGTCGACCCAGTAGGCAGAGTGGTAGGCACCGTACCAGCCGTACTCGCCGACGGAGGTCGGAAGCCCGCTCGCGGCCGCATCCTGCACCACGAAGAAGCCGAGGCCGAAGCCCTGCCCCACGCCGAAGGGAAACGGCAGGCCCCCGAGTTGGTCCGTGGTCATCAGCTCCACGGTCTCGGGACTCACGATGCGCGCGCCGTCGAGCTCGCCGCCGTTCGCCATCATCTGCAGGAACCGCGAGTAGTCGGCGACGGTCGAGACGAAGCCGGCCCCGCCGGAGAAGCTCCTCCGCGGGCCCTCCACGTAGGCGCCCTGGCCGATGGCCGCCCCGAACGCGTCGCGCGCCGTCTCGTGCCCGGCGTCGGGAGCGCGCTCGATGCCGCCGGCAGTCGCCGAGTAGACGGTGGCGAGCCTTCCTGCCTTCGCGGGCGGGAGGTAGAAGTGCGTGTCGACCATGCCGAGCGGGTCCAGGATTCGCTCGCGCATGAAGACGTCGAGCGGCTGTCCGCTCACCCGCTCGATCAGAGCGCCGAGGATGTCGGTGTTGTAGCCGTAGACGAACGCCGCTCCCGGCTGGGCGTCGAACGGCAGGGCGGCCAGACGGCTCATCGTCTCGCCGATCGGCTCGTCGCGGTGGCCGAAGTACCAGCCGACGATGCCGGCGTCCTCCCACGCCTCGCGCGCCGGTCCCACGCCGTAGCTGATGCCGGCGGTGTGCGTCAGCAGGTCGCGAACGGTGATGGGGCGCTCCGCCGGGACGACGCGGTAACTCCCGTTGCCGTCCGGCTCCGCGACCGTCGTCTCCCCGTACTCCGGGAGGTACTTGCCCACCCGGTCGCCGATCGACAGGCTCCCTTCCTCCTGGAGCATCAGCACGCCGACGCTGATCGGCGCCTTCGTCTGCGACGCGATGCGGAAGATGACGTCGTCCGTCATCGGAGCCCCGGACTCGCGGTCCCGGTACCCGACGCCCTGGGAGTAGACCACCTTGCCGCGGCGCGCCACCAGGGTGACGGCTCCCGCCAGCCGGCCGTCGTCGACGTAGCCCTGGAGTGCCTCCGTGAGCCGTTCGAGGCGTTCGCCCGACATGCCGGCCGATTCCGGAGAGGCCTGCGGCAACCCCTGCGCGAGCGCTGCCTGAACCGCCGCCGCCAGCAGGAGGCCGGCGAGAGCGAGTCTGCGGATCCAGAGGTTCATGGGGCTCACCTGTCCGTTTCGAGAGTAGAAAACCGTGGCCGGCCCGACCGGACCGGCTGCGTTCGCGGATACGGGCCGATTATAGCCGCGCAGTGTCGGGCGCCGAGCGGAGGCCGCAGCGCGACCTTGCGGTCGCGGCGACGAACGGCGGGCTCGGGCCGGCCGGCGCGGCCCGGTACGGCGCGGCAGGTGCGACGCGGTGTTCCGGGGAATGCCCGATGGTGTTAGGCTGGGGCACGAGAACGTGGGCGCCCGCCCGGCGCGGGCCCGCGGCGCCCGGTGTGGGCAGCACGGCTGCCTGTCGGACGCCCGCCGAGCCGCCCCGGCCGCGGGCGCAAGCAGGATGGAGAGGTCAGGATGCAGCAACGATCCCTCGTCGCCGTGTCGGCGCTCGCGGCCGCGGTGGCGCTGGCCCCGGGTCTGGCGTACGCGCAGTCGCAGTCCGCGGACGTGTCCACCGCGCCCGGCTTCGACACCGCGCTGACCGAGGCGGATGCCTCGGGCGCGGACTGGACGCTCGGTCGCACCGCGTGGGGCGACCCCGACCTGCAGGGCATCTGGAACAACGTGACGGCGACGCGGCTCGAGCGGCCCGCGGACTTCGCCGACCGCGCGGAGCTGACGGCCGAGGAGTCGGCCCAGTTCTCGGCCGAGCTCGCCGAGCAGCGCGCGGAGCGCGAGGCCCAGCCCCACACCGGGTACGCCGCGAGCATCTGGTTCGAGTCGAGCGACGAGCTGGCCGGCAACCGCACCTCCCTGCTCGTCGATCCGCCGGACGGCCGGTTGCCGCCGTTGACATCGGTGGCGGCGCGGATGGCGGACGTGGTGGCCGAGGCGCGGCGCGCCAGCCCCGCCGACACCTGGTGGGACCGCGGGCCCTACGAGCGGTGCGTGTCGCGCGGCCTGCCGGGGGCGATGATGCCCGGCTTCTACAACCACAACTACCAGATCCTGCAGACGCCGAACCACGTCGTCATCCTCGTCGAGATGATCCACGACGCGCGGATCGTCCCGATGGACGGGCGCGCTCACGTGGACGAGGGCATCCGGCAGTGGCTGGGCGACTCGCGCGGCCGGTGGGAGGGCGACACGCTCGTCGTCGAGACCACCAATCTGCCGCACCTCGACCAGCGCGGCGTGGCGGTCTTCGGAACCAGCGAGCAGGGACGTGTCATCGAGCGGTTCACGCGGATCGACGAGAACACGATGGACTATCGGGTCACCGTCGACGACCCGGCGACCTTCACCGCCGAATGGACGGCGTCGATCCCGATGCGGCGCATCGACGGTCCGATCTACGAGTACGCCTGCCACGAGGGGAACTACGGGCTGACGAACATCCTCGCCGGCCATCGCAGGGAAGAGGCCGAGGCCGCCGCCCTCGCCGCCTCGAAGTAGGTTTCTGCAGGGTGGGCGGCCCGAGCGGGCCGTCCGCCCGTCGGGCCGGCGGCCGGGAGTCTTCGCCAGGAGCTTGCGCCGCAGAACGCCAACGGAGTGCGTCCCGCGGCGCAAGCTCCTGGGACGGTGGGGGCTGGGGCCGACCCGGAGCTTGCGACGGGTTGGCGGCGCTAGCGCATCGGGCGGCGCCTACGACGATTCGCGGGACGGCTTCCGGGCGAGGATTCCCGTGACGACGAGGTGCAGCGTGCCCTCGAGTGCGTCGACCCGGCCGGTCAGCCGGTCGACCTTGCTGTTGACTACCAGAACACCGATCGCGCTGACGAGGGAGAGCACGGCGGTGAGGACGTCGAGCACCGTGGCGTTCATCTCTGCCATGGTAGATCGAGACTGCTATAATCCTCCGCCTTGGCGAAAGACGACCTCATCGACGTGCAGGGAACCG
>JAPOYG010000541.1 GCA_026706755.1 Acidobacteriota bacterium
GCCGGGCGACACGGTGGCCGACGTCGGGGCCGGCAACGGCTGGCTGAGCGTCGAGGTCGCGCAGCGGGTCGGCCCGGGCGGCCGAGTGTTCGCGACCGAGCTCTCCGCACCCCGCCGCGACGCGATTCGCGCCGCGGTCGCGGGGGCAGGGATCCGCAACGTCACGGTGGTGGAGGCAGGCGAGCGCGAAACGAACCTGTCGCCCGCCTGCTGCGACGCGATCTTCCACCGTCGGGTCTACCACCACCTGACCGATCGGGCGGCGACCAACGCGAGCCTGTACGCGGCGCTCCGGCCCGGCGGCCGACTGGCGGTCATCGAGCTGGAGTTCGGCGGTCTCTTCGGCTTCCTGCGGGTGTGGCCGCACTGGACCGACGACGAGCAGGTGGTGGCGGAGGTCACCGCGGCCGGATTCACGCACGTTGCGACCGTGGACTGGCCGGTGGCCGCCCACTACGCGGCGGTGTTCCGCAAGTAGCGCGGCTGGCGCGACCGAGGGACATGACGACGCACTCCGTCCGCCGCCACCTGCGGCTCGAGATCGCGGCATACGACGAGACGATCCGGCGCTTCATTCCGGGCTACGAGGCGATGCTCGCCGTGGCGGCCCGCGAGGTCGCGGCCGGCGTATCCCGGCTCGAGGGAAGCACGCCGCGTCTCGTCCTTGACCTCGGCGGGGGCACCGGGGCGCTGGCGGAGGCGATCCTCGTGCATTCGGAGGTGGGGACCGTGGCCGTGATCGACGTGGACGAGGAGATGCTGGCCCAGGCCCGCACCCGGCTCGCGAGATTCGGGGGACGGGTCCGCTTCCACACCCGCTCGTTCCACGATCCCCTGCCAGCGTGCGACGGCGTGGCGGCCTCGCTCGCGCTGCATCACGTCCGGTCGCTGGACGCCAAGCGCGCCCTCTACCGGCGGATCCACGAGGCGCTGCGCCCGCGAGGGTGCTTCGTCAACGCCGATGCGACGATGCCGGTCGAGCCTGCCGCCCGCGCCGCGACCTGGCGCGGTTGGGCCGACCACATGGTCGCCTGCGGCATCGACGAGGCGCAGGCATACGCGCACTTCGAGGAGTGGGCGGAGGAGGACACCTACTTTCCGCTGGAGGAAGAGCTGGGCGCGCTGCGGGCGGCGGGGTTCGCCGCCGACTGCGTGTGGCGCGAGGGCGGGATGACGGTCGTCACGGCCCGCAGGGCCGGTGCCTCGCCGCGGGCGGCGCCGTAGCCTGCCGTTCGTCGGCTGCGGCTCCGCTCGGCGCTGTTCTACGGCGCGGACTCCTGGCCGGCGTGGCGGCCTCGTGGCCGCAGCTCGAGGCTTGCGGTCGACGAGGGGTCGTCGGGACAGGGCGTTGGGAGGGGTCGTCGGGACAGGGCGTTGGGATAGAATGGTCAGGTTGGAGCCGGCGCGCGACGTGCCGGCATCGCGAGAGTGAGGATTCGCATGATGATGGAGAGCACGCGCAAGTTCGGCTGGCTGGCGGGCCTCGTGGGCCTCGCGGCACTGGTGGTGGCGTCGGCCCCCGCGGCGGCGCAGACGGCGGTCGAGCATCCGACGTTCAGCAAGGACATCGCTCCGATCCTGCAGCGGAGCTGCCAGAAGTGCCATCGGCCGAACGCGCTGGCGCCGATGTCGCTCATCAGCTACGAGGACACCCGCCCGTGGGCGCGGGCCATCAAGTACCGCACCGGCCTCCGCGACAAGATGGGCGTCATGCCGCCCTGGTACATCGAGAAGGACATCGGCATCCAGGAGTTCAAGGACGACTGGTCGCTGAGCGACGCCGAGATCGAGACCATCGCCCGCTGGGCCGACAACGGCGCCCCCCAGGGCGACCCGGCGGACATGCCGACGCCGCCGCCGTTCATCGATGTGGACGAGTGGGAGCTCGGTGAGCCGGATCTCGTCGTCTCCTCGCCCTCGTTCGAGGTGCCGGGCGAGGCGCCGGACTGGTGGGGCGCCCTAGGGGTGGTGCCGACCGGACTGACCGAGGACCGCCACATCGCGGCGGTCGAGTACAAGGAGCGGAACGATCTGCCGCGGGGCGTGCGCTCCGACACGGTCGGCGGGCTGTTCGTGGTCCACCACTCGGCGACCACCGTCATGCCTCCGAACAGCGAGGACCCGCGCGACGCGTACCAGCTTCCCGTGCACGAGGTCGGCCGCAACGCCGACGTCTTCGATGCCGAGGCGGGCGTGCTGATCAAGGCGGGCTCCGTCCTCGTCTTCCCGTCGACGCACCTGCACTCGAACGGTACCGACACGAAGGCGCACATCGACGTCGGGTTCAAGTTCCACCCGGTGGGCTACGAGCCGACGAAGGAGATGGAGCTGCTGTTCTTCGGCAACGGCCCCGACCTCGATATCCGCGCGATGGAGTCCAACCAGCGGGCCGACGCCTACTTCACGCTTCCCGAGAACGCGAAGCTCAGCGTCTACGAGCCGCACATGCACGCACCGGGCGTGCGGATGTGCCTCGAGGCGGTGTGGGGGACGACGGTCCAGACCCTCAACTGCTCCGGCTACGACCACAACTGGGTCCGCGTCTACAAGTACGAGGACGACGCTGCGCCGCTCTTGCCGAAGGGCACCATCCTGCACCTGACGGGCTGGTTCGACAACTCGCCGACCAACCCCAACGTGGTCGATCCGCGCAACTGGTCCGGCTCGGGCCACCGCTCGGTCGACAACATGTTCATCAACCTGATCCAGGCCGTCTACATGGACGACGAGGAGTTCGCGACCGAGGTCGCCCTGCGCGAGGCCAAGCTCGCGGCGGACGGCGGGCGCGACATCGGCTGCTTCACCTGCGGCACGTCGGACGACGCGGCCCTGGCGAACGAGAACAACGACAACGAGTAACGAGTGAGGATTACGGTGCGCAGCGCGGCATTGGCGGCACTCTTCATCGGAGGGGCGGCGCTTGCGGGAGCGCCGTCCGCTCTTGCCCAGCAGTCGTTCGCGACGGGGCAGAACATCGCGCCCGCCTACGAGGGGTGGGAGCAGAACGAGGACGGCTCCTTCAACCTCGTGTTCGGCTACATGAACCGGAACTGGGAGGAAGTCATCGACGTCCCGGTCGGTCCGGACAACGGCATCGAGCCGGGCGGTCCGGATCAGGGGCAGCCGACGCACTTCCTCCCGCGCCGGAACCGGTTCGTCTTCCGGATCCGCGTGCCTGCCGACTTCGGCGACAAGGAGCTGATCTGGACGCTGACGACCAACGGGCAGACCGAGCGGGCCTACGCAACGCTGAAACGGGACTACTACATCGACGACCTGGTCGTGCAGGCGAACTACGGAGCGGCCGGGGCGGCCGGCGCGACGCCGGAGTCGGAGGCCAACGAGGCGCCGGCCCTCAGCGTCGAGGGCCAGTCGTTCCGGACCGTCGCGGCGGGCGAGCCTCTGACGCTCAGGGCGGTGGTCACCGACGACGGCCTGCCGACGGCGCGCCCGCTGGGTGCGACGAGCCCCCGCTCGCCGGGTCGCATCACCACCGACAGCGCGACCGGGCTGCGGATGTCCTGGTTCGTCTTTCGGGGATCCGGTGACGTGATCTTCGATCCACAGCAGATCAAGGTCTGGGAGGACACGCGCGAGGGCGAGGAGTCGCCCTGGTCGCCCGGCTGGTCCACGCCGGAGGCGCCCGAGGACGGCCAGTGGGTCGTGCGGGCGACGTTCCCCGAGCCGGGCACCTACGTCCTGCGCGCGCTCGCCCACGACGGTGGTCTGGCTGTTTCGGACGACGTGACCGTCACCGTCACGCCCTGACCCTGCCCCGGCCGGTCAGCAGGGGATCGGACTCTCCCGCGGCCGCTTCAGCCCGTGCGCTGGAGCGGCCGCGTTCTGCGTACCGGGGCGGGCCGAAGGGCAGAGTCCGCGCCGTAGAAGGGGCGGCGCGGACTCTGGCGCGAGCGCGGCACTCCCCGGGACCGCACGGTCGCCCTCGGTCTGCAAGGCGTCGCCCGCGCACCAGCGCAGGATGCCGCGCGTCCCGCGGCCGGCGCAAGAGGGTGCGGCCTAAACGGGCGCGACGGGTGGCGCGTCAGGACATGTGCGGGTCCGTGCACACGCGCGGGTGCCGGGAGGCTCGGCTGGATGAACGTCGGCATCGTCTGCTACGCGTCGGTCGGCGGCAGCGGAATCGTCGCCACGGAGCTGGCCAAGGTGCTCGCCCGGCGCGGTCATGAGGTGCGGCTGATCAGCAGCGAGCCGCCCGTCCGGCTGGGCGACTTCCAGGCCGGGCTGGCGTTCCACGCCGTGCAGACCCCAGGCTACCCGCTGTTTCGCGAGCCGCAGTACCTGCTCTCGCTGGCCAGCAAGATCGTCGAGGTGGCGCGCGCCTACCGGCTCGACATCATTCACGCGCACTACGCGATCCCGCATGCCACGGCGGCGTATCTCGCGCGCCAGATCCTGGCCGCGCGGGGCGACGGGCAGGTGCCGCGGGTCATCACGACCCTGCACGGCACCGACGTGACGCTCATCGGCAGCGACCCCTCCTACCTGGAGACGGCGGCGTTCTCGATCGACCACTCCGACGGCGTCACGGCGGTCTCCGAGAGCCTGCGCGACGACACCTACCGGCACCTGCCGGTGCGCGCCCGCATCAACGTCATTCCCAACTTTCTCGACTGCCAGTATCACCGGCGCTCTGTGGACGAGTCGTTGCGGGCGCGCTATCGCCGCGGCGACCCCCACGCGAAGCTGGTCATCCACGTCTCCAATTTCCGCCCCGTGAAGCGGGCCGACGCCGTCATCGACATCTTCCGCCGCATCCGCGAGCGGTTGCCGGCCCGGCTGCTGCTGGTGGGCGACGGGCCCGACCTCGCTCCCGCGTGCCGGCGCGCGGGGGAGCTGGGGTTGGCCGGCGACGTCGAGGCGCTCGGCGAGCAGGAGCTCGTCGTGCCGCTGCTCTCGATTGCCGATGTCTGCCTGCTGCCTTCGGCGCAGGAGAGCTTCGGCGTGGCGGCCCTCGAGGCGATGGCGTGCGAGGTGCCGGTCGTGGCCTCCAGGGTCGGCGGCCTGCCCGAGGTGATCGCGGACGGCGATTCCGGTTTCCTGCACGATCCCGACGACCTGACCGGCATGGCCGAGAGCGCCGTGCGGCTCCTCACCGACCCCGTCCTGCATCGGCGCCTCGCGGCCGGAGCCTGCCGGCGGGTGCACCAGCACTTCTGCGCCGAGGAGATCGTGCCGCGCTACGAGGCCTTCTACGAGGCCGTGCTCGCCCGCTCGGCCCGCCCCGCCGCCTGACCGGCCGCGGCCGCCCACCGGCCGCGCGGCCGAGAACGCGTTGGGCGGGCGTGGCCGGCGCGGCGAGCGGAACCGCGCCGTCTCTCCCCCCCCCGGCGCGTACGGAGGCGCGGGTATACTGCGCGGAAATGTCCAAGCTCCGAGTCCGTTCGCTGGTACCGACCGCGGTCGCACTCTTCGGCGTGGCTGCCGGTGCGACCCTCGTGACTGCGCAGCCGTTGGCGGCCGGGGACGGGCGCGTCGAGCTCGGGCTCGCGCTGCGCCAGCTGAACAGCGCAGCCACCTTCCTCATGGTCACGGCCCACCCCGACGACGAGAACAACGCGTTGCTGGCGCGCTTCGCGAAGGGGGAGGGCCACCGCACCGTCCTTCTCAGCGCCACCCGCGGCGACGGCGGCCAGAACGAGATCGGCGCGGAGCTCTTCGACGCCCTGGCCGTGCTGCGGACGGAGGAGTTGCGCGCCGCGCACCGCCTCGACGGGGCGGAGCAGTACTACACGCGCGCCGTCGACTTCGGCTTCTCCTTCAGCGTCGAGGAGACGTTCGAGCGCTGGGGCCGCGAGGAGATACTCGGAGACATCGTGCGGGTGATTCGCACCGTCCGCCCGGACGTCATCTCGGCCATGGAGCCGGGGGGGCGCGGCGGCGGCCAGCACCACCAGGCATCGGCCCGGCTGGCGCGGGAGGCGTTCCGCGCCGCGGCCGATCCGGCGCGCTTCCCGGAGCAGATCGCGGAGGGGTTGCAACCGTGGCAGGCGCAGAAGTTCTACTTCCGCGCGGGGTTCCCGTTCGGCCTTGGCCTCCTGCCACCCGGCTTCCGCTTTCGCATCGAACCGGATCCGGAACTGACGACCTTGGACCTCGGCCGCTACGACCCGCTGCTCGGGACGACCTACGCCGAGATCGGGAGCCGTGCCCGGAGCATGCACAAGTGCCAGGGCATGTCGCAGCTCGTGGCGTTGCCGGCAGGTGCGGCCGGCGCCCAGTACCGGCTGGCGGACACGACCATCCCGGGGCAGACCAGCGTCGGAGAGACCTCGCTGTTCGACGGCGTGGATACGTCTATCGAGGGGCTCGCCCGGTTCGCCGGTGCGGAGCCGCCCGCCGGTCTCGCCGGGGCCCTCTCGGGGCTCGCGGGTCACGCCCGCGAGGCGCTTCGCCGCTTCGACGTCGAGGGCATGGCCGGAGCGCGGGCGCCGGTCCTGGCGGGGCTCGACGCGCTGCGGGAACTGCGCGCCGGCCTCGGGTCGCTGCCCCTCTCGGAGTCCGCCCGTCACGAGATCGACTTCCGCCTGGAATCGAAGGAGCGCCAGTTCGAGCATGCCGCCCTGCTGGCCCACGGCGTGCGCCTGGAGGCGCTGGCGGACGACGGCGTGGTGACGCCCGGGCAGGGCGTGACCGTGGAGGTGCTGGCGGCGAATCGCGGCGGGGAGGCGGTTACGGTGCGCGGCGCCACCCTCGCGGGCTTCGACGGGCGCGAAGCCGCCTGTGACGAAGCGCGGGTCGCGGGGGCCGACGTCTTCGAGTGCTCGCTCGCCGGGTCGATTCCCGTGGATGCCGGGATGACGGGCGTGCACTGGACCGCCGTCGAGGGCGCCGACCGCTACGCCTTCGATCCCGACGTGCCGTTCGGGGCGGCATTCCGGCCGACTCCCTTCCGGGTGACGTTCGACATCGAGCTCGGGGCAACGCGCCTGGTCGTGGACCGCCCGGTCGAACACCGCTACGTGGACGACATCTTCACCGGCGAGAAGCGCATGGAGCTGCACGTCGTGCCGCAGCTCGCGGTCTCGATGACCCCCGAGATCGCGATCATCCCGACCGGCTCGCGGGCGCCGCGCGAGGTTCGGGTGACGGTCACCAACACCGGCCGCGAGCCGGTCGAGGGCCGGGTCCGCCTGGAGGCGCCGGCCGGGTGGAGCGTTACGCCGTCGTCGGTCGAGGTTCCGCTGTCGCGGGAGGACGAGTCGCGCACGGTGCGCTTCCGCGTGTCGGCGGGAGAGAGTCCGGTCGGCGAGTACCGGGTTGGCGCCGTCGTCGAGCACGGCGGGGGGGAATTCCGTCGCGGTTATCAGGTGGTGGAGTACGCCCACACCGAGCGGCGCCACATCGGCCGGGCCGCCGCCGGCGCGTTCAAGGTCATCGACGTGGCGCTCGCCCCCGATCTGACCGTGGGCTACATCGAGGGCGTCGGCGACGCCGTGCCGCCGGCGATCGAGCAGCTCGGCGCGCGGCTGGAGTTCATCGGCGCCGACGATCTGGCGTGGGGCGACCTCGACCGCTTCGACGTCATCGTCACCGGGGTCCGGGCCTACGAGCGCCGCGAGGATCTCCGGGCCAACAACGGCCGCCTGCTCGAGTACGTGGCCGACGGCGGGACCGTGATCGTCCAGTACAACAAGTTCGAGTTCAACCAGGCGCAGTACGGCCCCTACGCCGCGGTGGTCAGCCGCAACCGGGTAACCGACGAGGGGGCGCCCGTCCGGGTGCTCGCCAACGACCACCCCGCGTTCGGCTGGCCGAACGCGATCGGAACGGCGACCTGGGACGACTGGGTGCAGGAGCGAGGCCTGTACTTCCTCGGGGAGCGGGACGAACGCTACGACGACCTCGTCGAGCTCGAGGACACGTTCGAGTACAACCCGGGCGTGAAGCGCGGTGCGCTGGTCGAGACCCGTTCCGGCGAGGGCCGCTGGATCTACCTGGGGCTGGGACTCTGGCGGCAACTCCCGGCCGGCACGACCGGCGCGTACGCTCTGCTCGCCAACCTGCTGAGCCTCGGCGCCGACGCGCCCTGATGGGGCGCGACTACGCTTCGGGACGTCCGAGCAGGTAGACCGTGCCGGTGGGCGTTGCCCCTCCGCCGGCCGGCTCCGCCGTCACCGCCATCGGGACGGGCTCGGTCACGCCCTCCGGCAGCGTCACGACGGCGGCGATGCGTCCCTCCTCGTCGAGCGGCAACTCGCCGCCACTCACCGGACTGGCATCCGGGACGAGCCAGAGATGGTAGGACTGCCCCGGGGCGAGGGGTGGCATGCCGCTGGCCGTGAAGACCACTCCCTCCGCCGTGCTCCAGAACACGCGGGCGCGCGCGTCGGGGGCGTTCGGTTGGTTGCCGAGCACGATCTCCTGCGTATCCGGGGCGGTCAGCACGGCGGCGCGACGGCCGGCCGCCATCGCTTCCCGTCGGGCCGCGGCCACGTCGAGCTCCGCCATGGTCGCCCGCCGGTTGGCCTCGTCGAGGTTCTCCTGAAGCGCGCGGGCATAGCTCGCCTGCTGTCGTGCGAACCCGCCGAGTCCGACCGCGGCGACGACGGCCACGAGCAGGGCCGCCACGAGCGGCCAGCGCCGGCCGCGCGGCGCGGAACCGGATGGTGGGCGCACGGCGGGGATCTTCGGCGCACGGGCCGCCGCCGGGATGGGGGCCGCCGCCGGCGCCGCCCCCGTGGCGGCCTGGAGCGTCCGTTCGCGCAGGTTGGGCGGCACGGTGCGAGGCGGGGCCGTGTAGGCCAGCCGGCGCGCGACCGGCAGCACGGCCAGCACCTCGTCGACCGACGCCCGGCTCACCTCGAGGTGCGCGTCGAAGGCGGCGCGTTGCTCTTCCGTCAGCGCTCCGAGTGCGTAGGGGCCGGCGACGTCGTACCCGTTCTGCGCCGTTTCGGAGGTCGGCTCGGTCATGCGGTCTCGTCCTCGAGCGCGCTGCGCAGGCTCTTGAGACCGGTCAGCAGGCGGTCGTTGATCGTGCCTTCGGTCTGCTCGAGCTCGGCGGCGATCTCGACCGACGTCAGGCCTCCGAAGAAGGCGAGCTCGATGGCCAGCCGCTGCAGTGCCGGCAGCTCCGCCAGCGCCGCGCGCAGGCGGCTCGCTTGTGCAGGGGTGCAGCCGTCGTCTCCCTGGGTTCCGGCGGGGCTGGGCAGGGCGACGGTCGCGACGCTCTCCGGCGCCGAGGGTGTCGCCTCGTCCGCCGGGTCCCCGGCACTCGCCCCGGCGCGCCTCGCGGCGCGCACCCGATCGATCGAGGCTCCGCGCGCCGTCTCCAGCAGCCAGCCCGCGACTGAAGCGCGGGCGGGGTCGTAGCGCGAGGCCTGCTGCCATGCGTGAGCGAACACCTGCTGCACGACTCGTCCGGCCTCGGCTTCGTCGCCCACGATGCGCAGGCTCAGCGAGAATACGGCACCGGCGTGCCGATCGTAGAGGTCGCTCAGGGCCGCGGCGTCGCCGCCCGCCACCCGGCGGAGAAGAGCGCCCGCGTCGCTCGCGGATCCCGGAGAGGCCGGTCCCGGCCCGGCCTGCCCGCCCGGCGGCGCGCCGCCCGTGGGGGCTGCTTGCGTCGGCATCTTGAACAACGATTCTACCCCGATCCGCGAAACCTCGCGTTCCCGAGATGTCTCACCGTGCAACGAGGCGGAGGTTCCCGGAGCTTGCGAGACTCTTGCGTCGCCGTTTCTGGGGCGCAGACTCCTAGCCGGCCGGGACCAGCCGCAGGATGCGATCGTCGTCGGCCGAGGGGCTGCCCCGGCCGTCCCGGTTGTTCGTGAGGACGTACAGCGCGCCGTCCGGTCCCGTCACGACGTCCCGCAGCCGGCCGTAGCGGCTCTGCAGCAGTCGCTCGTCGCCGACGATGCGGGTCGGGTCGGCGGGGTCGAAGCGCAGCCGGCGAAGGTGCTCGCCCCGGAGCGCGGCGAAGAAGAAGTCGTTCCGAAACCCGGGGATGGCGGTGCCCGTATAGAAGGACGCACCCGACGGGGCAATGGAGGGCGAGTAGGCGCGCACGGGAGCCTCCATGCCCGGCATGGTCCGTGCTCCCTCGATGACCGGCCACCCGTAGTTGGCGCCGGCCTCGATGCGGTTCACCTCGTCGTTCCCCACGTTGCCGTGCTCGGTCGCCCACAGGGCGCCGCTCAGAGGATGCCAGTCGATGCCCTGCGGGTTGCGGTGGCCCCACGAGTAGACCGGCGAGGAGTAGGGATTCCCGGGCGGGGTCCTCCCGTGCCGGTCGATGCGCAGGATCTTGCCGGTCATGGCCGCGAGATCCTGCGCATCGTCGGCTTCGAGCACGTCGCCCATCGTCACGTAGAGCAGCCCGTCGGGACCGAAGCGGATGCGGCCGCCGTCGTGGAGGAAGCTCGCTGGAATCCCGTCGAGCAGGACGGTTGCCTCGGCGAGCACGTTGCCCACTTCCCGGTAACGCACGACGCGGTTGACCGGGTCGCGACCCGGACGGTCTCTCGTGTACAGCAGGTAGACGAGCCCGTTCTCCTCGAACCGCGGATCGACCGCAATCCCCATCGTGCCCGCTTCGGCGTTCGCGTACACGTCGTCGAGGGCGAGGGCGGGCTCCGGCACGAGCCGGCCGTTCGCGAGCACGCGCACGCGACCCGGCCTCTCCGTCACGAGCAGACGCCCGCCGGGCACGAACGCCAGGCTCCAGGGCACCTCGAGCCCGGTTGCCACGACCTCCACCCGGACCCGCGTGCCGTCGCTGGCGGTCACTACCCGGTCGTCCCGATCCGGTTCGGCATCCGGGCCCGTGTCGCGACACGCGTTCTGAATCGAGGGCGCCGAAGCGGTCAGGACGAAGACCGCCACGATGCGCCAGACGGGCCAGGCGAGAGCGCTCATGGCGACGATCGTAGAGTAGAGCCTTCTCGCGGAGGCCGCTCCCGTAGCGGGCGGAGTCCTCGACAAGAACCCCGGCCTGCCGCTACGCTGGTGCGCCGATGATCACGGAGGATCCGATGCTGTCCACGACCCCTCACATCCCGCGTCGCACGTTCCTGCTGATCGGCTCGACGGCCGTCGTGGCCGCCGCCTCTCCCGCCTCCGCTGGCGGCGGTGGCGGGAGGCAGGAGCTGAGCGAACGAATCCGCGGCGTCCGCGCCATGACGTTCGACGTCTTCGGGACCGTCGTCGACTGGCGGACCAGCATCACCCGCGAGGGCGAGGCGGTCGGTCGCCGCAAGGGCATCGAGGCCGACTGGGCCGCGTTCGCGGACGACTGGCGTGGCGGCTACGGGCCAGCGATGGGCCGCGTCCGCAGCGGGGAACTCGGGTGGACGAAGATCGACGTCCTGCACCGGATGATCCTCGACGAGCTCGTGCCGAAGTACGGTCTCGAGAGCCTCACCGAGGAGGAGCTCGACGACCTGAACCGCGCCTGGCATCGCCTGACGCCGTGGCCCGACACCGTCGAGGGGCTGACGCGGCTCAAGCGCGGCTACGTCATCGCCTCGCTCTCGAACGGCAACGTCGCGCTGCTCGTCAACATGGCCAAGAACGGCGGCAT
>JAPOYG010000039.1 GCA_026706755.1 Acidobacteriota bacterium
TCGGGAAACTCAAGCTGGGTTGACGTACACTGTGTCGACAAGGGGCTGCCTCCGTGGGTGGCCTGAAGTATTGTGGACACAACACTTTACGCCATCACGGGCAGCCTCTTGTCGCTACAACGGTGAGAATTCCAGGCTAGCAGGCCATCACGTCGAACTGCTCGTGGTGCAGTTGCACGTCGGGCCTGATGGTGACGCTTCTGCCGAGCACCCGCTCGATCTCGCGCCGCACTCCCCGTTCCTCGGCCCCCAGGGCGCGCGCGATGTCGGGGTTGACACGGATGAGCACTGCCTGTCCGTTGAGCTCGCCGCTCACCTTGCGAAGCTCCGAGAGGATGTCGTAGCAGATCGTGGCGCTCGACTTGATGACGGCGCTCCCGGAGCAGTAGGGGCACGGATCGGTCAGCGTCCGCTCCAGGCTCTGCTTGACGCGCTTGCGCGTGGCGATGATGAGCCCGAAGTCGGATACCTGCACGGCCTTCGACGGCGAGCGGTCGCGACGCAGCTCCTGCTCGAACGCCTGGAACACCTTCTGGCGGTTCTTGCGCTCCTCCATGTCGATGAAGTCGAGCACGATGATGCCCCCGAGGTCGCGAAGCCGGATCTGGCGGACGATCTCGCGGGCGGCTTCCAGGTTGGTCTTGACGATCGTGTCCTCCAGCCGCCCGCTCCGCTTCCCCACGTAGCGCCCGGTGTTGACGTCGATGGCGACGAGCGCCTCCGTGTGGTTGATGACGATGTAGCCGCCCGACTTCAGCCACACCTTGCTCCTGAGCGCCTTGTCGAGCTCGGTCTGGACGCCGTACTCCTCGAAGATGGGGAACGCCTTCGTGTAGTGCTGCACGCGCCCCACGATGTCCGGCAGGATGCGCTCCACGAGTCGCACGACCCGGCGGTGCTCCTCCGCCTCGTCGATCCGGATGGCCGAGAAGTCGTCGCTGAGCAGGTCGCGCAGGAGCTTCGCTACCAGACTCTCCTCGCGGTGAATGACGGCCGGCGCGCGGCTGCTGTCCACGCGCGACCGGGTGTCGTTCCAGAGCTGGTGGAAGTAGGCCAGATCTCCGTCGATGTCCTCGCGGGGGCGTCCGGCGGCGGCCGTCCGGATGATGACGCCGCCCGTGAAGCCGTGCTCGTCCCGGAACTGCCGCACGATGCCGCGGAGCCGGCTGCGCTCGTCGCGCTCGTCGATCTTCCGGGAGACGCCGACGTGGTCGACGGTCGGCATGAACACGAGGAACCGTCCGGGGACGCTGACGTGGGACGTCACGCGCGCCCCCTTGGTGCCGAGCGGTTCCTTGACGACCTGGACGAGGATCTCCTGGCCGGCCGTCAGGAGCTCCTCGATCTTCTGAGTCGGCCGATCCCGGCCGTTGGCGCGGCCGCCGCCTCCCCGCGGCCGGTCCCGGCCGCCGGTCTCCTCGCCGTCCGCCTGCTCGAGCCGGTCGAACTCGTCGAGCGTGTCCACGACGTCCGAAACGTAGAGGAATGCGTCACGCTCGAGGCCGATGTCCACGAAGGCCGACTGCATCCCGGGCAGGACCTTGCTGACCCGCGCCTTGTAGATGTTGCCGACGACGCCGCGCTGCCGCTCCCGCTCGACGTAGATCTCCGCCACCTTCCCGTCCTCGAGAATCGCGGCCACGACCTCGTGGCCGTTCGAGGTGACGATCATCTCCTTGTTCATTCGACGCTGTCTCCCGTGGGTCCCGGCTCGCCGCCACCGGCGCGCCGCTTCCGGCGGCCGCGAAGCGGCGCACGGAACCGGCGCCCCCGGTGCGGAGCGGCGCCGACTGGCCCGCGCTGCGCGGGGCTCGACGGCAGGGCCTGTGGACCATCTAGTTCGTGAATCGGCGCATCCCGACGTTGAGGACGAGCCCGAATCCCATGAGTGTCGCGACGATCGACGAACCGCCGTAGCTCAGCAGCGGCAGCGTCAACCCCTTGACCGGGGCCAGACCGGCCGACATCGCGACGTTGTAGAGCACCTGGAACGAGAACCCCGCCATGATGCCGACGACGAGGTAGGTACCGGTCCGATCCCGCGCGACGCGGGCGGCATTCAGGGATCGGAAGATGACGAACAGGTACAGCCCCAGCGTGACCACGACGCCCAGGAAACCCTGCTCCTCGGCCAGCACCGAGAAGATGAAGTCGTTGTGGGCGGCGGGCAGGAAGTCGTACCGATTCTGCGTTCCCTGCAG
The DNA here is from genome assembly GCA_026706755.1 of Acidobacteriota bacterium. GTDB lineage: Bacteria > Acidobacteriota > Vicinamibacteria > Vicinamibacterales > UBA8438 > JAGWAJ01. Next base: position 2,202 of record JAPOYG010000039.1, read on the forward strand.
GAATCCCCGGCCCGTCAACCCACCCGCCCCGACCGTGATCCGCGCCTGGATCTGCTGGTAGCCCGCTTCGAGAGGATCGCTCTCCGGCACCAGGAAGGTGACGAGCCGCGATCGCTGATACTCCTCGAGCCCGTACGCCCAGACCACCGGCGCGAGCAGCAATCCGACGACGGCGCAGGCGGCCAGGGTGCGCAGGCGCAGGCCGGCGAAGACCATGACCACCACGTACACCGGCAAGAGCGTCACGGCCGTGCCGAGATCCGGTTCCCAGGCGATGAGCAGGAACGGCACGGCCACGAGCGCTCCGCCGATGAGCCAGTCGCTCGCCGGCCGCGGCCACCCGGGGCTCCGCGTGTACAGGGCGGCGAGGGCCAGGGCCATCGCCGGGCGGGCGAACTCGGAGGGCTGAACGCTGGTGGGACCGAGGTCGATCCAGCGGCGTCCGCCTCCCACCTCGTCGCCGAACAGAAGCGTGTAGGCCAGGAGCACGCTCAGCGCGCCGAAGGCGAACCGCCACTGGTCCGCGAGAGTCCGGTAGTCGATCGCGAGGCAGGCGACGCCCGCCGCGAGTCCGATGGCAAGCGCCGCCACCTGGCGCCCGAACTCGGAACCGACGCGGCCGGAGGTCGGATCGTAGGTCGCGCTGTAGATCATGGCCAGACCGAGGCCCGCGAGCAGGGCGACGGCGGTCACGAGCCGCCAATCGACGGTGCGGAGGTGGCGTCGGTCCAGCATCGGTGCCCGCCTCAGTCGCCGCCGATGACCAGCGGGTCGACGGCCTCCGGTGCACGCGGCTGCGGCCGGTGTGGCGTCGCAGGCGCCGCGGGCGGCAGGGGCGGCAGCTCCCGCCCCTCGCGCTTCGCGAAGAACGTGTTGAGCGCGTGACGGGCAATGGGCGCCGCCAGGTAGCCGTGGTCCGCGTGCTCGGCGAACACCACACCGGCAATCTGCGGATCGTCGGCGGGGGCCGCGAAGACGAACCAGCCGTGGTCCTGCAGGGTGCGCGGGCTCGACCCGGTTCCGGGCGTGGCGGCCAGCGCGGTCGCGCGGCCGGCGCGCGAGATGACCTGCGCCGTGCCGGTCTTGCCGAGGACGTCGCGGCCGGGGATTCTCCCGCGCCGTCCGGTGCCGGCGCCGTTCACCACCCTCCAGAGCCCCCGCTTCACGACGGACAGGGTCTCGGGCCGCAGCTGCAGGTCGCGGGCCGGCGGACTCCCCGGCGCGGGTCTCCAGCCGACGCCGTCGTGGAACTCCCTGAGGACCCTTGGCGTGATGCGCCGGCCGCCGTTCACCAGGCTCGACATCATGACCGCGAGCGACATCGGGGTCACGCCGACCTGGCCCTGGCCGATGGCCACGGAGATCGTCTCGCCCGGGTACCAGGGCTCCGCGCTGCGCTCGCGCTTCCAGGCGCGCGAGGGAACGAGGCCTCGCGCCTCGAAGGGCAGGTCGACCCCGCTCAGCTCGCCGAGGCCGAGCGCAGTCGCCCAACGGTGGATCTGATCGACGTCGAGCCGGGCCCCCAGCGCGTAGAAGTAGGTGTTGCAGGACCGCTCGATCGCCGCCTCGAGGTCCACGACGCCGTGCCGGGCGTGGCAACGGTGGTAGCGCCCATAGTGGTGCGCGCCCCCATCGCACCGCACCGTGTAGTCCGGCGTGATCACACCCTCCTCGAGCGCCGCCACGGCGACTGCCGCCTTGAAGGTCGAGCCCGGCGGGTAGCGCCCTTGCAGGGCGCGGTTGTGGAGTGGGCTCAGCCGGTTGCGGTTCAGGGCGTCGAGCGTGTCGCCGTCGATGCCGCGCGCGAACGCGTTCGGGTCGTAGGACGGCAGGCTGACGAGCGCGAGCACCTCTCCCGTCTGCGGGTCGAGCAGCACCGCGGCGCCGTCGAACCCGGCGTCGTGAAAGGCCTCCTCCGTCGCCCTCTGCACGTCGGAGTCGATCGTCAGACGAAGCTGCCGACCGGCGATCGGCGGTTCTTCGCCGATGGTGCCGATCTCTCGCTCGGTGCTGTCGACCACCACGTGACGCGTGCCGTCGACCCCCATCAGGAGCCGGTTGTACGACAGCTCCACACCGCTCTGACCGACGATGTGCCCCTGCCGCAACCGCGTGCCGCCGGCGGCGGCGAGCTGGGCGGCGGTGACCTCGCCCACGTAGCCGAACCAGTGCGCGGCCAGCGTCGCGCCCGGATAGCTCCGGACGGGGGTCGGCTCGACGACGACGCCCGGCAGTTCCGCGCGCCTCGCCACGACCGCCGCCACCTGAGCTCGGGAGGCGTCGCGGATCAGCACGATGGGCCGGTGCGGCGAGTCCTGCCGGCGTCGCCGGAACGCGGCGCGGAGATCCGCCCGGTCGACGCCGGTGACCCGGGCGAGCAGATCGAGCGCCCGCTCCACGTCCTGGACCCTCGCCGGCACCAGCGAGAGGTTCAGCGCGTCCCGATCCTCCACCATCACGCGCCCGTCGCGGTCGAAGACCACGCCGCGCGGTGCCCGGAGGGGCCGCTCGCGCTGGTGGTTGCTCCCCGCGCGTTCCAGGTACTGCGGGTGGAGGTCGACCTGCACGCGCCAGAAGGCGGCGGCCAGGATCGCGAACGCGATGACCACCACGCAGCGAAACACGACGAGCAGCCGTCCGATGGCGCCGCTGCCCGCCGCCTCGTGGCGCCACTCCATCAGCGCGCTCGTCGGCGGAAGAGGCCTCCGCCGCCTCGCTGGCGCCGGCCCTGCATCGCCGCCACGCCCCGGGCGATGGCCGTCGCGACGACGCCGACCGTGGCGTTCGCCGAACCCTGCACCGCGACGCTGCGCAGATGCGCCGGCGGACCCTGCGTGCTGACGACCGCATAGACGCCGACCACGCAGGCGGCGTTCGCGAGCGTTGCGGCCCCCAGGATGACCGCGCGACGCCAGGCCTGGAACGTGATGAACTGAACGCTCATCCAGCCCGCCCAGGCGCCCACGAGGCTCTTGGCGAGCCCGTTGACGCCGAGGACGCCGCCCGACAGCAGATCCTGGGCCAGGCCGCCGATCGTCCCCGTCCACAGCCCCACCAGCGGCCCTCCGGACAGTCCGGCGAAGACGACGGCCACGAGGGGAAGATCCACGTTCGCTCCGGTCTCCACGAACCGCGGCATCGTCGTCTGGGCCGCCAGGGCCGCGGCGACGACGGCCGCGATCCTCGGTGTCGTCACGGGCTGCCCCCCGAGATGAGGCTCGTGTCGGCTTCCGTGCCCCGGGGCGGGACCACTATGAGCACATGCTGCAGCTTCGAGTAGTCGACGGCCGGCGCGATTCGAACCGTCTGCGAGAAGCCGGTCGCGGGCTCGACTCGCTCCACCTCCCCGATCAGCAGTCCCCGCGGGTAGATGCCGTCGTCGCCGGTGGTCAGCACGACGTCGCCGGGCACTACCGGCCGCGCGATGGACACGTAGCGCATCTGGAGCGCCGACGCATCCTCGGTGCCGGCCACGATGCCCTCGGCGCCGGTGCGCTCGATGTACGCGCCGGCCCCCGCGTTGCGGTCGATGAGCAGCTGCACCCTTGCCGCGGTGCGGTTCGTCGGCCCCACGATTCGACCGACCACCCCCGACGGCGAAACCACGGCATGATCCGGCTGCACCTCGTCACTCGCGCCCCGGTCGACGGTAAGGGTCCGGAAGTACGGGGTGGAGTCGGTGCCGATGACCCGGGCGCTCACCGTGCGCAGGCTCAGCGACCGCCGCAGATCCAGCAGTTCCTCGAGCTCCGTCGTGCGATGCGAGAGCGCCCGCTGCTGGAGCAGCCGAACGCGGAGGGCGTCGAGATCGGCGCGCAGGGTGAGGTTCTCCCGCTGGGCGTGCCGCAGATCGGCAACGACCGACCAGGTGTCCCGAACGGCGGTTCCCGCCCCGGTGACCAGTCTCTGCAGACCGGCGAGGGTGCCGAAGACGGCCGACTCGAACAGCGTCGAGTCGGGTCGCACGCCGACTTGCGTCGAGATCAGCAGGATGTGTCCGGTCACAACGGCCGGGAGGACGAAGCGCATGCGCTGACGGCTCACGTCTCTCGCAACCCGCCGGTCCCTGGAACCGACCCCGCGTCCGGCAATGCGGTCAGTCGATGGATATCTTCCGCAGCAAGGGGAAATCGGCCAGCATGCGCCCGGCGCCGAGGACGACCGACGTCAGCGGTTCCTCGGCCATCGCCAGCGGCAGACCGGTCTCTTCCCGCAGCCGCTTGTCGAGATTGCGCAGCATCGACCCGCCGCCGGTCAGCACGATGCCCCGATCGACGAGGTCCGCCGACAGTTCCGGCGGCGTGCTCTCGAGGGCGAGGCGGACGGCGTCGACAATCACGTTGACCGTCTCCTTGAGAGCCTCGCGGATCTCCTCGTCGGAAACCGAGATCGTCCGGGGGACGCCCTCGAGCAGGTGGCGGCCCTTGATGTCGATGGTCAACTTGTCGTCGAGCTGGTAGGCCGACCCGACCTTCATCTTGATGCGCTCGGCCGTCCGCTCTCCGATCAGGAGGTTGTACGTCTTCTTGATGTACTGGCTTATGGCCTCGTCCATCGCGTTGCCCGCCACGCGCACCGCGCGGCTGTAAACGATGCCCGCCAGCGAGATGACGGCGATGTCGGTGGTGCCGCCTCCGATGTCGACGATCATGTTCGCCGACGGTTCCGTGATCGGCATGCCGGCACCGATCGCCGCCGCCATCGCTTCCTCGATCAGGTGCACCTCGCTCGCCTTGGCGCGGTAGGCGCTGTCCTTGACGGCGCGCTTCTCGACCTGCGTGATCTGCGACGGAACGCCGATGATGATGCGGGGGCGGACCAGCACGGTGCGGCTGTGGGCCTTCTTGATGAAGTAGGTCAGCATCTTCTCGGCGACCTCGAAGTCGCCGATGACGCCATCGCGCATGGGCCGGATGGCGACGATGTCGCCCGGCGTCCGACCCAGCATCTCCTTCGCCTCCCGGCCGACGGCCTCGACCCCGCCGGTCACCTTGTTCATGGCGACGATCGACGGCTCGTTGCTGACGATGCCCTTCCCGTGCGCGTACACGCAAGTGTTCGCGGTGCCGAGATCGATCGCCAGATCGCTCGAGAACGCCGAGAAGAGCGCACCAAGACCCACGTCTAGCCAGTTTCCTCCGAATGGGCGCCAAGCACCCGATTCGTGTCGATTATAGGGATCCGGGCAAGTGGAGGAAAGCGGCTGGCCGGCCGGCACGCACGATGCGCCGCAAAGGCTTGCGGCTGCAGGACTTCACTCGGTAGAATGCCCCGCTGTCGGACTGCGCCCGACGTCTGCGCCGCAGACTCCGTCGCGCCCGCGAGGGCGCGGCCGCGCAGGGAAAGGCCCGGCTCATCATGACGATGCTCGATAGGATGCGGCGCCACAAGGCCTGGCTCAAGTGGAGCCTCGGCCTCGTCGTGGTCGCCTTCGTCGCCCTGGTCCCCGGCGTCGGCATGAGCCCCATGGGGGACGGCGGCCTGCCCGCCGACGTGCTCGCCCGGGTGGGCTCGTACGAGGTCACGCTGCAGCAGTTCCGGCAGGTGTACCTCCGGCAACTGCAGGCCTACCGTCTCCAGACGGGCGGCGAGATCAGCGAGGAGGTGCTGCGTTCGCTCGGTGTCGACCGGCAGATCCTCCAGCAGCTGATCGACGAGTACGCCGCGCTCGCCGAGGCGGATCGCCTGGGTCTGCGGGTCAGCGACGCGGAGGTCCGCGAGCGCATCCTGACGCTGCCCGCGTTCCAGGTGGACGGGCGGTTCGTCGGGGAGCAGCAGTACCGCATGGTGCTGCAGCGGCAGAGCCCGCCCATCTCCACTGCGCAGTTCGAGGAGGACGTCCGGAAGTCGATCCTGATCGAGCGGCTGCAGACGGCGGTGACCGGCTGGGTGTCGGTGTCGGATGCCGAGGTCGTCGACGAGCACCGGCGCCGTACCGAGCGCGTTCGCGTCGACGTGGTCGCCTTCCGTGCGGAGGACTACCGCGACGAGGTCGACGCCACGGACGCCGACATCGAGCTGCTCTACGACGAGGAGGCGGTCGCCTATCAGGTGCCGGAGAAGCGGCGACTGCGCTTCCTGCTGGTCGACGAGGCGGCCATTTTCGACGCCATCGCGCCGGCCCAGGACGAGTTGCGGGCCTACTACGATACGAATCTGTCGCAGTACCAGACCCCCGGCCAGGTGCGGGCGAGCCACATCCTGCTCCGCATCGGCGAGAACGACGGGGCGGAGGTCGCGGCCCGCGCCGCGTCGCTCGCCGCCCGCGCGCGCGGCGGCGAGGATTTCGCGGCCCTCGCTCGGGAATTCTCCGAGGACGAGGGCACGGCCGCGGGCGGCGGCGATCTGGGAACGTTCGGGCGCGGACGGATGGTGCCGGAGTTCGAGGCCGCGGCGTTCTCGATGGCTCCCGGGGAGATCTCGGACCCGGTCCAGAGCGCCTTCGGCTACCACGTCATTCTCGTGACCGAGGCGGAAGAGGAGGTCACGGAGCCGTTCGAGGACGTGCGCGAGTCGATCGCCAACATCCTCAAGCAGGAGCGGGCGACGTCCCGCGCCCGCGCGCTGGCCCAGGCGATCGCAGCCGAGGTGTCGACGCCCGACGACCTCGACCGCGCCGCGGCGGCCCGCGGTTACGAGGTGCAGGAGTCGGGCTTCGCGGCGCCGGGCGAGCCGATCCTCGGCCTCGGGCTGGCCCGCGAGGTCTCCGATCGGGCGTTCCGGATGGAACCGGGGGAGGTAGCCGGACCCGTCCCCTCCCCGTCCGGTCCTGCGTTCGTGACCGTCGTCGCGACACAGGATCCGTACATTCCACCGCTCGACGAGGTTCGCGACGACGTGCGCGAGAACGTCATTCGCAAGAAGGCGCTGACGCTGGCGCAGGAACGGGCGGCGGAAGCCGCGCGGGCGCTGGGCGAGGCCGACGACTTTCAGGCGGCTGCCGAGGCGGCCGAGTACGCCGTCGGGTCGAGCGACATGGTCGGCCGCGGGGCGCCGCTGCCGGAGGTAGGCGTCAGCGCCGCCGTGGAGGCGGTGGCGTTCGCGATGGAGCCGGGCACCGTGAGCGAGCCGATCGAGACCGGGGGCACGGTTGCCGTCGTGCACCTCGTCGAACGCGAGGACGCCTCGGCCGAGGACCTCGATGCCCAGCGGGACCGGCTGCGCGACCAGCTCGTGGCGACCCGCCAGGGCCAGTTCTTCACCGCCTACATGACGCGCGTCAAGGAACGCCTCGCGATCGACGTCGACCTCGCCGCACTCGAGCGCGCCTTCTCGGCGTGATGCCGGCGGAATCGCCCCGGGAGCCTGGCGGCGCTACCGGGGCGCGGGACGGGGCAGCAGCAGCAGCGGTGCGCCCGAAGCCAGAAGCTCCGTCGGGCCGAGTAGGGCGGCGGCCCCCCGCACCGCGGGAGACGTGAGCCAGGCGGCGGCCGACGCCAGCGAAACCGACTGCTGCAGTTGCTCCCAGACGGAGCGGCGGCGCGGGAACGGCACCAGCGTCACCTCGCGTTCGGGATCGATGCCGGCCTGCTCCTTGGCCAGCTCGACCGCTCGCCGCAGGCCGCCCAGCTCGTCCACCAGGCCGCGGGCCTTCGCCTGCCGTCCCGTCCACACGCGCCCCTGCGCCACGGCGTGGACCTCGTCGCGCGTCATCCCGCGTCCCTCGGCGACGATCTGCAGAAAGCGCTCGTAGGTTGCGTCGAGCTGGCGCTGGAGCGCCCGTCGGCTGGCGTCCGAGAACGGCGTCGCGGGTGAGAAGAGGTCCGCCTGGGCGCCGTCGCTCACCGCCTCCACGTTCACGCCGAACCGGTCGAGCGCCCCGCCGAGCACGAACTTCCCTCCGAAGGCGCCGATCGATCCGGTCAGGGTCCCCGGCTGGGCGACGATGGCATGCGCGGGCGCGGCGATGTAGTAGCCCCCCGAGGCGGCAAGGTCCGACATCGAGGCGATGACCGGCTTTCGGGCGCGAGCCAGGACCACCTCGCGCCACATGATGTCGGCCGCGACGGCCACGCCGCCGGGACTGTCGATGCGCAGGATGATCGCGGCGATGCCGGGATCGTCCCGCGCCTCGCGCAGCGCGCGGACCCAGGTTTCGGAGCCCACGGTTCGGCCGCCGGTCACCGCGGCCCCGCTCGCGCCGAAGTTGATGGTCCCTTCCGTGAAGACGACGCCGAGCGAGGGCCCGCCGCCGATCCCGACGCCGGCGGGGCGGACCTGCCGGTAGCGGGCGAAGTCGACGACCCCCGCGTTGCGCGGGATCGGAAGCCCGTCGAGGAGCTGATCCTCGTACACCACGGCATCGATCAGCCCTCGGCGCAGTGCGTCCTGCGGCAGGAACGGGCCCTCGTCGATGATTGCGCGGACCACGGCCGGATCCATCTCGCGACCGTCCGCGATCCCGTCCACGAGCTGCTCGAAGAAGTCGCGGTTCAGGGACGCCGCCATCTCGCGATGCTCCGGCGTGAAGGTGGTCTCGGTATACAGGTTGGACGCGGTCTTGTAGTCCCCGGCCGCCAGCATGTCGGCCTCGATGCCGACCTTGTCGAAGGCGCCGCGGAGAAAGAGCTCGTAGGAGGCGACGCCGACGAGGTTGAGCGGGCTCGAGGGCGTCAGGAAGATCTCGTCGCAGGCGGTCGCCAGGTAGTACGCCTGCCCCTGGCCGAACTCCAGGTACGCGACGATCGGCTTGTCCGACTCGCGGAAGTCGAGCACTGCGTCGCGAATCTCCTGCACCTTGCCCCACAGGCCCGGCTGGACCGACGGCACCAGGACGACCGCGGCGATGCGCTCGTCCGCCTTGGCCTTCCGCAGCGCGGCGACGATGGAGCCCACGGTCTCCCGGCCGCCGAAGAACTGACCGACGAGGTCGTCCGGGGAGCGCTCCGCGAGGGTCGGCGGCAGCCGCAGCCAGAGCACCGAGTCGCGTTCGACGGTCGGACCGCGCCCCGCGACGAGGAGCGCCGCCGCCAGGCCGAGCATCGACACGAGAGCCGCCGCGAGGACGAAGGTCAGGATGAGGCGTGCGCCGCGGGACAGTGCCACGTTCGATCTCCTTGGAATTGAGGGCGGACGGCGATCCGGTGCGCGCCGCCCCGACACCGGCGTTACCGCGAGTATAGGGCGCGCGGCGGCCCGTTCGCGCGCGGCGGCCCACGCGGGGCGCGCCGGCGCCTCTGCTATACTGCCCTGTTCCCCATATCAGTCCGGTTGCGGAAGTGGCGGAACTGGCAGACGCGCAAGCCTCAGGAGCTTGTGGGCTTCGGCTCGTGGGGGTTCAAATCCCCCCTTCCGCACCATCCCCTGCGC
>JAPOYG010000135.1 GCA_026706755.1 Acidobacteriota bacterium
GCTCCGGCTGCGACGGCGCGTCCGCACCGGTGCCCGCGGGCGCATCGGGCTCGCTGAACAGCGCCGCCCGCTCGGCCGCGCCGAGGTACGACAGCCGCAACAGGAGGTCGGCATCCCCGCCGAGGACCTCGCGCAGCTCCTGACCCGAGACCGGCTGGCCGTCGACGGCGACGACGCCGCCGCTGAGCTCGAGGACCCCGACGCCCTCGACCGGGGACCGCGGGAAGAGCCGCACCCCATCGGAGAGCGTCGTCACGTCGAAGCGGGCCCGGACCGCCTCGGCGAGGTCCGCCGCGCGCTCGATCGACGGCTGGACGGCGGAGGCGGAGGCGACCTGCGGGGCCGCGACCACGACCGCTCCGGCCGCGGTCATCAGCCACCCGAGGGCGACCGCCCGCGTGCGCAGTCCCTCTTGCCGGCGGAAGGGAATCACCACTGCTTGTCCTCCTTCGACCTCGGTTCGCGGCCGATCCTGAGCAGGCGGTGCAGCGCGTAGAGTGCCGCCACCCCCACGAACTCGACTACGACGAGGCCTCCCGTCACCCCGGGCGCCGAGACGGCCTCGCCGAGCCCTCGGCCGACCCGCCGAAGGATGGCCCACCCATCGAGGCCCCCTTCGACCGCTCGTACAACCCAGACGAACCCCTCCGCGGAGAAGTTCAGCAGCCCCACCGCCGCCGACCCGAGGAAGGGCAGCAACGCCAGCAGCGCCCACACTGCCGCGACGGCGCCGAGGACCAGGACGGCGACCAGCGCCGCCGCCCGTCTCCGGCCCGACGGGGCACCGGCCGCCGCCTCGGCGCCACCGACGGCCAGCGCCACCCGATCTGCCAGACGGGCCGGCGCGCGGGCCGCGGTCAGGTCGCCGGCCAGGGCGCCGAACAGCCGGTCGGCCTCGTCGGCACGACCCGCCAGCTCGGCTTCCAGCCAGCGCTGCGCGGTAGAGTCCCCTTCGCCTGCCACCGGGTATGGCGCCCCCTTGTGTGTCTACGGGGCGCGGCGCGCGGGCGTTCCGTCAGGCTCCCGGTCGTTCCGTCAGGCTTCCGGTCGTTCCCGCAGGCGCTCGGCGAGCGCCCGGCGCGCGCCCTCGACGCGCGCGCGGGCCGTCTGCTCCGGAACCCCCATCACGTCACCCACCTCGGCGAAGGAGAGGCCGGCCTGGTAGCGGAGCACGATGGCCGCCCGGTAGCGCATCGGCAACCCCTCGAAGGCTCCCGCGAGGGGTTCGGCGGCCGCGGCCGAGCCGAAACCATCCCGGCCGGGGTCGGCGGCCGGTGGCGTCGGATGCGGGACCGGCGGCGCGGGCCCCTCGCGCCGGTCGCCGCGGCGCAACGATTCGATCGCCGTGTTGTGGGCGATGCGCAGCAGCCACGGCGTCAGGCGTTGATTGGACGGGAAGGCGGACAGCCTCCGGAACGCCTTCACGAACGTCTCCCCGGCGACGTCCGCGGCCGCGTCCGGCGCACCGAGCATGCGGAGCGCAAGGTTGTAGACCGCATCCTGATGCCGGTCGATGAGGGCGCGGCGCGCGCTCCGGTTGCCGGACCGCGACTCCCGCACGAGCCGTGCGTCCACCCCGGCGCCTCCGTCGGCCCCGGCTGCCTCCGGAGCGCCGGCGGGCGCGGGGGCGGGCTCGCGCGTCATTGGCTCACTGTCGGCGCAGGCCGAGCGCGAACTCGGCGATGAGCTTCCGGTGCAGCTCGCTGACGCCTTCCCCCACCTCGAGGGACTTCGCCTCGAGCAGGAGACGGCCCACCTCGTACTCGGCGGAGAACCCGTAGCCGCCGTGGATCTGGATGGCGTCGAGCGCATTGGCGGTCGCCGCCTCGCTCGCGGTCAGCTTCGCCATCGAGGCCTCCATCGAGCAGCGCTCGACCCCGGCGTCCTTCATGCGGCCGAGGCGGTAGACCAGGGCGCGCGCCGACTCCGTCCTGCAGATCATGTCGGCGATCTTCTGCTGCACCATCTGGAACTCGCCGATGCGCTGCCCGAACGCCTCCCGGTCCCGCGCGTAGGGAAGCGTCAGGTCGATGGCGCGCTGCGCCTGCCCCACACACCGCGCCGCCACCGAGAAGCGGCCCATGTCGAGCGCCCCGCCCAGGATCGGGAAGCCGCCCCCGACCTCGCCGAGCACCGCGTCGTCCGGTACCGCGACGCGCTCGAAGTGGATGGTCGCCAGGTTGTCGCGCTTCAGCGTGCGCATCGGCAGGTCGGAGATCTCCACCCCGTCGGCCCGCGGGTCGACGAGGAACACCGTGACCCCGCGGTGGCGGGCGTCGGGATCCACGGTCGCCGCGACCAGCAGGAGACCGGCGTGCGCGGCGTGGGAGATGAAGACCTTCGACCCGCTGAGCGACCACCCGCCCGCGGCGCGGACGGCCCGCGTGCGGACCGCGGCCAGATCGCTCCCGCCTCCCGGCTCCGTCAGGCAGGCGGAGGTCAGCACCGACCCGTCGCAGATCCCGGGCAGCCAACGCGTCCGCTGCGCGTCGGTCCCGAAGCGGACGATCGACCCGCCGACCAGCGAGTTCGTCACCGAGACGACCGACGCGACGACCCAGTCGACGCGCGCCAGCTCCTCGCAGATGACGCCGTAGGTCACGACGTCGGAGCCGCCCCCGCCATACGCCTCGGGCAGCACCGGCGTCAGGTACCCCAGCGGAATCAGCTTGCGGATCAGCTCCGCGGGATAGCGCTCCGCGCGCTCGTGCTCCTCGACGAAAGGCAGGATCTCCCGCTCCGCGAACTCCCGGACGGCGCGGCGCACCTGCCGCTGCTCGGGCGTCAGGTCGAAGTCGGCGGACCGGCTCGGCCCGGCCGGCGCCGCGGTCGCGGCCATCGTCGTGGTCACGCCTCCTCCTGTCTCCGGTCCGCCATCCAGCGCAGCGCCGAGGCGAGATCGACCGCCGCGCGCGCGAGCTGCCGGATGCGCCCGGCGAGCTCGTCCGACGGCTCGCGCCCCGCCCTGAAGTCGTCCTTCGTCGCATAGACGTAGCGCGGGATGACGTGACAGCGATAGTCGAACATCAGGCTGTTCGCGAAGCCGATCGGCGACATGTAGCTCCGCTGCCCGCCGGCGGCGCAGAGGAAGCCCACCGCCTTCGCCTCCCAGGCGCTGCCCGTCAGCTCCAGAAGGTTCTTCACCGCCGCGTTCAGGTCGTAGTTGTAGACGGGCGAAGCCACGAGGATCGCCGCCGCCCCCGCCACCCGCTCCGTCAGCGGCCCGATCGCCGGGTGGTCGTAGCAGGCCTTGCCGTCGCAGATCGGCAGATCCCACTCCCTGAGGTCGAGGAGGTCGCGGCCCGCGCCGAGGCCCTCGAGGGCCGCGGCGGCGGCAAGGGCCAGAAGATGCGACCGGCTGGCCGGATTGAGAGAGCTGGAAACCACGAGGACGGGGGGCGAAGCATCGACGACGGAGGACATCGCCGTGAAGTATACGGGGCGGGGGCGCGCGGTCAGACGACCCGTCGCTCGTGCAGGGCCGCGACGGCCGCGGGCGAGTAGCCGAGCTCCGTCAGGATGGCGTCGGTATGCTCGCCCAGGGCCGGCGCGCGGCCCCGGATGCGGCCCGGCGTCGCCGAAAGATCGAAGGGCGTCTCGGCGACCGGCGCGGCCTCGTTCGTGCCGGGCGAGGCAACGGAGCGGAGGAAGCCGATGGCCTGCACGTGAGCGTCGTCGAGGACCTGCTGCGGCGAGAGCACCGGCCCCGCCGGGATACGCGCCGCGTCGAGTGCGGCGAGCGCCTCGGCGGTCGTCCGTTCCCCGCACCACGCCGCCATCCGGCGGCTGATCGCCTCGCCGTTGTCGCCGCGCAACCGGTCGTCCGCGAAGCGCGGGTCGTCGAGCCAGTGCGGCTCCCCGACGAGCGCGGTCCAGCGCTCGAAGAGCGGTTGGCCGATGCACTGCACCAGGACCCAGCCGTCGCGGGTCCGGAAGGCATCGGACGGAGCCTGCGTCTGGCTGCGGTTGCCCGTCGCAACCCGGTCCGGACGGACCATCGCCTGCTCCATCAGCACACCGTTGGCGACGGTCAACGCCGAAGCGAGGAGCGACCCGCGGACGTGCTGCCCCTGGCCGGTGTCGCGGCGCACCATCAGCGCGGCCAGGGTGCCGACGGTCGCCGCCAGGGCCGTCGTGAAGTCGACGTAGGGCGCGTAGGCCTTCGTCGGCTCCCCCGGCCGCCCCGACAAGTACATGACGCCGGACATCGCCTGCCCGATCCCGTCGAAGCCGAGCCGGTGCGACGACGGCCCGCCGGCCCCGAACGCGGACACGCTCGTCAGGATCACGTCCGGCTTGACGGCCGAGAGCGCGTCGTAGTCCAGGCCGAGCGCCTCGAGCGCCGCATCCGGCAGGTTCGCCACCACGACGTCGGTGGTCGCGACCAGGCGCTGCAGCACCTGGCGCCCCTCGCGGGTCCGCGGATTGAGCGTCATCCCCCGCTTGCCGCGGTTCATCTGCAGGTAGAAGGCCCCGTCCCCGTCCCCGGTGACCGGCATCAGGAACCGGTCCTCCCCGCCCCGGACCTTCTCGACCCGGATCACCTCGGCCCCGAGGTCGGCAAGGAGCGCGGCGCAGAAGGGCCCCGCGATGAAACGACCGAAGTCGAGGACGCGGATTCCCTGGAGCGGATCAGGCATGGCGTGAGGCCCTTCGCGGGGATGCCGGCTCACAGCGCGGCGGCGGGGACGGCTCCCATGAGGGTACGGTGGAACACGGCGAAGCTCTTCGAGCGGTTCCGTGCGGGGTCCATATGCGCTGCGATCACCCGCGCAGCCTCGGTCTTCCGGAGTCCGCCCCGGAAGTAGCCATGTCGCTGCAGGATGCGCTCGAACGCCTCCCACGTGCCGGCGATGGCGTCCGGATCGCGATATCCCCTGCGATCGGGTACGGTCGGTGACACTCTCGGGAACGCTCGCCGCACAGCCTGCCAGTCACCGAAGTACCAGGCCTCCAGTTCCTCGATCACGATCCTGTTGGCCACCTGCCACCGCTCATCGCCGGAGGCAGTGCGAAGTCCGGCACCGCGAGCCGCCTTTTCGAGCTCTTCCTTGAGCGCCCTGCAGTCGTCGCGATCGCGATCGACGAGCACGAGTATTCGCCAATCGTCGGGCAGCCATCTGGCATATGCGCGCAGCCGTGCCGCCACCTTGCGCTTCAGGTCCGTCTTGCACCGGAACGCATGAACGTCGTGGCTGCAGCCGTCCGGAAGGAGTCGGGGCAGCAGCGTCTGCAGCAACGCCTCCATCGACTGTTCCTCAACCAACAGCACGAGGTGCATCAGCGCGGCCCCGGCCGTCGACGTGAGGGCTCGCCCTGGTTCACCAGCGGATCACCAATCCCGAACTGCCCCTCCATCCACAAATCGCCGATCGATGCTCCCTCTTCCAGGAACTCGTCGACTCCCGCTATGTCCGACACCCTCTCCACCCTCGTATACCCCCGAGCGTCTCGCCACAGGACGCGCACTTCCTTCGATCGTGCATCGTTCAGGAAGAACGGTGAATGGGTGGTTACCAGCAGTTGCGTACGCTCACTGGCCGCTCTGCACTCCTCGGCGAGCTCGGGCAGCAACCGCGGGTGCAGGAAGTTCTCCGGCTCCTCGACGCCGATCAGTCGAGGCGGCGTGGGGTCGTGGAGCAGCGTGAGATAGGCAAGCATCTTCAAGGTCCCGTCGGAAGCGAACCTCGACAGAACGGGCGTGCTGAACGGTGCGTCCCTGATGCGAAGCACCAGCCTCCCGTCCGCCAGCGCGGTAGCCTCGGCGCGGTCTACCCGCGGCACCCGCCGGCGAAGCACATTGAAGATGGCCTGCAGTCGTTCTGGATGCTCTTCGTGCAGGTACTGGATGACATTGGCGAGGTTGGCGCCCGTGGACGAGAGCCGCTCCTCTCCTCCTGCCTCGGGATTGCCTCGCGCCGCGTCTGCCGACAGGTATGACAGGTGCCAACCCGACACGAATTCGCGCAACGCGATTACGCGCGGATTCTCCGCGAGCATGCCCAAGGTGTTGACCGCGAGCACATCCGGCCCCGCGAGTGTCCGAGGGATGCGGGTGTCCGTCTGCTCTGGCGCTTCACCCGTAATCACCATGCCTTCGCCGCGCGCGTAATCCATGAAGTAGAACGGCCGTCCCGAACCGCTCCCTCGCGTCCAGCGAAGAGACTCCCGGCTGACGACCGGGCGTCCGTTCTCTTCGTGCAGCTCCAGGTGATAGGTTATGAGTGGCGTCCGGGGCCGCTCCCGGTACTTCAGCTCGACGACGATGGCCCCCTCGCTGTCGCGACTGCGCAACTCGCGGAAACGCCCGCGCCGATCCCACGCCTTGCGGATGCCGTCCGAAAAGCACTCCGACAAGAACGCGAACACGTCGAAGACGGTCGATTTTCCGCTGCCGTTCGGACCCAACAGGACTGTGAGCGGAGTCAGGTCCTTCAGGTTGACATCCCGAAGCGCCCTGTAGTTGCGCACCTTGAGCGCCGTTACGCGCGGTGGGGTCGGGTGGAACATGCGTTGTCCGCTCGCTTCAGACGGCTCCTCCTGCCGGCACTTGCGAATCGGAGGGTGCCGGATCAGTCACGATGCGCTCGCCTGGGAGGCGCAGACTCCTGGCCCGCCATTTCGTCGCCGCGACCGCAGGTCGCGCCGCGGCCTCCGCTTGGCGCCCAGCCCAAGCCTGCCCGGAGTCTGCACCGTTTACGGCGCAGACTCCTCGGGCAGCGGAAGCTGGCGGCTCTCCTTCCCGCGCGCCTGGTGGAAGGCGGGGCGAGGCGCGGGCGTCCGCACCTGCTCGAGCCAGAAGACGCCGTCGTAGGGGACGGAGTTGCCGCGCGTGCCGATGAGGTCCACGTCGCCGTCGCCGTCCATGTCGCGGACGAGGAACTTGTCGAACATGCCGCGGACGCGGCGCGACACGTCGTGCCGGATCCACATCCCGGCGGGGTCCTCGGGCTGCTCGAACCACGCCAGGCGGCCCGCCCGGTGCGATGGAGACAGGTCGGTCGCGTCGACGTCGCGCGGGTCCTGGCTGTAGGCGCCGGAGAAGGCGTCGAGGCGGCCGTCGCCGTTGATGTCGGTCAGCACGAAGCCGACCAGGCGGTCGGGCGCGAGGCCGCCGATCGCGTGTGTGCGCCACTCGTCGGTCGGATCCGCCGGCTGCTCGAGCCACGAGAGCCCGTTGCGCTCGTCCCGGATCGCGATATCGAAGCGCCCGTCGCCGCTCAGGTCCGCGAAGTCCATGTTGAAGCCGGTGACCACGGCCTCCGGCCCGATCTCGATGCGGTGCTCGACGAACGCGATCTCGTCGTCGCTCACGTTCTCGAACCAGAAGATGCGGCGCTCCATGCGCGAGCCGCCGATGACATCGAGATCGCCGTCACCGTCGAGGTCGAACGGCTGCGAGTTGATCGGCACGATGACGCGGGCCAGCTCGTGCTCCACCCAGGCGTCACCGTCGAGCGGATCGTCGGGGATCGCGAACCACGAGACCGGGTGCGTCTCGGTGGTGCCTCGCGGTGGGTTCTGGCCGCCCTTGTTGGCGGCGACGACCTCCGGCCGGCCGTCCTCGTCGAAGTCGGCCAGGAAGACCCGGATGTACGAGCCGCGGTCGTCCGTGGCGGCGGGGATCACCCGCTTCCAGCGCGCGGACCGGCCCGTGGCGCCGGGGTTCTCGAAGTAGATCAGGTGCGCGAGCTCGCACGCCACGACGACGTCCGGGTAGCCGTCGCCGTTCATGTCGCCGATGGCGACGTCCTCCGCCGCGCCCGCCTCCTCGCCCTCGGCCAGCGTGTAGAGGTCCCAGACGTCGGGGTCGGCCGAACCGTAGGCGATGCGGACATGCCCGTCCGCCACGCCGTCGTAGGTCGTGTCGGACTCGTGCACGGAGACGATGTCGAGGTGGCCGTCACGGTCGAGGTCGGCCATCTCGAGGCCGTCGCTCCCCGCCAGCGCGACGCCGCCGACCGCGAGGTCGTCGATGATGTGCTCGCGCCAGGAGATGTACGAGCCGTCCGCGGCGCGGGCGGCCGTCGGCGTGTCGGCGACGGTCGGCGCTTCGGCGGCCGCCCCCGCTTCGGGGGCCGTCTCCGCGGCGCTCGATGTCTGCGCCGGTGCTGCGAGGACTGTCACGCCGGCCTCGGCCAGGAGCGCCCCGGCCAGGAGCGCGGCCACCGGAACCGCCAGCGCCGAAGTGGGTCTGTTGCCTGATCTCACGGGTTACCCTCCCGAGCGGGTCTCCTCGGGTGCAGCGCGGGCTTCACTCAGGTGGCGACAGGCCGCGCTGGCAGACGACAACGCCGGACCGGGAACCGGAACCGCCGCACGGCAGATACGCCAAGTGGGCGGGCCGCCGATGCGGAACGCGACCGACCGGCGCCCCAGGCAGCCGCGTTCGACCCGGAGCCGGCAGGAGCATACGCGCGCCCCCGGCGCCGGACTACGGTTCGGTCGGCGCCGGATGGACGGTGACGGTCACGTTCACCGAGGTGACGTGGACCGTGTCGTCCGCCACCGCCTGGAGCACGTAGGTGCCGGGCTCCGAGAAGCGCGCCGTCGTCACGGCCCGGCCGGCACCGTCGAGCTGGACGACCTGCGGGTCGAACGTCACCCGGCCGGGACCTCGCCAGTGCAGCCAGGTGACCGCGAGGCCGGTGGCCGCCGCCTTGCGCGGGTCGACCATGGCCTGCGACTTCGGCCCGCGGCGCACGTTGCGGCGCGCCAGCGCCTCGTCCGGAGGCGGGAAGCCGTCGTCCCCGGCCAGCACCGCCAGCTCCAGCCCGTCCGGCAGGGTGACCGAGCGTGCGGCATCGCCGTCGACGCGGATCGACGGGGCCTGGTTGTCGTCGTAGCCCTGGGCGGAGCCGGTCCCCCGGTTCAGCCGCATGACGTCGTGATTGATCTCCCACACCGGCCAGAGCGACGCGAAGGCCTTGTCCGTCCGGCCGTTGTGCGTGACGGTCCAGACGAGGTCCCTGTCGCCCCAGTCGGCCGGCACGCGCACCTTGTAGACGAACTGCTGCCGGCGCGGGTAGAAGTGCGTCGGCTGCCCCCGGTCGGCGTCGCCCGGCTCGAGGAAGTTGTTCTCGCCGACGGGAATGACCGGCTGCTCCTCGTAGTTCCGGTTCAGGTAGCCGAACACCATGGTGAACGACCCGTCGGCGTTCCGCTCCCATCCTTCGAACACCGGCTGGACGTTCTGGCCGGCCAACCACCGGGTCTGCCCCTCCGCCGCTGCGCCGGCAAGGAGCACCGCCACGACTGCACAGATCACCGCGCGCGTTGGTTTCATCATCGAAAGTCCCCGTGCGGCCCGGAAGTCTGCGGCTCCGCTCGGCACCCAGCCCACGCTTCAGAAGTCCGCCCCGCTCCACGGCGCCGCCTCCGTGGCGCACGTGGGGCGGGCCGGCGGCGCCCGAGGCTGCGCCGGCCCGCCCGCGGGGAAGCCGTCAGTTGTCGTTGTCCGCAGCCGCCTGCCGCGCCTCGAGCTCGGCCTGGTAGTCCTCGTCGTCGAGCTCGTACCAGCTCACCCACGAGAAGCTCATGTCGTCGCTGGACCGCTGACCGAAACCAGCCCAGTTGCGCGGGTCGTCGTTCCAGCGGTTGCCCTCGGAGTTGTCGTGCCAGCTGATGACGTGCAGCGTCGTGCCCTTCGGCAGGAGCGGCCCGGCGTCGTCGGCGTAGTTGTAGACGATGTGCCAGCCGAAGTCCCAGTCCGCGCAGTTCAGCATCTCGGTCGTGTTGTCCGGGAAGATCGCCTCCAGGCACTGCCGCTTGCCGAGGTTGTGCAGGTGGGGCTGGAACCCCGTCAGGTGCGCGTTCTCCTTCAGGCGGAAGTAGCCGTCGTGGCGCACGTTGCTCTCGCCGGCCGGGATGTCGAGGTCCTCGTTGTCGCCCACGTGGGCCGAGATGAGCTGCCGCTGCGGCTCGACGCCCCGCGGGTAGAAGGTCAGCCCCACCGCGGTGCGGTCGACGATCTCCCGCCCGATGGAGTGGTAGTGCATGTTGAAGCGGATCTTCGACCCGGCCTTGATCAGGCGGCCGTGCCCGTCGGGGAAGATGTCGCCGTTCTTGCCCAGCGCGTACTCGTTCAGGAAGCTGCCGAGGAAGCTGTCGGCGTCGGTCTCGTCATTGACGACGCCGGTGACCGCGTGGTGCACGACGGGGAAGCTCTCCGCCGTCGGCTTGGTCTCGACCGCCTTCACCCAGCGATCCTCCGTGAGCCCGGAGTCCGACTCCAGGTTGCCCCACCAGTCGGGCGCCTCGGCCGCCACGACGAACGGCTCGGGGATCTCGACGATCCAGTCCGGCGTCCCGATGTGCCACTCGTTCATCTGCTGGAACTCGACCGGCGGCGGCATGTCGGCGGGATTGCCCCGCGGAGCTCCGCTGTCGACCCAGCGCGCGATGACGTCGATCTCCTGATCGCTGAGGGACTTGTCTTCCTTGAACTCCTGCACGCCGATGTTCTTGTCGATGTACCACGGCGGCATCGTGCGGGTGACGACCTTCTCGCGGATCGACCGCGCCCACGGCCGCGTCTCCTCGTAGGTCAGGAGGGACATCGGCGCGATGGACCCGGTCCGGTGGCACGCCTGGCACGACCGCTGCAGGATGGGCGCCACGTCCCGGGTGAACGTCACGTCGTGGTCGTCCTGCGCTGCAGCCGGCGCCGGCGCCGCGACGACGCTGGCCGCGGCAATCAGGACCGCCGCGAAACCGAGCCGACGGAATCGGGTGCTCGACATCTTCCAAGCCTCCTGAGCCCTCGACGGGCGCTCAGCGAACAAGAAGGCGCACGCCTCCGGGGCGACGCCGCGTCGATCGCGTATTGTGACCCGAACCGGCCGCCGCCGCCAACCCTTTCCGGTGCACGCCTCGTCTGCAGACGGCGCCGCTCTACCGATCCGGGCCGGCCCGCCCGACCATCGCCGTCACCACCGTCTGCATGGTCGATTCGAGCCCGTCCACCCGGCCCGTGAGGCGGTCCACCTTGCCGTTGACCACGAGCAACCCGATCACCGCCGCCACCCCGCTCACGGCACCGGTCAGAGCCCCGATCATCGTGATGATCTCCACGCTCACGACATCCCCCCGATTCTCCGGTTTGCGACTGCGAAGACCCCGCTGGGATCAGTCCGTGTGCCTGCGATGCAAGGCTCCTGCCGCCCCTACGGCTGGGGCCGTACCGTGAAGACGTACAGGGCGTTCCCGGTGTCGGGATGGGTGATCTCCGGGCTCAGCAGCGCCGGCACGCGCCGCGGGCTGCCGCCGCCCAGTCCGGTCGGGACCGCGATGAACTGCGTTCCGTCGACGCCGTAGGTGATCGGGAAGCCCTGCACGGAGGTGCCCAGCCGGGTCTCCCAGAGCACCTCGCCGGTGGCCGCGTCGAGGGCGCGAAAGTTGCGGTCGACGTCGCCGGCGAAGGCGAGGCCGCCCCCGGTCGTCAGCACGGCGGTCGTGAAGGCGGCCCGCTGCTCGATGCTCCAGCGCTCCTCGAGCGT
>JAPOYG010000588.1 GCA_026706755.1 Acidobacteriota bacterium
GTGCCCGTCCCCCAGCCGGACTACGGGGCGCGCCACGTTGCCGCGCTGGTCCTGATTGCGGAGCTGGGGCACCGGCGTGTGGTCCCTCCGGACCTGGTGGCCTCGGCGCTCGGGCTGACGCGCGCGGAGAGTCAGGTGGCGGTGTGGCTGGCGGAGGGCAGGAGCGTCCGGGAGATGGCCGAGGCGACGGGCCACACGAAGGACGCCGTCTACTGGCACCTGAAGCAGATCTACCAGAAGCTCCCCGTCTCGCGGCAGGCGGACCTGGTCCGCCTGGTGCTGTCGCTCGCGGACCTCGGTTAGTCCTTACGCTACGAGGGCGTTTACGCAGCGGGGCCGTTCGGTCTCCGGCGCCGTCTACATCGATCGGCAATCTACAATCTCTTGCTGGACCTACCACTTTCGGTAGTGGCTTCGAAGCGCGCTTTCGGTACTACTGTGCGGGCGCTGCGGGCTACAGAGGGGAGTTGTCGGTTCCCGCGCCGGTGTTGGCGACCGCGGGGCGAGAAGACGGAGCCGCGGGCGAGGCCGCGGAGCAGGGAGGGATGGCTGGGATGCGAAGCAAGGGTGCGGATCGGCCCGGACCCGGAACGGCCGAGTCCGCTTCGGGCCACGGTCGGAGGCAGTGTGGTGGGCTTGGGCGGGTGCTCGTGGGTGCGGTGGTGGCCGCGCTGCTGCTGGTGGCCGCGCCGTAGGAAGCGATCGCGGCGGGCCGCGTCGCGCTCGTGGTGGGAAACGGCACGTACGCGCACATCGGGCGGCTTCCGAACCCGGGGAACGACGCGGCGGACAGGACGGCCGCGCTGCGCCGCCTCGGCTTGCCCCTGCGCCGCGCCGGCCCGACCGACGTCACCAACGCCGACAGCCTGCCGAGACCAGGAAGACTCCGGCGAGCAGACCGGCACAGACGCCTCGCGATGCAGGTGAACCCACGTAGCACCTCCTGGGCCTATAGACGCTCGCACGCTCGAAACCGGACATCGAAATGCGTTCATCGATCGCTCCGCCGGCGCTCGGGGCGGCCGGGTTGCGGCGATGAGCTGCTCGTTGGTGCCAGACTTGCCGTACGGTGCCCCTGCTCCCCGGCTGTCGGACCCACCAATCGTGGCAGCGACACAGCCTGCGGTTCTCCTGTAGGTTCCTGCAACTCCGATTCGCTGCGAACGCGGCGCCACGGCTGCTAGGGCGATGCCGCTGGTGGAGGGATGCCAACTCATGGGCTCGGGGACAACATGGCCATGACAAGTGCCCTAGGAAGGTGCGAGTAGCAGATGCCAAGACCGACGAGAGGAGCGACTCCTGTCCGCCACTTTCGTGCCCTCGCTTGTTGGTTGATCGTCACCGGCCTCATCCTGCGCGCGGGCTTGGCCCTCGCCCAGGATTCCGATCGCGAGAGGCTGGAGGCACTCTACCGTGCGACCGACGGTCGGAACTGGGTCGACAACACCAACTGGCTGACCGAGGCGGCGCTCGATGACTGGTATGGGATCGAGACCGACGGCGAGGGCCGCGTGACCGAACTCGTGCTTGGGGTGTGGAGCGAGAGCCCGCAAGTGTTCCAGGGCAACGGCTTGACCGGGACGCTTCCGGCGGACGCCCTCGGAGGCCTGAGCAGGACGAAACTGCTGGAGATTGTCGGCAGCCCCGGCGTGACGGGACCACTGCCGCCTTTGGCCAACCTCCTCGAGCTCGAGGAGCTGGACTTCGAGGCGAACGATCATACGGGGCCAATCCCGCCGGAATGGGGCAGCCTGCCGAAGCTGGCCAACCTCGATGTCGAGGCCAACCGCCTGACCGGACCCATTCCCCCCGAGCTCGGCCAACTGCCTCTCACCCGGTTGGCCGTCGGGGCGAACCGGCTCACCGGTGGGATTCCGGCGGAGCTGGCCCGCCTTGCTCCCACGCTGGAGGAGCTGACCGTCCACGACAATCAACTGTCGGGACCGATGCCCGTGGAGCTCGGAGAGCTCACGAACCTCGTCGAGCTGACCATCGACGACGATACCGGCCTTTGCCTGCCCCGGCAGATACAGGCGACCGTGTTCGGCCGTCTCGCCGTCGAGCAGGGCGTCCCACTCTGCGCCGACGTGCCGGCGCTTCCGATCGGAGCGGTCTGGGTTCTCGCCGCCGCGTTGGCGGCGGCCGCGGCCTTCCGCGGCAGGAGGGTCGGGAAGGGAGACCGGCCGGTGACGCACCCGCCGCCAGTCCGGGCAGGTCGCGGCGTTCTGCCCCGGCGCTCCACCGGCGACTGCTGAAGGGTCCCGCATGCAGTGGAGCCGGTTTCTCAACCGGGCGTTGGCCGTTCCATTCGCGGTCGTGCTGCTGTCGGCGGCGGCGGCGCACGGCCAAGGCCGGATAGCGGGTAGGGTCACGGACAACACGGGCGGCGTGCTGCCCGGCGTCACCGTCGAGGCCCGCAGTCCCGTGCTCATCGAGGGCAGCCGCGTCGCCATCACCGACGGCCAGGGCCGATACGGCATCATCGACCTGCGCCCCGGCACCTACGAGGTCGCGTTCACCCTCCCGGGGTTCTCCACCGTCGTCCGCGACGGACTCGAGCTCCCGGCCAGCTTCGCGATGACGATCGACGCGGAGATGCGGGTCGGAGCGCTCGCCGAGACCATCACGGTGTCGGGCAGAGCCCCGATCGTCGACGCGCAGCAGGCGCAGCGGACGCAGGTGATCCCCCGCGAGGTCATCGACGCCGTGCCCACGGGCCGGAGCTGGCAGACACGGGTCGCGCTGATGCCGGGCGTGCGGACGACGCTGGACATCGGCGGTTCTCACGCGATGGACCAGCACGCGCTTCGCACGGCAGGGCTCGATGACAAGAACACGACGGTTCTCATCGACGGCATGCTGCTCAACAACCTCAGCAGCGACGGTGCGTCGCAGTACTACCTGAACGACGCCTTCACGCACGAGATGGCCGTTCAGACGAGCGGTCCGGACGCGGAGACCTCCGCCGGCGGGGTACGCGTCACGATGATTCCTCGCGAGGGCGGCAACGCGTTCTCCGGGACGTTCTACTACGAGGCGATGAACCGGGAGTTCGCCTCGTCGAACCTGACCTCGAGGCTCAGGGACCAGGGCGTCGCGTCCGTCGACCGCATCGACCGCGCGTACGAGGTGAACGGGTCGTTCGGCGGCCCTGTCGTGCGGGACCGCCTGTGGTTCTTCTATAGCGGGCACCGGCGGATCCGCGATCGCGTCGTGCTCGACAGCTTCTACCGAGACGGGTCGCCGGGCATCGACGATCGCCAGGTCCACGGCAACAACCTGCGGCTCACCATTCAGGGCACGGCGCGCGACAAGTTCTCCGCGTGGTACGACCGCAACAACAAGGTCACCGGCCACAACCACGTCGCCGGAGAGGACGTCGAGACGGCGAGCACGAACCGGGGAATCGGGAGGCACCCCCCGCGCTACGCCGCGCAGGCGAAGTGGACGTCGACAATCAGCACGCGCCTCCTGTCGGAGATCGGCTTCGGGACGAACCGGGTCGACTACCGCAACGGGCCGCAACCGGGGTTGCGCAAGGGGCGGCCGGCCGGCTTCCGCAGCTGCGTCGCTACACCCTGCCTGGAGTTCGACCCCGCCCAGGGCGGCGACGTCGATTCCTGGTACGAAGTCGTGTCGCGGTTCGATCCGGAAGCGGTCGGCATCGAACGAAGCGGCAACTCGGAGCTGGACTTCGGCAAGACGACGCAGCGATACGTGCTGTCGGCCAAGCTCTCCTACGTGACCGGTTCGCACAACTTCAGGGTGGGCGTTCAGAACAGCTTCGGGCCGGAGATCTGGACCTGGAGCAACAACGCCGACATCCGCAGCCAGGACTATCGGGCCGGCGCTCCGGAGGAGATCCTCATCTCCAACACGCCGGTCGCGTACAGCCATCGGCTCAACCGGGACCTTGGACTCTACGCCCAGGACTCGTGGACGCTCGACCGGCTCACGCTCAGCCCCGGCATTCGCGTGGAGTGGTTCAACGGCCAGGTCGACGCGAGTTCGTCGGCAGCGGGACGCTGGGTGCCGGCCCGGCGGTTCGACGAGATCACGAACCTGCCCGACTGGTTCGACGTTTCGCCGCGCCTGGGCGTCGCCTACGATCTCTCCGGAGATGCCGGAACGGCCCTCAAGTTCAGCGTCGGCCGGTACATGGACGCCATGACGGTCGGCTTCACCAGCAACTACAACCCGCTGAGCGTCGCCTGGGAGTATCGCGACTGGCAGGACTGCTACCGGGACGGCCCGGGCGGCAACTCCTGCTCGGGCGCCGATCCGTACGCCACCAACGGCGACGACATCGTTCAGGACTGGGAGGTGGGACCCGGACAGACCGACTTCGGCGCCCGCCGCACCAACCATCCCGACCCTGACATCCAGCGGCCGTACCACCTGCGTACTCACGTCAGCATCGACCACCGGGTTACGCCCTGGCTGGGCGTCACGGCGGGATGGAGCCATTCGGTGTCGCGGTTGCTGTTCACCACGAACAACGTGCTGCGGACGCTCCGCGACTACGACGCCGTCCAGGTGGCGAATCCGCTGTCCGGCTACGAGGGCGAGATGGTAGCGGTCTACAACCTTCATGCGGACAAGCGAGGCGACGTGGACAACCTCGATACGAACACCACGTCGAACCGTGACATCTACACCGGCTTCGAGTTCAGCTTCGATGCACGCGTACCCGGCGGCGGCAACCTGTTGGGCGGTATCGACTTCGGGCGTGAGACCTTCAACCGTTGCGACTCGCCCTTCGACCCGAACACGTTTCGATTCTGCGACACCACGGGCGGCGACGGCGAGGCCCGGGCGCTGGCGCGGATGCCGGACCCTCTGCCCGGGAGCGGCCTCCGCGGCTCACCGCCGTACCTTGCCGCGTTCAAACTGGCCGGCAACTACCAGTTGCCGTTGCACCTTGTGGCCTCCTTCGTGGTCCGGAGCCTGCCGGGAGAGGAACGCAGCATCCTGTGGAGCGTACCGCGGACCGCCTTCGACGAGGTCGGCGGCCGGACCCAATCCGTTCGGGTGCGGCTGAATCCGCCGGGGTCCATCTACAACGAGCGAATCAACGTGCTCGACCTGAGCTTCGGCAGGCTGATCGACGTGGGTGGCGCCCGGGTGCGAGTCGGGGCGGACATCTACAACGTCCTCAACCCCGACACCATCCTGCGGCGGCGGGACAACTACGGCGCCTCACTCGGCAACGTCAGCGAGGTGATCCTGGGTCGATTCTGGAAGTTCCTGACCCAGGTCAGTTTCTGAGCTCGTTTGGACGCGACGCCGGACATGCGGGGTCGCCTCGCGGCGTCACGACCGCTCTGGGCCGGGGCCACGAGAATCGCACCTCCGGACGCGAAGAACTCACGCGGTTCGCCGTGGTCAGGTGTCCTCACATAACCCCGGGGCCGAGGGCAGAAGGCGCAGCGACCGCGCGTAGCGCACCGCGTCAGCGCGTTTGCTGGCTCCCGTCTTGCGGTAGATGTTCCGAAGGTGGTAGCGAACGCCCGCGCCCGACAGGCCGAGATGATCTGCGATCTCCTCGTTTCGAAGTCCGTTGCCGACCTTCGCCAGCACCTCCAGCTCCCGCTTCGAGAAGAATGGCGCGGCAGCGGCGGGCGTATCGCCCACCTCGGCGAGCATCGACTCGATGGCCGGCCGCAGGCCCTCGTCCGGGTCGGCGCCGAGCATCCGCTGGAGTACGGCCCGGCTCACGTCGCGGTAGCGCACCAGGGGCCTCGTGTAGCCCACGCCCCGCGCGGCCCGCAGGAACTCGGCGACGTGCGCGATCGCACGCTCCGGCCGCCCCGCGCGATGGGCGACGACCATGGACAGCGCCAGCCCCCGGAGCAGGGTGCGGACGAGTCCCCGCGCCGACGCGGTGGCGCAGAACCGGCTCGCCAGATCCTCCGCAGCCGCCCAGTCGTCCTGCTCGGCCAGCAACCGGATACGCGCGCTGCACAACGTCTCCATGGTGCGCCACGACTGGCCCTCGAGGTCGAGCAACTCGTCCGCTCCGACGGGCAGTCCCCGCTCGCGCCACACCTGTCCGGCCTCCTCCGGACGGCCTACCTCGACCAGGTAGTGGGAGAGCAGCGCCGACACGACTTTCGACAGGCTGTCGATCCCCGTCACCTGCGCCTCGTCGACCGCGGTCGTCAGGAGCCGGATGACCGCCCGGCTGTCGTACTGCGTGAACGTCAACTCGGCGCTCACCGCGAGCGCGGTGGTATAGACGTCGACCCAGATGCCCCGCACGTCCGTCAGGTTCTTCAGCGTCCGCCGCTGAATCGCCTTCTCGCGGTTCTGCTCGAGGTCGAGCTCGATCAGCAGGACGTCAGTGCCCACCGTGAGGCACGGATCGGACGAAAAGGACTTCCTGGCGATCTGCCGCGCCAGCCGGTAGCGCAAGCCGGCCTCTTCCGCCTGCCCCTGCGCCATGGCCGCCATCCCCAGGCAGGTGTTGACGACGACATCCCCGAAGCGCATGTCCTCGGTGAAGTGCGACTGCGCCTCCAGGCCATGCCGGCGGCACTCTTCGAAGCTTGCGCGTTCGTAGCACGCGATGCAGAGCAGGGTGTGCCGAGCGCAGGAGAGGGCGCGCCCGCGTTCGTCGATGGTCGCGACGGGACCGGCGGCCGGGAGTTGCGACTCGAGCTCGGGAGGCAGCAGTGCATCGGCGCCTCCCACCAACGCTGCCTGGGTGAAGACGCCATCCACGGCCAGCGCGTCCGGACTCCCCCCCTCTCGGTCGCGCGTGAAGCCCGAGGTGTTTACGGATACCGCGTCGAACTGCGCCCGCGCCTCGTCGCGCTTCGACGACAGGCACAGGATGATGCAGCGCAGGAGCTCGAGCCGCGGACCCAGCGCGGCAATCTCCGGGGTCAGGAAGCGCCCCGCCGAGATTAGCCGCGTCACCCCCTCGCGCTGCCACAGCTGGAACGCGCCGAAGCGCTCGATGAGCTGGCCGACCAGCCGCCTGTCGTCGGCTGCGGTGGCATGGCGCCACGACGGCGTCAGCTGGCCGCGGCGGGCCAGCGCTCCCGCGATCCGCCGGTGCAGCGCGCGCTTGCGGGCCGGGTCCTCGACCGCGAGCACGCCGAGGCAGTAGTCCCTGAGCAGCGGATGCAGGCGACGCACGCTGCCGTCCTCGTTGACGGGCGGCAACAGGCCGTTCAGCGATGGCAACGCGACGGTCCGTCGGCGCGCGTCGCTCGACCCCAGCACCTCGTCCACCACGCCCACGTCGATCCAGTCGAAGACCGACAGGTCGAGCAGGTGGGCCCGGTCCCTCCTCGACAGGTCGCGGAGCACGCACACACCCATGTAGTTCGCGGTGAGGTGACCCACCCTTGCGGCGGAGGTCCCCGTGTCCGCCGGCCCCGTGTTGCGATACACCATCAGCGCTACCGGCCAACCGGCCGTGCGCTCCTCTATCGCGCCGACCTCCTCGGTCGACAAGGTGTCTCCGAAGAAACGGGCGATGTCCTCTCGGGAAAAGCGGAACTCATCGACGCCCACGACCAGCGCCCTGCCACCGAGGACGTGCCTCGCGAGATCGAGCCCCGGATCGGCCCGAAAGGCGAGAGCGACGTGCAGGTTCTGCGGAGCCCGCCTCACCAGCAGGTCGACGAACCGCACGGTGCGGCGCGGCAGGCGGTCGACCTCGTCGAGAATGAGCAGGCACGGCGCGTCGTGTCGCTCGATGGCACGGGCCAGCATGCCCATCTGCTGCACCGCCGGCGACGACGACCACGCGTCGTGCGCGTTGAGCAGGCCGAGATCCAGGCCCGCGTGCTCGAACGCGTACGCGAGATAGCTCCCGAACACGTCCGGCGTGTCGTCGTCGTCCAGCGACACCCAGCCGACGACCGCCCCCCGGTCCCTTCTGTCCCGGGCCACGTCCGCCAACACCGTCGTCTTGCCGAATCCGGCGGGCGCCTGTAGAGCCGTAAGCCGCCGCTCGAGCAACCCCTCGAAGCGTTCGAGCAGCGGCCGGCGGCCCACGTACCCCACCGGCAGCTCCGG
This sequence comes from Acidobacteriota bacterium, assembly GCA_026706755.1. GTDB lineage: Bacteria > Acidobacteriota > Vicinamibacteria > Vicinamibacterales > UBA8438 > JAGWAJ01. The sequence goes on from JAPOYG010000588.1 coordinate 8,032, forward strand.
CGCCAGCACCTTGGCCTTGAGCAGCCAGGGTGGTTCCCCATGTGGTGCGGGAACGTCCGGGGTGCCTGGCCCGCTGGCGCGAGACCCGGTCTCGGCCGATACGTCGTGCAACGATGACTCTGGCTTCACTCTATTCCCGGATCCACGCGACCGCCACACATCCATCTTCTACCAAGGACCAGTGAATTGTCATCGAAGTCTACCAACCCGGCCGCTCCGTGTGGTGTCCCAAGCCAGGGCATTTGCTGATGGCCGGTGCCTGGACGCGGTGCGTGCGGTGCGCCTCGGCTGCGGTCGCAGGCCCGAGAAGCGGCCGGCGTGAGGCGCTCCAGCGTCGACGGCCTGGGACGGTTTGGTCACCCACCCGGAATCCCGAAGCGTTTCCAGAGGTACGATTCGCTACGCGATCGGACCGGCAAGAGTCAGGCGCGTTTCCGGTCCAGGTAGTCGATTGCCGCCCGCATCTCCCTGGTGTTCCAGGATGTCCAGTCGTCGCTCCGCGGCAACCCGCTCTCTCCCGTGCTCCGCCCCGCGGCCACCATCCGGACGGCCAGCCACACGTCCCCGCACTCCCGACACACGGCGAGGAACCTGATCGTCAGGGAGACCGACGGCACCTCCTCCGCCAGCCAACCCTCGTGTCCGGCGACGGTCGGCGTCGAGCCGGGCGGTCCATCGGCCGATTGGGCCTGCGTCCGCGGTTTCAGAGGTGTTCCGGCGGCATTGCCGGCTGGCTCGTAGCGGATGATCTGTCCGGTACGGTACGACGTCATCCGCACGAGACCGCATGCCTCGCATGCTTCGACCTGGCAGTCCTTCGTCGAGTGCTCGCGTGCCAGCCGCCACGCGTGCCCGCCGGCGGCGTCGGGGCAGGGGGGGATCGGTAGCTTCTGCGCCATCGGTTCCTGGCCGGCTGTCCTCTACTGGCGGCCAGCCGTGCCCGCCGTGGCGGGTCCGCAGCGGCCAGCGAACCGGAGCCCCAACAACCTACCGGAAACAGAAGGCTGCGTCACTACCACGGTTGGTGGGTCCGTGGACCAGGTGGCCTTCCTCGCCACGGGCGCCTGCCGCGACTGGAGAATCCGTCCGGAGCCGCATTCAGGCGGCCAGGGCATGACGGGACAGAGCGCTTGGGCCGAGTCGTGCGCCGGCGCACTGTGCTAGCTCTCGGCGTTGTGGAGCTATCGACGTGCAACATCGTGGCTATCGGTCCAGTTGTCATGGGCTACCAGTAACAAACGCATCGGCCACCTTGCACACCGCTGCAAACTGCGATGACAATACACTCCGGTACTTGGTAGGAAAGTGCGAGGCGGCCGTGTGGGATGCAGAAGGAGAGCGAATCAGAATCTATCCGGACGTACCGGTCGAGACGGGTCTGGCGCCAGCGGGCCAGGCAACCCGGACGTTCCTGCGCCGAATCACGAGCCGCCCTGGCCGGGTCTCGGTGCGCAGTGCTTGCCCATTCTCGACGAAGGTCGACCGTTGAAGAGTCGGGGAGCAGCGATTCTCGATGGCGGGCGAAACGTCGTCGAGTGTAGCGATCAGCGACTCGACCCTGCTCGTCGGCTCAGGGCCGCTCGGGGCTCGAGGATCTGCCGAGTGTGATGGTGCGCGCTTCAGGCCTGTGCCCGGCGGGGCAAGGGGGCGTGCCCTCCGCCGTCGAGGTAGGCGGCCGCCGCTCGTCCACGCCGGTGACTGCGGAGGCACCGACATGAGCGGCGAAGATGCGTTCGACCGCATTGTGACGTCGTTGCACGCCGCGATGCTCGACGATTCGCACTGGCCGGCCACGTCAGCTCTGATCGACGAGGCCTGTGGCGTAGCCGGCCAATCGCTCATGGTCGGCGAAGGCGGATTGGACGAAAGGAAGGCGAACTACGTCGGCATCTACCACCGGGGGCGGCGCCGCGAGGAACTGGAACGGGAGTACCTCGAGAACTACTATCCCATCGACGAATGCGTGCCGCGTGTGCGGCGGTTGCCCGACAGTCGTCTGGTGCACGTCAGGGAACTGTACACGGCCGACGAGCTGAAGACTTCGCCCGCCTACAACGAACTGTTCCCCCGGGCCAGGCAGCGAAACAGCCTGGCGGTGCGCCTGGTCTTGTCGGATGGCGCCCACGTGTTCTGGGCGCTCGGCGATCCCGTCGTCCGGAACGACTGGGGCTTTTGGCAGATCAGGTTGATGGAGAGGTTGATGCCGCAGGTCCGGCAGTTCGTCCGCGTTCGCCAGGTGCTGGTCCGCGCCGCGGCGCGGCAGGCAACGCTGACCGGCTTGCTCGACAATCGCCGGTTGGGTGTGATCCACCTGGATCGCCGTGCGCGCATCCTCGAGGCCAATGACCGCGCTCGCAGCATCCTGCGGTCCGGCGATGGCCTGTCGGATGAGAAGGGAGAACTGCGCGTCCAGAAGCCCAACGACCCCTTGCGCTTCGCGCGGCTGGTCGCCGGCGCGCTGCCGAGCCCCGGCGCCGCGCCGGTCAGTGGCTCGATGCCGCTTCGTCGAGCGTCCGTCGCATGGCCCTTGGCGGTGCACGTCCACCCCGTGGCTGCGCCGCAGCCGGACTACGGCACGAAGGCCGTGGCTGTGCAGGTGCTGATTGTGGATCCGCGCGGCCGACGTCGCGTCGATCCGGGTCTGGTGGCCACTGCGCTGGGGCTGACGCGGGCGGAGAGTCGGATCGCCGTCAGCCTGGCCGAAGGCAAGAGCGTCCGCCAGATCGCCACCACGACCGGGCGCACGAAGAACGCCATTTACTGGCACTTGAAGCAGATCTATCGGAGACTTTCAATCTCGGGCCAGGCGGATCTGCTGCGGCTCGTGCTCTCGCTCGCCGATCTGGGGTAGCCGTAGCACCGCGGAGCCCGTCGGCGCGAGAACTGGCGTCGCGTGCCCCGGTGTGGCGGAAGCCCACCAAGCCGGGTAGAGACGCAGACGACTGCCTTGTCGTACTGTGCTCCGACTCGGACTTGCCGAGCGCTTGCGGTCCGTCGTCAGGGAGCTCCTGGGGAGGGCGTGGGGTGCAGGTCGAGGGCACGCGGGTGGTTCTCGATCCCGGGCGTCGCAAAACTCGTGGTCGAGGACCGGGCGGCCCGGCGCGGCCGCGACCTGGTCACGGGGGAATCCAAGGCGATTCCGCCACGTCGGGTTGTCGGAGCACGGCTCTCGAGCCGCGTCGGCTGGAGGACCGGATGGAGAAGCCAACCGCGTTGGGATGCAGGCGACGATCGCGCGGGAGGATTGGGACCCAGCTGCCGGCCGTGCTCCTGGCCGCGTGGTCCACCCTGCCGCCGGGAGCCGGTGCGGAGCCCCAGGACGGCGATCCGCAGGAACGGGTCGAGGATGCGTCGGCCGCACTGGTGGCGGAGCTCGGCCGCGCGCTCGGGATGACGCCGGCGGAG
>JAPOYG010000151.1 GCA_026706755.1 Acidobacteriota bacterium
GGGCCGGGAAGCGGCGTTCGACTTCAGCGACGCGAGCGACCTGGGGGTGACGCTGGGGAGCGTGGCGTTCCCGCACCTGCTGTTCGAGTGGGTGCTGAGCTACAGCCGGTGGACGTATGTGTCGCTGGCGCTGAGCGAGACGTTCGAGGCGCTGGTGGCGGGTCTGCAGGGCGCGCTGTGGACGCTGGGGGCGGTGCCGGCGGTGCTTCGTCACGACAACCTGTCGGCCGCGACGCACGAGCTGAAGCGCAGCGGCGGGCGGCAGTTGACGGTGCGGTTCGGGCAGGTTGTCGACGAGGTGCGGAACACGGCGGCGGCGCCGCGGCTGGCCGAGGAGCGTCCGTATCTGCGGCCGCTGCCGCCGGCGCGGATCCCGGAGTACAAGACCTTCCGGTGCGTGGTGCGGAAGTGGAGCACGATCCGGCTCGGCGGGCGGGTCTATTCCGTGCCGTCGCGGTTGATCGGTCACACGGTCGAGGCCCGTCAGCATCCGTCGACGGTCGAGGTCCTCTACGGCGGCCGGGTGCTGTGCACGATGCCGCGGTTGCGGGGCTCGGCGGAGCACCGGATCGACTACCGCCACATCATCGGGAGCCTGGTCCGGAAGCCGGGCGCCTTCGCGCGGTACCGGTTCCGGGAGGAGCTGTTCCCGTCGTTGGTGTTCCGGGCGGCGTATGACGCGCTCGGTCGGACGCGCGGCGAGCGGGCCGACGTCGAGTACGTGCTGCTGCTGCACCTGGCGGCGACGACCGGCGAGCGGCCGGGTCGAGGCGACGCTTCGCGCCCGGCTCGACGCCGGCGATCCCTGCGACTAGACCGGCGTGCAGGCCCAGGTGCGTCCGCCCGCTCCGACGGTCCCTGTGGTCCACGTGCCCCAACCCGACCTGGCACAGTACGACGCGCTGCTGACCGGAGGCCTGCACGGATGACGGTGCCGAGCACGCAGGTGACGACGCTGCTGACGCAGTTCGGTCTGACGACCGCGGCCGAGGAGCTCGTGCCGCGGCTGACGCAGGCGGGGCACCCCGAGGCGATGCCGGTGCTGCTTGAAATGTTCGAGGCGGAGGCCGAAGCGCGCCGTCAGCGCCGGATCGCCCGCTTGCGCCGCGCCGCCCGTCTGCCTCCCGGCAAGACGTTCGCGACGCTCGACACCGGACGGTTGCCGGCGCCGGTCGTGCTGCAGCTCGAGACGCTGGCCACCGGGGCGTTCCTCGAAACGGCGACCAACGTCCTCGCGTTCGGCCTGCCGGGTGTGGGCAAGAGCCACGCGCTCTGCGCCGTCGCGCACGCGCTGGTCGAGGCCGGCCACAGCGTGCTCTGCGCCCCGGCCTACGCCCTGGTGCAGGAGCTGCTCGGCGCGAAGCGGGACCTCGACCTTCCGCGCGCGCTGCGCAAGCTCGACCTCTTCGAGGTGATCCTGCTCGACGATCTCGGCTACGTGCAGCAGAGCCCGGACGAGGCCGAGGTGCTGTTCACGCTGCTCGCCGAGCGCTACGGTCGCGCCGCATGCGCCTACCCGCCGACCCTCCGGTCGGGATGCCCGGCGGCGTTGGGTTCATGGCGTTTGCGACAACCACCCTTGGGTCAAAGAACCGGTAGAGTGAAGCGCGTGTCTTCCGGAAAGGATGAGGGACGAATGGCGAATCAGAAGCGCACGGCATGGTTGGCGGTCCTGCTGATGGTGGTGTCTTTCGGTCAGCTGCAGTCTCTCGACGCACAGTCACGCACCCCGGAGGAGTTCGTCCCCGTGACCGATGCGATGCTGAGGGATCCCGACCCTGAGGATTGGCTCCTGGTCCATCGGACCTACGACCATCACGCCTTCAGCCCGCTCGACGAGATCAACCGGGACAACGTGGGTGATCTGAAGCTGGCCTGGATGCGCGCGATGGACGAGGGCCCGATGCAGTTGAGGCCGCTCGTCTACGACGGTGTGATGTATGTCGCGCACCCGGGCGGCGATCACCTGCAGGCGTTGGACGCCACGAGCGGAGACCTGATCTGGGACTACGAGAGGGAGTTGCCCGCCGATATCCGCGAGTACGCGACCCTGGGCGATCGGACCCGCAGCCTGGCGATCTACGGCCACAACATCCTCCATCTGACCGGCGATTCCCACCTGGTCGCTGTGGATGCGCGTACAGGTGCGCTGAACTGGGAGAGCCGGCTGGCTGACTACCGCGACCGTATGACGCACTCCTCGGGGGCCATGATCGTCGATGGACGGGTCCTGACCGGACGCGCGTGCAGCAGCGCCGGCGGGGCGCGATGCTTCATCTCGGGATATAGCGCCGACACCGGCCAGGAGGAGTGGCGCTTCTACACGGCGGCCGGCGCGGACGATCCCGGCGGGTCGACGTGGGGCGACGTTCCGACCGCGCGGCGAATCCACGTCTCTCCGTGGGGGGTTCCGGGCAGCTACGATCCCGAGCTGGGTCTCACCTACTGGGGCATTGCGGTGCCGTCACCCTTCACGCGGATCGTGCGTCGCGGCACATGGGACGTCGGCGACCGCACCCCGTGCGAGCTCTATTCCAATTCGACGGTCGCCCTGGCCGTGGACACTGGGGCCATGGACTGGTACTACCAGCACCTGCCGTGTGACGACTGGGACCACGATTTCGTTCAGGAGCGGACGCTGATCGACATCGTTGTGAACCCCGACCCCGATGCGGTCAGGTGGATCAATCCCGCGGTGGCCGGGGCCCCGCAGGAGCGCAAGGTCGTCGTGACGATGGGAGAGCCCGGTGGACTGTTCGTCAACGACCGCCAGACCGGCGAGTTCCTCTGGGCCGACCCGATTCCGTTCACCTCGACCGAGCGGTTCGTCATCAGCGACATCGATGTCGAGACCGGCCAGGTCCATATCAACATGGACCTCGTGGCCAGGGAGATCGGCGAGCAGTACATCATCTGCGGACACAACGTGAAGGGGTATTGGTCCTGGTCCTACAGCCCCGAGACCCAACTGCTCTACATCCCGTTCAATCGGTCCTGCTTGAACCAGACGGCCAACGACCGCTCCCCCAACGGCACGGGCCCGCGGTTCACGATCCCGGAGCCCGGGTTGGAGGAAGGGGGCGACCTCACCGAGCTGCGTGCGATCGATATCTCGACGGGACGCGAGGTCTGGCGCTTCAGTCAGCGGGCACCGAATGCCGGGTCGGTCCTGGCGACCGGCGGCAACGTGGTTTTTCATGGCGATCTCAACCGTCGCTTCCGCGCGTTTGATGCCGAGACGGGCGAGGTCCTGTGGGAGACGGTCCTTGGTAGTCAGATCACGGGGTTTCCCGTCACCTACACTGCCGGCGGACGCCAATACCTCACGGTGCCGGCCGGCGGTGGCGGATACTTCCGCCTCAACAACTACGCGGCCGAGCTTGAGGCGCCAATCGGGAGCAACATGCTCGTGACGTTCACGCTCCCAGACTGAGGCGGGTGCCTGGCGGCACTGCCGCCAGGCCCGACCCCGCCGCATAGCCTCGCAAAGATCCGCCTGCTGCAACCGGGAGACTCCGAGGAAACGGGGGCACGAGATGGCGGAGGGCAAGGTGAGGAAGACGTCAACGGGTGTGTAGTGCTTCGCGAGTCCAGATGCGAGCATCGATACGGGCCGCCGACTGCTCACTCAGCTCACCTGTCCGCCTGGCGGCGCGGACCCTCTCCTGGTTCGCAAGCCTCGCCAGAAACTCGTTCACGAGAGTGTCTACCGTCGTCCCGCGCTCAGCGGCGTGGACCCGTGCCGCGCGCATGACCGCTTCGTCGACGCGGATCGTGATTCTCTCCATTCGCCACAGCATACGTGGATTCGTTGAGCCACGGACATGTAGGTGTCGATCTCGGGATCACTCCCAGCGGAACACGCGGGAGGCGATGGCGGTGGCCACGGCGAAGACGGCGCCGAGGGCGGCGACGTCCCCCGCGTGCGCCAACCACGGCTCGCCGGTCCAGATGCCGCGCAAGAGGGACACCGCGTAGGTCAACGGCAGCAGGCGCGCGAGCGTCTCCAGCGCGGGCGGGAGCATGTCGATCGGCGCGAAGAGCCCGGACAGCGGGATCATCGGGTAGAGGATCAGCGCCCCGAGCGGCTGGGCGAACCGCGCCGTGGGGACGACGCTGGCGATGACGAAGCCGATCGAGAGCAGGCTCCAGGTCGCGAGGACGAGGGCGAGGGTGAAGGAGACGAGCGGCGCGTCGACGTCCACCGGATAGAAGCGGCGGCCCGCCAGTACCATCAGCGCAAGCGTTGCCGCGGTGAACATCAGCTTGACCAGCACGTGCGCGAGCAGGATGGTCGGTGGTCGGACGGGCGTCGCGCGGAGGCGGCGCAGGATGCCGCCCTCCCGGTAGAGGGCGATGATGGTGACCAGCGAGAGCACGGCGCTGAGGGCGATCAGGATGGCGGCGAAGACCGGGAGGTCCGCCCGCAGAAAGGCGGTCGTTCCCGGGCCGTCGCCGCTCCCCGCCACGTCCGGGGCGCCGACGCTGCCCGCGGCGATCCGTCCCACGACGACGAAGAGCAGCACCGGGACGGCCACCGACCCGATGACGCCCAGCGGCTCGCGCACGAAGATCTTCGTCTCGAGCCAGGTGAGATGCGCCAGGTGTCTGAGCGAGGTCGGCATGGCGGTGCTTCACGCCCGGATCGAGCGCCCCGTCAGCGTCAGGAAGACGTCCTCCAGGTTGGGCAGCTCGGTGCGGAACTCGGAGACCGGCATCCCGTGCGCCGAGATGGTCCGGATGACGTCGGTGACGAGGGCGTCGCCGCGGCCGGCGATCTCGTGCCGGTGGCCATCGCTGCGGACGGAGGTCGTCGTCGGGAGCGCGCGGAAGCGTTCCGCGGCGCTGCCGGAGTCGGTCGCGACCACGACGGTCCGCTGCGGGCAGTGCCGCTCGACGAGCGCGGCCGGCGTGTCGATGTCGACGATGCGCGCGCGATCCAGGATGGCCACGCGGTCGCACAAGCGCTCGGCCTCCTCCATCAGGTGGGTGGTCAGGACGACCGTCTTGCCGCGTTCGCGAATGTCCCGCACGAGGTCCCAGATCGCCCGTCGGGCCTGCGGATCCAGTCCCGTCGTCAGCTCGTCGAGGAACACGACCTCCGGGTCGTTCACGAGTGCGAGGGCGATGAACAGGCGCTGCTTCTGCCCGCCGGAGAGCGTCATGAACCACGCGTTGCGCTTCTCGTCGAGCCCGAGCTGCCGGAGCAGCCCGTCGCCGTCGGCGGGGTCCGGATAGAGCGATTGCCAGAAGGCGACCGCCTCCCACACCTTGATCCGCTTCTGGAGCTGCGCCTCCTGCAGTTGCACCCCGATGCGGAGTTGCAGCGCGCGCCGGTCGCGGATCGGGTCGAGTCCGAGGACCTCAATCCGCCCCGCGTCGGGTGCCCGCAGCCCTTCGACGCACTCCAGCGTCGTCGTCTTCCCGGCGCCGTTCGGTCCGATGAGGCCGAAGATCTCGCCCCGCCGCACCGTGAAAGTGACGTCGGCGACGGCAACGGTCCGGCCGTAGGCCTTGCGAATGCCGTCGACCTCAACGACGTGGTCAGGGTGCATGCCGGTCGGGAGTGGATCCTGCGAATGCCGATTCAGCGTCGCCGCTGGTCCGGAAGCGGGCAGCAAGTCTACGGGCCACTGGCGGCCGGTGTCCACGCGGGGACCGCTAGAATGGGGACGAGAGGGTTGAACGTTGACCGTGAGTGCTCCACGACCCCTGGTCACGGCTGACGAGCTGCCGGCGATCTCGGCGCGCCATTCGGACCTGGGCAAGCGGACGGAGCTCGTGCGAGGAGATCTGATCGTGATGGCGCCGGCGGGGGGACGACACGGGCAGGTCGCACACAAGGTCGCGTTGCTCGTTGGCAACCACGTTCTGGAGCGAAACCTGGGCCGAGTATTCGCCGCGGAGACAGGCTTTCTCCTGCGGCGCGATCCGGACACGGTGCGTGCGCCGGACGTGGCCTTCGTGGCCGCCGAGCGGCTGGGGATGGAAACCGGATCGCTGAATGCTGGTGCCGGTCCCGGGGTCGGGCTGGCAGGCCAGAGGTCATTCGTCGATTGACTTCTTCCGGCCAGGCGCCGGTCAGCGCCCACCACGCGCGGAGGCAACCGGTGATACCCGTCGCGCCGGCGCCAGAACCGCCGACCTTCGAAGCGGGCCTGGAGTGAGCATCGGATCGCGGCGGATGTGCGTGGTGAGGAGGTTGTCCGCCAGGCCACCATGCTTGCGGACGTCAGGCAACCGGGGCTGCAAGCGATAGCCGAGCGCGTCGGAGAACGGCCACCGCGTGCCCACGGGCGACGGCACGCGCGGATTGCCACGAGAGAGGAGATAGCTGCGCACGCTTTTCCGCCGTACTGGCAAAGCGCGCTCGACGATCCGCTGTTGAGTTACCGGCGCGTCTGCTCGTACTTGTGCTTCTACATCCCTCGCGGACCCGGCCCGCCGAGTGTCGACCACATGATTCCAAAGTCGGTGCGCTGGGATCAGGTGGCGCAATTACCGGTTGGCCTGTTCCTTGGAGCGCGGTTTGGCGTGCCCGACCGGCGCTACGCGGTTGCTCGGGTCAGCTTGTGCCTCGTGGCTCGGTCGAGTGGTTGGTCGCGTAGGGCGGTTCACGGATAGTCCGGGTACGGGCACGTCCGGCCGCCGAGGTGGCACGCCGACCACGCCCACCGCACGTCGATGTCGCCTTGGACGTACTGGTGCTCGGGGAAGGAGCACACGCCGAACTTGATGGCCTGGGTGCCGGAGCCGTCGCGCCCGTCCCGGGAACCGAAGCAGAGCCACTCCTGGTTGTGGGGCAGGTCGCCCGATACCCGCCGGTCGGCATGGTCCCCGCCGAGCAGGGACTGGAGCGCGGCCGTGTTGTGCTCCACCGGAGCTCCGTCCACGAACAGCGTGGACGATACCCGCACCGTGAGGGGCTCGTCGCAGGTGTTCTCGAACAGGAGGTTGTAGTAGACGATGCCGTGGTCGTGGAGTCCGGGGTCGTCGCGGCGGGTGAAGTACGAATCGACCACCGTGGCGCAGCGATCCAGGTTGCTGGGCCCGGTCGGAAACTCGCACGCGGCGGCGACCGCCAGGACGGCGCCGATGCCCGCGGTCCGCCGACGGCGCGTCCCTCCCATCGAGGGTCATTCCTTCCGGAACACGACCTCCAGCCCGTCGAGCACCGGGTTGCGCCGGAAGCGGGCGACGGCGAGCGCGGCTTCCGCCACGAGCCACACGGCCAGGGTGAAGACGATGGCGGCGGTGGCGAGCAGCAGCCACTGGCCGGCGGTCCAGAAGCCGACCAGGTTGGTTCCCATCACCGTGAGGGTCGACGCCAGCATGAAGCCCATCGGCGCCGCGGTGTAGACGAGGGGCTTGCCGCGGCGCAGAAGGTACAGCGTGACGGCCAGCAGCGCGAGTCCGGCGAGGAGCTGGTTGGTGGTGCCGAAGAGCTGCCACAGGATGAGGCCCGCGAACTCCCCGTCCACCTGGATGAAGGCGAAGACCCAGATGGCGGCGATGGCGACGGCGGAGGCGAGGTAGCGGTTGCCGAGGGCGGCGACCCCCAGCGTCTCGCCCATCTCGGAGACGTTGTAGCGCAGCAGGCGGGTGGCCGAGTCGAGCGACGTCAGCGCGAACGAGACCACGATCACGGCAACGAACGTGCCGCCGATCGCCTCCGGGATGCCGAGCGTCTCCAGGAAGTGCGTCGTGCCGCGCACGAAGGCCGCAATGTTGTTGCCGAGCCCGTCCGCGGCCTGCCAGCTTTCGTAGCGCTCGAGCCACGCTTGGCGGGAGACGAAGCCCGCCGTGCAGGCGAGCACCGCCATCAACCCGAGGAGCGACTCGCCGACCATCGCGCCGTAGCCGACGAAGCGGGCGTCGCCCTCGGTCGCGATCTGCTTGGCCGAGGTGCCCGACGAGACCAAAGCGTGGAAACCGCTCGCCGCTCCGCAGGCGATGACGACGAAGACGAATGGCACGATGGGCGGGGCGCCGGCAGGGGAGAGGTCGACGGCCGGGGCCGCGAAGGACGGATTGGTCGCGGCGAACCCGACGAACATCGCACCCACCCCGACGTAGAGCAGCAGGCTGTTGATGTAGTCGCGCGGCTGCAGGAGCAGCCACACCGGGAGCACGCTGGCCGCGAACGCGTACGCCAGCAGCAGCCACTTCCACTGCGCGAGCGACGGGCCGACGACCGGGTAGCGAATGCCGAGGAAGGCCAGGGCGAGGGCGGCCGCAAGCCCGACCAGCGTCAGTCCCCGGATGCCCCATCCGCCGCGGTGCACGGCCACCCCCATGGCGACGGCAACCCCGATGAGCACACCGCTCGGCAGCACCGCTTCGGGGTAGAAGTCGGGGGAGAAGAGCACCGCGATGACGTGGACGAAGACGCCCATCGCCAGCGCGATGAGAAAGAAGATGACGAGGTGGAAGAGCGTCTTGCCGCGCCGTCCGACGAGGTTCTCGGTCACCTTGCCGAGCGACATCCCGCGGGCGCGGATCGAGACGACGAGCGCCCCGAAGTCGTGCACGGCGCCGATGAAGATGGCGCCCAACACCACCCACAGCATCGCCGGCAGCCAGCCCCAGATGACCGCGATGGCGGGGCCGAGCATGGGGGAGAGGCCCGTGATCGAGGCGTACTGGTGGCCGAACAGCACGTAGCGGTTGGCCGGTACGTAGTCGACGTCGTCGCGGTGGCGGACGGCCGGCGTCGGCCGGGTCGGATCGAGCGCGAACACCCGGTTCGCGAGGAAGCGGGCGTAGAAGTGGTACGCAACGCCGTAGGCGGCGAGGCAGACGAGGGCGGCGAGGAGGGGGGAGACGGTCATGCGGCGAGAAGCTGCGCGCCGATGTCGCGCAGCGCGTCCAGACCGTGCACGTCGACCGGCCGCAGTGGGACCACCGTCCGTCGCAGGGTCGGGAAGGCGGCATCGATCTCGCGGAGGTGGGTCCGCTCCTGGGCGCGGCGGGCGTCGATGAACGCCCCGGAAGCATCGGCCGCGTCGGGCAGCACGCGATTGACGACGAGGGCGGATACCGGGAGGTCGAACCGGGCCAGGGTCTCCACGATCCTGCGGCTCTCCAGGATCGACAGCCGGTCGGGATTGACCACGAGCAGGAAAGCCGTGCCGGTGGCGTCGAGCAGCCGCTCGCGGGCGACGACGAGCTTGCGCCGCCGCGCCTGCAGGGCCTCGGTGATGCGCGCCTCGGGGCTGCCCGGCGGGTGGTCTTCACGCCCGTCGATGAGCGAGAGCTCGTCGCCGCGTGCCGGCCCGCCGCCGATGTTGCCGAGCATGGCGCCGAGCCGCGACGACCGCTCGCGGTGGCGCAACAGCCCGTCCATCCAGGCGCTCATCACCTCGGGGAGCGACAGCAGCCGCACCGTGTGGCCGCTCGGGGCGGTGTCGAAGACGACCAGGTCGAAGCGCGAGCCGGCGAGGGCCATGAGCTCCGCAACGCGTTCCAGCAGGGCGGCCTCCGTGGCGCCCGGCGCATGGGCTGCGAGGTCGAGCTGCCGGTCCACCTCGTCGTACAGGCGCGGATGGACCAGCGTCTTCATCCGCTCCTTGACGCTCGCGATATGGGCGTTCGCCGCCCGGTCCGGATCGATCTCGAGGCCGGTGAGTCCGGGCGCCAGCGGGGTCTCCGTGTCGCCGATGGGCCGCTCGAAGACGTCGCGCAGCGAGTGGGCGGGGTCGGTCGACACCACCAGGCAGCGGCGGCCGCGCTCCGCTGCAGCCAGGGCCAGCGCCGCGGCGGTGGTCGTCTTGCCCACGCCTCCCTTGCCGCCGACGAAGACGATGCGGCGCTCGAGAAGTCGCTCAGCAGCAGCGGAAGTGGTCAAGGGGCGAGTGCTCCAGACCCATCCGGGTGTGCCACTCGTGGAAGCGCTCGAGCAGGAGCGGCTGGAGCTCCAGCGTGTAGTACGCGGCCGGGTTCGGGACGCCCATCATCTCCGCGAAGACGAACAGCATGAACAGGTCGTCCTCGTCGCGGCGGGCGCGCGCCACCGCTCCTCGATAGGGCGCCGCGTAGAACTCGCCGAGGAGAGTGCGCGCTCGTGCGAGCCGCTCCCCGATCCGTTTCCCCCGCCCTTCATCCATGCACGGCGCCGACTCCTAGTGCGCCCCCGCCGCCGCGGCGCGCCGCTCCCGCATCAGGGCCGAGGCCGCCTCGAGCATGACGAAGATGGCGGTGATGATGATCACCACGTCGATCGCCATCAGCACGTAGTTGCCGTCGGTGTAGAGGCTGCTGAGCTGGTAGAGCGCGGCGAGCAGCGCCATCGTCGTGACGAAGATCATGGGGATCAGCGTGTAGCGCGCCGGCCGCCTGAGCTTGACCAGCATGACGCTGATGACGAGCAGCGTCAGCCCCGCGAGCAACTGGTTCGTCGTGCCGAACAGCGGCCAGATGATCATGCCGCCGGTTCCGTCCGCCCCCCCCGCGCCGAACGCCAGCACCAGGCAGGCCCCGACCGCGACGGCGGTGGCGATGTAGCCGTTCTGGAGCGGCGGGATGCTGTAGATCGTTCCCCACTCCTGCACGATGTAGCGCTGCAGCCGGACCCCGGCGTCCATCGTCGTTCCGGCGAAGAGCACCGCCATGACGGCGAGCAGGGTCTGCGCGAAGCCGAGCGGCAGCCCGAGCCCCTCGGACGCGATCTGCGCCCCCCCCGCGACGAACGCGCTGATGCCGCCCACCGCGCCGAAGCTCTCCGCATTGCTGTACGCCGACTGCCAGGCCTCCCGCGCCGGCCCCAGGCCGCCGTCGGTCATGGCGAAGCCGGCCGTCACCGCGATGATGGCGACGATCGCGAGCGTGCCCTCGCCGAGCGAGCCCAGGTAGCCGACGAAGCGGGCGTCGGTCTCCTTGTTGAGCTGCTTCGAGGTCGTCCCGGAGCTGACCAGGCCATGGAAGCCGGAGATCGCGCCGCAGGCGATCGTGACGAACAGCAGCGGCATGATCGGCGGCGTCCCGGGCGGGACGTTCGGATTGATCGGCGGTGCGACGATGGTCGGGGCGGCGATGAAGACCGCTCCGTACAGGATGCCGAGGCCGACGAAGAGCTGGATGCCGTTGATGTAGTCGCGCGGCTGGAGCAACAGCCAGACCGGCAGCATCGAGGCCACCGCAGCGTAGGCGAACAGGATCAGGATCCACTGCGCCGCCGGCGCGATGCCGGCCGTCTCCGTCAGCGTGACCGGGACCAGCTCGCCCAGGTAGATGACCGCGTAGAGGATGACCGTCCCCACCACCGTCGGCCAGGTGATGCCGACGCCCACCCGGTAGAGCAGGATGCCGATGCCGACCGCCACGAAGACGGCCGTCCAGGCCGGGATGACGCTCGCCGGCGTGTTGATGAACTCCGTGGAGATGGCGA